>JAYTKJ010000156.1:0-3871 GCA_043730365.1 Acidobacteriota bacterium | reverse complement strand
GGATTGCGCTTTTGGCTTCCCGGACCGTTCCTGGTTTGGTTGACCTTCGGATACCAACGAGGTCTCCCGGTTCTCGCGCGTGCAGTTTCTCGGCGTGCTGATGGTTCTAGGACTACGCCGGGTCCCTCGTGGACGCAGGCCTTGCGTTGTCGTCCACTTGGGTGTGGCCTTCCCGTTGCAAGCACACGGCCGGCACCCGGATTATGCTTTTCGAAGCTCAATTCCCCGCCCGCCGATGCCTCTGTCTATGCTTCACCCGGCACCTCACGGCGCCCAGCGCAAGACTCGAGGTCAAGATGGTTCGCTATTCCTTTCTTGTAGGGCTCTTTCATCCCCTACTGCACGCGGGTTTATCCCGGCGATTGCGCTTGCTGGCGCGCGCGGCTCGGCAACGATTTCACCGTCTAAACTAATTCCAATGGGACGCAAGGTCATCCTGGTCGCACTGACGAGCGCCACGCTGCTCGTACCTCAGACTCAGCCTGAACTGGAGGCAGCTAGAGCAGGCCTCTCGGAATTCCAGCGCGTTTGCCGGGAGGCACGAGATCGCCTGTGGGGTGTGTCCCTTTGCGGAAGAGTGCTGCTGGTTGACCCGGGAAATCGTGTGACCGTGGCGAACATGCCGGACCCGGATCAGAAGTTCCAGGAGTCAGGCGGCTTGTTTGCGGGGAAGCTGCCGGCTGACTTGCTGATCGCCAACACCTCGATCCAATGGGGAGGCCATCAGTGGGCAATGGTCTTGCTGCCATTGCTGATGGACGAATTCCTGCGGCTCCGCTTGCTGGTTCACGAGTCATTCCATCGTGCGCAACCGGAACTGGGTCTGCGCGCCTCCGATGCCGCGAGCGGTCACTTGGAGGCCGAATCCGGCCGGCTCTGGTTGAGATTGGAGTTGAGGGCGTTGGCTCAGGCATTGCGGGGCCCGGCAACAATTGAACCTTGGGGCGGATATCCGGGAATCTGCGTTGGAGATTCAGGAAGGGCTTGCCGAATACACAGGCACTGTGATCGCGCTGGAAGAGGCTGGAGAAACGCTGGCGAGGGTCGCGCGCGGGGTGGAAGACTTTGAAGATCGGTCCGCTTTTTCATGATCCTTCGCGTGCGCGACCGGCCCGGCGCTTGGCCTGTTGCTCGACAGGTATGCCTCGGGATGGCGCAAAAAGTCAGGCAGAATGCCAACCTCGGCGCCTTGCTTGGTGAGGCACTCAGCTTCCGGGCCAGCGGCGCGGACCTGGTGAGCCGAGCCCAAACCGCGGCCGAGCCCTACGGTTTTCGCGCGGTCGCCGCGAAGGAAAGAACACGCGCGTTGGAGACTCAGGCCAGGCTGGCGGCGTACCGCGCGCAATTCGTGGATGGCCCGGTGCTGGAGTTTCCGAAGACGGAGGAACTGCGACGCTCGTTCAATCCGAGCAACCTGGTTCCCCCGGGGCGATCACGGTACGGTCTACCCGACGGGGACCTTTGCGAGCCGTTGGGGCAAACTGCAAATCGATGACGTAGGCGGGTTACTGGCTCCCGACAATCAGTCGCTGCGGGTTATTGCGCCGCCGGACCCATCCTTGCGTCCCCTGCCAGGCTCAGGAGTAACAAGATACTTCGTCACTTGGTCTTGTTTTCAAAGACGAAGACCCCAGTCTTCCCGCCCACGGCAAAGTCCAAGTCCCCGTCGCCATCGATGTCTACTACAGGGATCTGCATACCCGCTCCGGTCCGCGTGCCGTAGTCGATGACGTGGCGCACCCACTGCAGAGCGCCGTTGCCGATGGGCTTGGGCACCACCAGCGGCTCATACCAATAAATGCCGGGCGCTTCAAAAGCTCCCGGTTCGTGCTCATGCGCAAGATAGCGCTTGCCGCTGATGAAGTCACGTTTGCCGTCGCCGTTGAGGTCGGTCATCGTGATGGCGTGGGCCTGGGACCACGTGTCGTCGATCTTGCGCTCGGTCCACTCGGCAGCCCCGGCGCCGCGCTCGAGCCAGAACACGCCATAGTCATGCGCGAAGGAGGAGACGATGTCCGGGCGGCCGTCGGCGTTGACATCGTTGACATGCATGAAGCTGAGCGCCTTCTTGAATTCCCAGTCCGGGTGAAACTTCCAGTCCGGCGCTTCAAACCAACCTTGGGGAGTCAGCACGTCGGTCTTGCCATCGCCGTTGACGTCGCCGGCGCCGATGCCGTGGCCGTGGGCTTTGGGGCTCACCAGATGCTTGACCCATTTGCCGCCCTGGAGCTCATACCACGCCGTGACGGCCTTGGGACCGCCGTACTGCGGCAATACTTCCAGTGCCTTGCCGTCGTTGTTAAGGTCCACCAGAAACGCGAACTCCATGTTCATGCCCTGATCGATGACGTGCGCCTTCCACTCGGCTTTGGACTTGCCCGGGTTTTCCCACCAGCTCACTTGCTGGCTAAACCAGCCGCCGCTGACGATGTCCGGGTAGCCGTCGCCGTTCACGTCGACAACCAGATCCGAGAAATTGTCGATGTAGTTGTTGTTGAACGGCAGGGACCGAAACTTGTGCCGCGTCCACTTGGGCGCTTCAAACCAGTTCTCGCCTGAGACGATGTCCAGCCGGCCGTCCTTGTTGAAGTCCCCAATGGCGCAGGATTCGTTGGCCCCGAGATCGAGCGTGTGCTTCTCAAACGGGATATCGGGCGGCCGCGACACCACTTGAGAGAGGGCCAGCGTGCCCGCCAAGATGCAAAAACCGGACCGTAGAAGGGTCATCGCGTCCGATTGTATCGCGGAACATAAGGCGAACGCCGTAGTGTGGAACGGAGCCCGGGAGCCGATAAGCAAGTACGGAGTGGGATATCCAAAAATATGAGTGTCACGTCGCACGATCTGAAGTCTATGCTGAACCGCGTCCGCAAGCCGGATACGGAGGCGCCCTCGTTCCAGCCCAAATCCCCCGCGCCGCCTCCGCCACCGGTGGCTGCGACGCCAGTTCCCGCCGTTGCGCCCGTCGTGCCCACGGTAGTTACGGCGGTGCCTGCGCCCACAGAGACAGCCGAGGCCGGGCCCGGCGAAGTCGGCTCGGTTTTTGACGAGATCGCGCAGGACGAGCAACTGCTCCTGGGCATCCTGGGCATTCTCTATCGGGCCAAGAAGAAGAATCCGCTATCGGGGGCCGTGGCGATCATGCCGATGGAGCGGGAACTCGGGATTGCGCGCGAGTCAGCCACCTTCATTCTGAATTACATGAAGACCAAGCACTACATTGAGGCTGACGATCAGAGCCGCAACGTGATCACGGTGGAAGGCATCGATTTACTGCGGACGCGCCTGACCAAATAAAATGGAGGCGTGGAACGTGCGCAACATCTTGCTACCACGCTGGCTGAAATTCTCGACGGCGATCCTTGGTATGCCGCGGCTTTGAATCCGGTGCTGGCGGGCATCTCGGCGGTGTCCGCCGCGGCGCGCCCGCTGGAGCCAGCCCATTCTATTTGGGAAATCACGCTGCACATCGATGCCTGGAACCGGGTGTGTTTACGGCGCCTGGCAGGGGAGGAGGCCGGTGAGCCGCCCGAAGATTTTCCTGGCCCTGAGACGATCACGCCGGACGCATGGCGCCAAAGTCGTGTGCAACTCAGCGAATCGTGCCGCGAATTGATCGACAAGGCTGGGCGTTTGACCGAGGCCGAGTTGGCGGAGACAGTGGCGGGCAAGACCTACACCGTCGATTTCCTGATTGAGGGCGTCGGGCAGCATTGGATCTACCATGCGGGCCAGATCGCATTGTTGCGACGGGCGATGGGGTAGGCTAGCTCTGCCCTTTACCCGTAAATCAGTCGGGGCTAGTGTCACAGGGTGTCGTCTCTGAGTCTCTGAGAGTGAATCCTTCGCACATTAGTCGAAGTTGGGAGTA
>JAYTKJ010000155.1:0-8476 GCA_043730365.1 Acidobacteriota bacterium | reverse complement strand
CCAGTTTGAACAGATCGAGTACGCTCATGTTCAACTCGCGCAGTCGATCAGAATCTTCATGACTGCCCCGCCCTGCTCCATCTCTTCAAAACCCTGTTTGAGTTTGTCGAGCGGATAGACGCCGGTGATGAGCTTGTCAAAAAGCACTGTGCGGGTGTCGAGCAAGTGAATGGCCTGAGCGAAATCTTCGCGCTCATAGACGCGCGCGCCGATGAGGCGAAGTTCGCGCCAGAAGAAGCGATGCAGATTCACGGGTACCGGTTTGGCGTAGACCGCCACCATCACCACGCGGCCGCGGGTGCGCAGCAGGTCCGTCATCTGCAGGGCAGCCGGGGCCGCGCCGGAAACTTCAAAGACCACGTCGGCGCCAGCGTTGCCGGTTTGCGCGTTGACGAAATCGACGAGGTTTGTTTCGAGTGGGTTCACGGCTTCGAGCCCGAGCGAGGCGATCAACTTCAAGCGGAAGGGATTGATTTCGCTCACCACCACGCGGGCGCCGGCTTGCCTGGCTACCAACGCCACCAGCGTTCCGATCGGCCCGCCGCCCAGCACCATCGCAAACTCGCCGGGCTTGACTTCACCCATGCGGACGTCGTGACAGGCGACGGCGATAGGCTCAATCAGCGCGGCGTGCTCAAGCGAAACGCGCTCGGGGACGGAAAGCAACGTGTGGGCCGGAACGGTCCATAGCGCTTGAAATCCGCCGGGGACATCAATGCCGATGAATTTCAGATTCTGGCAAATGTGCGAGTGGCCCGCGCGGCAGGCGGGACAGTTGTGGCACGGATCGAGCGGCATCACCGTGACGCGATCGCCTTGCTTGTAGCCAGTGACACCCTCCCCTAGCTTCTCGACGATGGCCGAAGTTTCATGCCCAATCACCTGCGGCATCTTGACGCGATGATCCATGTTGCCGTGATAAATGTGGAGGTCAGTACCGCAGATGCCGCAGTTGGCGACGCGCAATTGCACTTGACCGGGACCGGGCTCGACGGGAACGCACTCGGCCACGCGGATGCTGGCGTGGCCTTCGTAGTAGGCAGCTCTCATAAATTCAAAGGCCAGGGTATCACGCGACGGATTGGTCGAGCGATATAATCAACCGGAACAGTAATGAGCTACCGAACTCTCTGCATACTCGTACTAGCGGCTGCCAGCGCCAGCGCACAAAACGGCACGCAATCCGGGAGGTTCTTCGTTGAACATCCCACGCTCCTCAACCTGGGTTTTGAGTGGGCAATCACCGGCGATGCCAACCGGAATGCCACCGTGACAGTGCGCTTCCGAGCTACCGGCGAATCGGCTTGGCGACCGGCGCTGCCGCTGGTTCGCATTGGCGGAGAGAACCTCTATCGCCGGCGGGAGAACTTCGACTACACCGTACCCGATGGATTTGCGGGCAGCATTCTCAATCTGCAAGCTGGGACCGAGTATGAATGCGAATTCCAACTGGCGGACCCGGACGGAGTCACAGGCACGGCCTCGCAAGTTGTCAAGGTCAAGACGCGCACCGATCCGATGCCGTCCCAGGTGGGGCGCCAGTTGCATGTCTACCCGCCGGATTATCAGGGTACGCGGATCGAACCGAGCTTCACTAACATTCTGCAGGCGTACTATGGCTCCGGACTCGGGGACTGGAGCGTGATGTGGGAAAAGCGGGCGCAGCCTGGCGACACCATTCTCGTCCATGCCGGACTCTACAAGCCGGAGCGCTTGAACTATGTGGATCCGATGATGACGCCCTTTGATGGCTCGATGTCGCTGACACTCAAAGGCACGCCAGACCGGCCGTTCACGATCAAGTCGGCGGGGGATGGGGAGGTGATTTTTGATGGCGCCGGGGCCCATCGGCTATTCGACGTCATGGCGTCGCGGTATCACATCTTCGACGGACTGACGATCCGGAATACGGAAGTGGGAATCTTCGCCGGGCAGAAGGAAGTCCTCGGCGCCGTTGGGCTCACGGTCAAGAACTGTCGCTTTGAGAACGTGGGGTTCGGGGTTTGGACCGAGTATGCGGGTTCAAGCGATTTCTACATCGCCGACAACCTCTTTCTGGGCCGCGACGATCGGATGCGCCTGATTGGCTGGACCGGCCCGTTGTGGTCAAGCGCGGGACCGTACGGTTCTCACCCGCTTACGAGTTACTACGCCATTAAGATTTATGGCCCCGGGCACGTCATCGCACGGAATGCGATCGCCTACTTCCACGACGCGATCGGCATCTCCACGTATGGGACACCGGAAAAGGATCTCGATCGGCAGGCGTCATCGATCGACATTTACGGCAACGATGTGCACATGTCGAATGACGACTTTGTCGAGACCGACGGCGGAGTACATAACGTGCGGGTATTCGACAATCGCGGCGTGAACGCCGCACACGGCGGCTATAGCTCACAACCAGTGTTTGGGGGCCCAATCTATTTCATTCGCAACCTCCTTTATCACGTGCCCAGCGGTGTGTCCTTCAAGTTCTCAGCCAAACCGGCTGGGTTGTTTGTGTTTCACAACACAATCATTGGGGAGCAGGCGATTCGGGATCCTTCATCGAACATGCACTATCGCAACAATCTCTTCGTCGGACGGGATACACCAGGACGCGGCATTATGACCTGGGCCAACGCTACCGATGCCTACAGTTCGGACTACAACGGCTTCCGCCCGAACAAAGGCGTCGCAGCGCAATACTCATGGCTGGGGCCAAAGGCCGGACAGCGTCTCTATGAGCCGAAGCCCGACGACTGGAAGACTTACTCAACGCTGGCTGAGTTTCGCGCGGCCACGGGTCAAGAGGCGCATGGCATCGAGGTTGACTTCGATATTTTCGAGAACATGGTCCCGCCGGACCCGAGCAAGCGGCATGCTGTGTATCACTCGATGGATCTCAATTTCAAGCTCAAGCCTGGAAGTAGAGCGGTTGATGCCGGGGTGCCGATTCCGACGGTGAACGATGGCTTCGCCGGAAGGGCGCCAGATTTGGGCGCACTGGAAACGGGCCGTCCTGAGCCTAAATACGGCCCCACTTGGCTGACTTGGAAGCCTTTCTACCGATAGACGTTTCTCAGGCTCCGGCAAGTTGCGCCCCGGTGAGGCGATTGATCAGAGGCGCTCCTTCGAGATACCGGCGTAGGTTGATCGCAAAGATGTCCCAGAGCCGGTCACGATAGTGCTGGCTCAAAGACGAACCGGAAATGTGGGGCGTAAGAATCACGTTGGGGTAACGCCAGAGGGGGTGCTCCGGCGGCAGCGGGTAAACGTAGTGCGTATCCAAAGCGGCGCCGGCGATCCAGCCCTCGTCGAGCGCCCTCAGCAACGCTTGCTGATCGATGATGGGCCCACGGGCCGGATTCAGCAGGCAGGCGGTGCGCGGCAGTGCTCGCAATTCGCGCTCACCGATGATTCCCTCCGTCGCCGGAGTAAGTGGGATCGCGACGACGAGAAAATCCAGATCGCGGAGAAACTCCAGTTCTTCGCCGGCGCGGAACAGACGATGGGGATGGATTCCCTCCGGGTCGCCGGTGCCCGGCACGGCATAGACATCGTTGCGAGGCGGGATGGTTCCGCCGCGAGTCAACACCGAGACTTGCATACCGAGAGCGCGGGCGAGGCGAGCCGTCTCGCGGCCGATCCCGCCGTATCCCCATACACCTAGATTCATGCCACGTATCTCACGCTGGAAAGATGCCGAACGATCCCACACCGCGGCGTCCTGATTGCGAATCATACTGCGCAGATCGCGCGCCAGATTCACCATCATCGCCATGTTCCACTCGGCTATCGGCACGTCGAAACAGCCCCGGGCGTTGGAGGCGAGGATGTCACGGGCCGCTAGATCCAGGCCAAATAGCTGGGCGTAACCAGTAGAAGCGATCTGAATCCACCGAAGTTTCTCCAAGTCCGCGAAGTTCGTGGGCGGGTAGGTACAAAAGAGCACGTCGGCATCGCGTAACCGTTCGGCCGGCAGCGCTCGCGCTTTCTCTTCGGGCTGCTCCCATGCATCAGTGGTTACGCCGGGCAAGGCCTGAACGGCGGCGAGGGTTGACGGGTGAATGGGAACGTCAATGAAGATATGAGGCATGTGACTAAGTTTTGAGAATCTTGCCGGGTACGCTATTGAACTCGCCTGAACCAGGTTGAAAAGGATAACGCGCTCTGATCTCGTCGTTAAGAATGAAGCCGAGCCCCGGACGGTCTGGCGGCAGCACGAAGCCATCGCGCATCACAAAAGCGCCGTCGAGCAGATCGGCATGGAGACCGGCGTAATCTGGCGCCACTTCCAGGATGCGTGTGTTCGGCGCGGCGAAACCGCAGTGGACGTTCTGCATCAGAGATCCGGCGGCGCCCCAGGCATGCGTGGCAATGCCGCGCCCTCGCGCGTTGAACATCGCGGCCACTCGCAGGAACTCGCTCATGCCGCCGAGATAGGATGCGTCGGGCTGGCCGATGTCGAAGGCATCGCGCTCGGCAAAGACACGCCATTCATACATCGCTGTGAGGCACTCGCCGCCAGCAATGGGTACGGAGGTCATCTTGCAAAGTTCTGCATAGCCCCAGGGATCAGTGTAGTGGAGCGGTTCCTCAAAGAAGAAGAGGTCATACGGTTCAACGGCACGGCAGGCCGCAGCAGCGGTGGCGATAGACCACGTTGCGCCCACGCTATTTCCCATATGCCCGTCGAGCATGATCCGAATTTCTTTGCCGCAGTGTCGTCGCAGGAACTCGAGTTTGGCGCCTTCGAAATCCGCCGCCTCAGCGGGCGTCACCGGGGTGTACCAGCCGGCCTGGGGAGAAAACGAGCCCGTGGCGACTTTGAAGCCACGAAACCCCAGGGCGAAATAATAGTCCACTTTCTCGGCCAAGCGCTCCTTCGGATAGTTAGATGGACCGCCGGTAGCATAGGCCGGCAATCGATCATGCTTGCGCCCCCCGAGTAACTCATACACCGGCAGGCCCAACAGTTTCCCCTTGAGATCCCACAACGCCGCTTCGATCCCGTTGAGCACGGACGCACCCAATCCCACGCGGCACCAGAAATTGCCGCAGTGGACCATGCGGCGCCATAACTCGTCGATGTCGGACACGTCGTTACCGATCAGAATGGGCGCGAAGAATTCGACGATCGAGGGCACCATTTCGGGACAAAAATAGCCGGCGTAGGTTTCGCCCAAACCGATCAACCCCGTATCGGTATGAACCTCAACGAAGGCCGCCGAGCGGAGACGGCGGGCTTCCCGCAGAAAGCGATCGTTACTGCAGGGGCCAGTCAATAGCGTGGTAGAAACGTGAGTGATTTTCATGGGCGTAAGTATTGGTCAAGCCAATGCCAGGTCATGCGATAGAACGCGGCCGACGTAGTGTGCGGCAAGTCTGGTTCGTGGAGGAGCGACTTTACTGAGGGGATGCGGTCAAAGACCGTCCTGATCGTGGCGGCCGGACAAACGGTATCGCGCCCGCCGGAACTGACCAGCACCGGGACGCGCAGCGAAGGCACTAACCGCAAGGGATCGAAATAGTCCAACGTCGATAGATGCGCTTCGTCGTTCATCTTCGCTTGGTCGAGGAGTCTCTTTATCAGAGAACCTTCGGTTTGCGCGGCTAGTCGCATATCGCACAGAAATGGAACGTGCGCGACGACCACCTTGAGGCGAGGGTCAAGCGCCGCGACCGCGAGCGCGATGCCTCCACCCTGGCTGGTTCCAACTATCGCGAGGCGGTCGCGATCAACGCCGGCACGCGAGGCCAAGAAGTCGACACCGCGGATCACGTCGGCATACGCCAGTTGATAGTAGGCCCCCTCGGGCTTGTCGAGATGCCAGGTGAGCTTTTCGCCCGAGTCGATATTCCATAACTCCGCCGAGAGGCCTTGCGATCGCGGGTAGACCTGGAAAGCCGCATAACCCCGCTGGCATTCATCGAGCATGATTCCCTGTTGATTTCCGCCGTAGCCCGGCACCGTGACGATACCCGGCAGTAACCGCGCCGCCTCACCATCACGAATCGGCAGCGCCAAGCGCGCGCGCACCCGCACGCCACCGAGCGAGCGGTACTCGACGCTGAAAACGCGATAGGGGAGCGGCTCGCCCAAATCCTTCTCCACGGCCTCGAGTGGCTCGGCCGCCAAATGCTCCAGCGTATTGCGCCAGAAGCCGGCGATGTTCTGACCGTAGAGAGGCAGCGCTAGTAACAGACTAAGCAAGCCAGTGCGCATACTTCTCCCGCAGGATTTGGCGGCACTCTTCAAATACCTCTTCAGAGAATCCCTGATACGGAGAGAGTAGCCGCAGTGGCATCGGGACACCGGCCAGACGCACCAGCAACTTATCATAAGCACCATCGATCAGGGACTGGCGGCGCATCGGCGCGATCACATCTTCCACGGCGGCGAGATACTCAGCTTGATAGGGGAAGAGCTTGTCCCAATCATGCTGGCGGCCGTACTCAAAAAATCGATGAGTCTGCTTGGGGAATAGCGGACCGAAGGACGAGAGCAGAGAGCACTCGCCGTGGAGACAGCCAGTGGGAAACATCGCTTCGCCGAAGAAGTGCTGCAGGCACGACGCCTGCTGCATCAACTCCATGGTGGAGTGAACTGTCGTGCCGGTGTTCTTCGTGGCCACTAGATTGGGAACCGCCGCGGCAATGCGCGCGTACTCGGCCCCAGTAAGCACTCGCTTGGTACGGGCCAGATTGTAGTGAAGGAATTTGCTATCTGGATACGCCGAGCAAACATCAACAAAGAAGCGCAACACCTCCGCGTCGTTGAGCGCGCCCCAGGAAGGCAGCGAAATCTGGAACTCGCGAAACCCCGCGGCGTGGGCGATGCGGAGCCGCTCGTGGAACTGCGCGACCGAGAGGGCGATCACCCCGATCTGCGCGTGCACACCTTCCCCGCGCGTCTCTTCGCGAAAAATTTCGACGATACGCCGAAAACGAGGAAGATCCACGGCATATCCTTCGCCCGCGGTTCCGAAGGTGTAGACGTGCCGGAACCCCGCGGCGAGCGCATGGCGGACTTCGGCGCGGAATACGTCCTCCAGCAGATTCTCCTGCTCGTCCCAAGGAATCTCGCAACTGATCAGAATGGCTTGTGGGTAACGTGGCGTCATGGTAGCGGGCCTTTCGCGGCAGGTTCGGTGATGTCATGATAGCGACCCGGAGCGAGTGCGGCAACGATCTGGATGCGGCCCGAGGGCCAGCGAATCTCGAGTTGGCCGGGGGCGCCGTCACCGCCGAGCCCGAAGACAACGCGCCGGTCATGCGAAGCAAGAAAACTACCGCCACCGGCGATCCAGCGAGTGAGTGCGCGCTGGCCAACCTGGAGCGTCAGCCGCGCGCCGATCGCGTCGCGATTCGAAGCCGTGCCGTGCAACCGGACCCCGAGCCAACGTCGCCCAACGGCGGCTTCGTTACGCAAGAGCACCGGCGGATCATTGAGGGAGATGAAGACTGCATCCACAGCGCCGTCGTTATCGAAGTCTCCGGTGGCAAGGCCGCGGCCCAGGTAGGCGCCACGAAAAACAGGGCCGGCATCAACGCGGGAAAATCGCGCACGGCCATCATTATTTAGCAGGAGCGGCGGCTCACGATAGGCGACGGCGCGATTGGACCGTGCAATCATCTCGTGCAGATGCCCATTGACGATGAGCAGATCCAGGTCCCCGTCGTTGTCATAGTCCACGAGGCGCAAGCCCCAGCCGACATAGGGACGCGAGTGCTGTGCCAAGCGTGACTCTACGGTGGCTTCTCGAAAAGGAAGCCGTCCCGGGTTTAGATAGAGCGCGTGGTACTCGTTGTCGAAATTCGAAACTACGAAATCCGGTGTACCGTCACCATCCACGTCACCGGCATCGACGCCCATGCCCGCACGGGCCACGCCTTCCGGGTTGTACGCCACTTCGGCTTGCAAAGCCGTATTCTCAAACGAGCCGTCGCCGCGATTACGCAGCAGGAGATTGGGCGAGGCGTCGCGAGCGACGAACAAGTCCTGGCGGCCGTCGCCGTCATAGTCGATCGCGACCACGCCGAGTGCGCGACCGGGCAGCGCCGCAATACCCGCCGCGGCGCTGGCGTCCGTAAACGTGCCGTCTCCGTTGTTGCGGTAGAGGCGAGAGGGGCGGCCGCGATACGACGTTTGCGCGCAGTAGACGGGGCGGCCTTCGAAGTCGCAGCGGCGGGAATCGTTGAACGAAAACTCGGCGTAGTTGGCGATAAAAAGATCCAGCCGGCCATCGCTGTCATAGTCGAACCAGGCGGCAGACGCACCCCACTCGCCTTGATTGGGCACGCCCGCCGCAACGGTGACATCAGTGAAGGCGCCATCTCCGTTGTTGCGCAGGAGGGCACCGGAGGGGTAACCGGAGATGTATAGGTCCGTGTCGCCGTCGTTGTCATAATCTGCGGCGGCGACGCCCATACCGAAGAACGCACTCTTGGCTATACCCGCTTTGGTGGAAACATCGACGAAGCGCCCGCC
>JAYTKJ010000154.1:0-16761 GCA_043730365.1 Acidobacteriota bacterium | reverse complement strand
TAGTTGCCGGCGCGAGTGGATTCGTCGACCGATTCGGAGATGGCAGGCGTCATGTTAAGGGCGTCACCACAATAGGCGCACTCAAGTGGGCTGAGGTTTCCCTCAATCTCTACTCTTAGGAAAAGTATATCAGCATAGCGGTGCGGACTCGCCGAAGGATGTGTGATACTGGCCGAGAGTGAATCGCTGGCTTTTGGTACTTTTGGTGGTGACGCTGTACGCCCTGCACCAGGATTTCTGGTTTTGGCGGTCGGCGCACCCGCTGGTGTTCGGATTCCTGCCGGTCGGCTTGGCCTACCACGCGGGCTTCACCTTGGCCGCGGCCGCACTGATGGCTTTGCTCGTGCGAGTGGCTTGGCCCTCTCATCTGGAGCGCGAGTAGTTGACAGGCACGATTTTCGTCGCGATCTATCTGGCGGCGGTCATTTACGTCGGCATTTTTGCGTTTCGTGGCGCCCGCGGCGGTGACGCCTCCGGAGCCGAAGGATTCTTCCTGGCGGGCCGGTCGCTGGGTGGTTTCGTCTTTCTCTTCTCGCTGTTCGGCACCCACATGACGGCCTTCGCCATTTTGGGGTCGTCTGGACATGCTTTTCACAACGGCATCGTCACCTATGGATTGATGGCGTCGTCTTCGGCGCTGGTGGTGCCGCTGCTGCTCCTCTTTCTGGGGACGCGCCTCTGGTGGGTGGGCCACGAATTCGGGCACATGACGCCGGTACAGATTTTTCGAGACCGTTGGGAATGCGGCCACATCGGCACCCTCATATTCGTGGTTCAAGCCGTGCTGCTGCTGCCCTACATCATCATTGGCGTCATTGGCGGCGGCAAGGCGATGCAGGCCATTAGTGGAGGACTGGTTCCGTACTGGCTGGGTGGAGCTGTCGTCGCGGCAGTCGTCATGTCCTACGTCTTCTTTGGCGGCATGCGCGGCACGGCCTGGGTGAACGCCTTTCAGACCGTGCTCTTTCTCTCGTTTGGCGCAGTGGCGGTGGCCGTGATCGGCTCAGGCATGGGCGGCTTCAGCGCCGTGGTGGAAAGACTCTTGGCCTCGCCGGCCACCGCGCCGCTGCTGACCCGGGAACGCGTCTCGCCGCTCTACTTCTTCAGCTACACCTTCATGCCGCTTTCGGCGATTGCGTTTCCCCATATCAGCATCTTCTGCCTCACGGCGAAGAAGATGTCGCAATTCAAGCGCACGGTGATCCTCTACCCGATCTGCATTCTGGCCGTCTGGCTGCCATGCGTCTTCCTCGGCGTGCTGGCCAATGGATCGAGCGCGGTGCCCAAAACGGCACGCGACGAAGTGCTGTTGCTGCTGCTAGGTCAATACGCGCCCGAATGGCTGGCGGGGATGCTGGGCGCAGGCATCATGGCGGCCGTGATGGCGAGTGACTCGCAGATCCTGGCGCTCTCAACCATGTTCACCGAAGATGTCTTTGCCTACTACGGCCATAAGGAGCGATTTGGCGAACGCGTGCAGGTGATGGTGGGCCGCGGCTTTGTGATCGCGCTGACCGCGGTGGCCTACCTGATCGCGCTGCAGGCGCCGGGCAACATTTTCGAGCTGGCGTCGCAATACGCCTTCTCCGGATTCGCGGCCTTGTCGCCGCTGGTGGTGGCTGCGCTCTGCTGGCGAGGCAGCACGAAGTGGGGCGCGCTGGCGTCGACACTTTGGGTGATCGCCGCAGTGGCCGCGGTGGCCGTCTTTCAAGCGATGGTAACTGCGCCGGGAGTCTGGTGGCGCGCTGGCGAATGGGACGCGATCACACGCACACCCGCTGGCACGCTGGTGTTTGGCATGCTGCCGGTGGTGCCAATGACGCTGATCTCGGGGGCGTTGATGATCGTGGTATCGGCGTTGACGCCGCGCCCCAGTCCCGCGACGGTGGCGCGTTATTTTCCCGCGGTTGCGGCGACGAGGCAGTAGAACAGGCCGTACGCTGCCTCGAATTCCTGGCGTCTTTACGGCTTTGCGAGAGGGTTGAGAACAGGCTCGCTCGGTAGCTGAGGTTTGGCATGCTGCGGGTGGTGCCGACAACATTGATTTAGCCGGCGTTGATGGTGGTGGAATCTACGCTGCGGCCGCACCCCTGCTCCGAATTCTTGGCGTCTTTGCGGCTTTGCGAGAGAATTCAGCCAATCCCACTCCCTCTGGTCGCAGCTCAGCAACGGATGCCGTGTCACTTGCCCGTCGTCGCCGCGCCGAAGCAGTAGAGCTTGCCGTCTTGCGTGCCCACTACCACTTTGCCGGGAACGATCGCGGGCGAGGCGGAGATGGGCGAGCCCGCCTCAAACTCCCAGACCTGCTTGCCGGTGTTGATGTCCACCACGTAGAATCGGCCGTCATTAGAGCCGAAGTAGGCGCGGTCACCAGCAATGGCCGGCGAGGAATCGATCCGCGCCTTGGTCATGAAGGTCCAGATGGCTTTGCCGGTCTTGGCATCGAGACAATGCAACATCTTGTCGCGCCCACCCAGAATCACTCTGCCACCAATCACGGCCGCCGAAGAATAGAAGGGGAACTTGCGCACGGCGTGCTCGTAGCGCCAGGCAACTTTTTTGGCGGTGAGGTCCACCCCCACCACGTGGTTATCGTAGGTGCCGAAGAACGCAAAGTTATCGGCCAGCGCCGGCGAGGCGCCGATGTAGGATTCGGTATTGACGTGGAACGTTTCCTTGCCGTCGGCTACGCGGATCGCGCGAAAGTTCTCGTCGCACCCGGATACGTAGGTGAAACCATTCATCACCCCCGGCGTGCAATGCACCGGGCCATTGGTCTTGAAGGTCCACACCTCCTTACCGGTCTTGGCGTGAATCGCGTAGAGGCTTTGATCGTAGCTCCCGATCAACACGGTATCGCCGAAGACCACTGGCGAGGACTTCACTTCTGAGAAGGTCTTGAACTTCCACACGCCTTTGCCGTCGGCCGCGTTGACGCCGTGTACGATGCCGGTTAAGTCACCGATAAAGACCATGCCGCCGGAAACGGCGGGCGAGGATTCACCGAACATCCCTTCGATCTTGTACTTCCATTTCAGCTTGCCGGTTTCAAGGTCCAGCGCCGACAGCTCGCCGTTCCCTGCCCCCACATACACGACGGCGCCGACGATGGCCGCCGATGTCTCGATGGCGTCTCCAGCCTCCCAGGTCCACAACACTTTCAAGGAAGCGGGCATGGGAGCCGCCGTGACGCCGGTCAGCCGGGCGTTGCCGCGAAACTGCGGCCAGTCCTGCGCGGAAAGCGTGAGCGCGGCAAGCAAGAAAGTCAGTAGGCGCATCGATACAACTCCAGGGCTCCGGCGGCGTCGAACGGGCGCGGATTGAATTTGCCGGTCCACTGTTTGGCGGCGGCTTCTGCTAATTCGGGCAAGTCCGCCTCGGCCGCACACACTTGACGTAACGTACTCGGCAATTCGGCCGCCGATGCCAAATCACGCAGACGGCGATCAAGCTCAGGCGATAAGTCCGCATAGCGAGCCTGCGCATTCCACCGCACCACGTGCGGCAGCATCACTGCGATGGCGTGGCCATGCGCGGTGCCATAACGCGCGGTCAGCGGATTGGCGCACGCGTGAGTGGCGCCCAGCATCGACGCCTCAATCGCCGCGCCGGCAAAATAGGCCCCCAACTGCATGCCCGCCGCCGCTTCCAGGTTCGGCCGCGCCAGCATCTTCTCAAACGATGCCTCAAGCAAACGCCACGCCTCGCGTGCAAAACAGTCGCTCCAGGCCGTCCGCTTGGCGGTGACAAAGCTTTCCACCGCATGCGAGATCGCGTCATAGCCCGACGCCGCCAGCACGGCGCGCGGTTGCGACACCACCAACTCCGGATCGAGAATCACGGCGCCGAACGCGGCAGTGGGCGCGCCACAGGCCATCTTCACGTGCGTCTCGGCATCGGAGATCAGCGCATAGCTTTGCGCCTCGCTCCCCGTCCCGGTCGTCGTGGGCACGCCGATCATCGGCAGCAAGGGCTTCGGCGCATGATCGTAACCCCAGTAGTCTTTCATGGACCCGCCGTTGGTCAACACGAAGTTGATGGCCTTGGCACAATCAAGTGAGCTGCCGCCGCCAAGCGCCACGAGCGAGTCTGGCGAGTGGGGCGTGGCGAAGGCGCGGCCGTCCTCGACCATCACCGTGTCCGGGTTCTCGCCGAACTCGTGAAATGGAAAGACTTGGACCCCGGCCTGAGTCAACGATTGGACAGCGCGCGCCACCAAACCGGCGGCAATCATGCCGCGATCGGCGACCAGCACCGTATGCCGGAAGCCGCGCTCGCGCGCCAGGCCACCCAGCCGCGCAAATGCGCCGGGAGCAAATTCCACGGCCGTGCGAGCGAAATAGCGGAAGGGCGAAGTCATCTTTGAATTAGATCTTGGCCTCAAACTCAACGCCGATGTGGTGGAACTTGCCGCGTAGGTCCTTCAGGTAAGCACCCAGGCCGATCACGTCGGCGCCGCTGGCCAGAAAGCGCGCGCCCATCTCCATGTACTTGGGCGCGGACTCCGGCGACACCGGCAATCCCCAATGCTTGTGATGCTTCTTGCAAGCCGCGGCAACCTCTTCAATCGCCTTGACGATACGTGGATCCTGGAACTGGCCGGGCACTCCCAAGCCGTGCGACAAGTCAGCCGGGCCCACGAAGATCACATCGACGCCGGGCGCAGCCACGATCTCTTCAATCTGATCGAGCGCCTCGGGATCTTCAATCTGCACGATGATAAAGGTGTTTTCGTTAGCCTGCTGCAGGTATTCCGAAAGCGGGATTAAACAGTAGTGGCCATCGGCGTTGCCACTATCGAGAGCGCGGCGGCCGAGCGGCTGAAAGCGCGTGGCCTGGCCCACCGCTCGGGCCTCCGCGGCGCTCAGGCAATGCGGCACCATCAGGCCCGTGGCGCCCACTTCAAGCGGCCGAATGAGATCTGTGTAGGCGCCCTTCTCGGTGCGGATGAGCGTATCCATGTCGTTCATTGACGACGTGCGGATAAGGTTGCCCATCCGGTCCCAGTCAAGCCCGGTGTGCTCATTGCACAGCCAGAGGCAATCGAAGCCAAGTAGCCCGATCATGTCGGCTATGACCGGATCGAACGTGTTCATCTTGGTGCACATCACCGGCTGATTGGCGGCGAGTTTGCGCCTGACACGAGACTTTCGCATATTGGATCTACTTTCCTTTCGCCTGAAGCACGATACGTTTCACATCATTGAGCAACGTGGGCGCGTGATACGGGATACCGTCCTTGATGGTCCACTCCAGTTTGCCGCCGTCGCGGCCCACCGGATAGAGGATCTTGAAATTCGCCAGCGGGTTGCCGTTGACAATGATCAGGTCAGCCAGCCAACCGGCGCGCACGCGGCCGAATTCGTTCTCTTTGCCCAGCGCCCGAGCTCCGTTGTGCGTGGCATGCTTGAGCACTTGCAGCGGATCGAACCCAGCCTCCTGATGCAGCTCCAGTTCACGCAGCAAGCCCACGCCATACATCTGATAAATGTAGCCCGCGTCTTCGCCGGTGGTGATCAAGCCACCCATCCGTCCAAAGTCCCGCAACGCCTTCATCCAGATCTGGTAGTTCTCTTTCCAATAAATCTCGTCTTCGGTGGACCAATTGAAAAAGTACGACCCGTGGCTCTCCAAGCTGGGCTCAAAAAACTTTTCCAGCGCCGGATGCAGGTACTCCTTGAACCATGGCTGATTCTGCGCGCGCGAAACGTCGCGCGACGCCTCGTAGATGTTTAGCGTGGGATCCCAGGCGATACGGGCTTCTACCATCGCCGCCAGCGCCTTGGCCAACCGCGCAGGATCGGCTTCGCGCCACAGCCGGCCGGCGTAACGGAAGCGGTCTACTTCATTCGCGTAGTTGTAGGAGGGCGGAAACTTTTGCACGCCATCGGCCAGCGCTGCATCGGGAATACCGTACCAGTGCTCGATGGTGTAGAAGTTCGGCGTACCGGGCGTGCCGTTACGAATGTCGTCCCAGGCGTTGGTCTCTTCGACGCCGATGTGATGAGCTCGCCCCAACCCGGCCGCTTTGATCTCCTCAGCCGCGGCGTCGAAAACATCGCGGTACACACCCAGAAACTTCACTCCGTCGGCGCCACCGGCCTTGAGATCGCGAATTTTCTGGCGGGCCTCGTCAACGGTCTTCACACCGGAAAAGAAAGGGTAGAGAAAGATTCGCGGCGCGGCAATCTCGCCGGCGGCGCTTTGAGCTCGCAGCTTTTTCGACTTCTCAAAATCGCTACCCACATCGCGCACCGTGGTGATGCCGCAAGCGAGCCACAGCTTGAGGACATAGTTCACATCCATGGGCTGGCCAGCCCGCTCCTGGTGCATGTGCCCGTGCATGTTGACGAGCCCGGGCAGTACGTACTTGCCCGTGCCGTCAATCGCGGCGGCGTCAGGCTGCTCGCGCACGCGGCCCACCTGCGTGATGCGATTGCCCTCAATGAGAATGTCGCGCGGACCGGCGGCCGGGGTACCAATGCCTTCCACCACCATGGCATTGCGAATGAGAAGCTTCACCGGACGCCGGCCGTGCAGGGCAGAAACAGTTGACGGCTGCGCCCGCAAGGCGGCAGCCGTCAAAGTCAGAACCAGGATGCTCCGGCCGCGCGTCACTTGGTGGTCGTGCCGATAGAGATGAGCTGATTGCGATTGGTGACGAACAGGGCCCCATGAGCCGGCACCACCGTACTGTAAACCGAACTCCCCATGTTGCCTTCGAAAAGTACTTCCTTGGTGCGGCCGGCCTTCATCACCACGATGTCACCGTCTTCGTCGCCCAGGTAGACTTTGCCGTCTGCCACCATTGGCGAAGCCCAGACCGCGGCCAGCATGTCATGCTTCCAAACCTGCTTGCCAGTCTTGGCATCCAGCGCGTGCAGGAAGCCGGAGAAGTCCGCATAGTAGAGAATGCCGTCAGCCAGCGCGCCCGTGGAAATGCTGCGGCGAATCTCGCCGTAGTGCCAGATCAGCCCGTCCTTGGTGATGTCGCCGCGCTTGGTGGGATCGATCGCATAGAGATGGCCGATGCCCTCGCCGTGTTCGGGATCCTGCCCGTTGGCAAGGTAGACGACGTTGTCATAGAGAATTGGTGTAGAGATGACTTCGTTGCGCGTCTTGGGCCAGACAGATTCTTTGGGATTGGTGTCGAACTGCCAGAGCATCTTGCCGGTCTTGGCTTCGTAGCCGCGCACCCAGCCATCGCCCTGCGCCGAAACTACTTGCAAAACGCCACCGAGCATTCCTACGGACGGTGAAGACCACTGGCCGTGTAGAATCTTCTCACCGACATGGTTGTCTTCCCACAGCACTTTGCCGGTCTTCTTGTCGACGGCGATGATGGCCGGTGCTTTGGGCGAAGGGATGTGTACGTGCGACTCGTCGTGTCCGTTGGCGGTCATGATGAACAACATGTCGCCGTAGACGACCGGCGATGAATTGGCGAGGTTATGAGGATGCACCCCGAGCTCTTCCATCATGTCGAGCTTCCAGACGATGTCGGCATTTTCCTTACCGGTGAGCTTTTCGTCCTTCACCGGGCCGTCGTTTTCGCCATCGTCGCGGAAACCTTCGGTGTCGAGGCAAACGAGCTCAGCGCGATTGGAGACGTAGAAGAGACGGTCCCCTTCGACGAGCGCCGAAGAAGCCACGCCTTGAAACGGCCAATCGTTCACGCGGCCCGCCGCCAGTTTTTCATTGGTGTGCTGCCAAAGGAACGCGCCGGTCTTCTCGTCGAACGCCATGAGCACTCCGCGATCACCGGCCTGCTTGGGATCGCGCAGACCCTCATTGTTGGTGCCAACGAAAACCTTGCCTCCGGCGATGGTGGGGTTGCCGTAGGTTTGCGAACCCAACGAAGCCACCCAGCGCACGTTGCGTTTGGTCTGCATGTCCCAGGAGGAAGGCAGACCTTTTTGAGTGGACACCATGTTGCGATCGGCCGTGCCGCCCCACATAGGCCAGTCCCCGGTGCCGGGATCGCTGGCGAATACGACACTCGCGGCAGCCAACAGGCTCGCCGCCGAGCCGAGATAGAAACGCTTGCGGTTCGTCATTAGTTTCTCGTCACCTTGAGATTATCGAAATACACTTCAAAGGGTGCATCTGCATAGATGCCGGGCGCGCCCTGGCGGTTTCCAATCGGGTCAATTCGTTCCACCAGCCAAGCAGCAGGTTCCGGTTCGCCCACCGCCCAGGCCTTCCCTTGCGCCTTCACTTTGCCATCAGGGAGATTTTCCACCCGCAGCTTGAGCCGGTACCAGGTGTCTTTCTTCCAGGCGAAGTCATGCGTAACGGTGCGCTCCGTTTCCGGCTGCCATGGTTGCAGCTCGAGGCGCTGGGCATTGCCGAAGAGCACAAGTTGATACCGCTGCCCGACGATGCCGGCGTCGCCCATCTGCCTGCGCTTCTCGACGCCCATCACGTCGCCTTCGATGGTATAGTCGTGCTCGGTGTTTTGGCCGAAGAATGATCGCGCGCGTTTGGTGGCGGCGTTGTCGGCCATCTTGGCGAGGTATTTCTTCCCTTCCACCTCGCGCACTTCATACTTGGTGGTGGTGTTGATCCAGTGCTTGGGCGGTGCGCCGACGGGCATCGAGTCAAAGTTCTCACTGATCGGCAGCGGCGCCAACACGCGCACACGCGAAGCACCGGAAATCGTGCCCACGATCGCCTTCACCGAACCCGCCTGCGCGCCTTCTGGTGCAGCGGTGAACTTGCCATCCGGCGTCACCACGCCCTTGAGCCCGGCCAGCGACCAAGTCGCCGACTTTTCTTCTCGCACGAAGTTCCCCATGGCGTCAAAGAGCCGCGAGTGCAACTGCACGGCTTCGCCGGGTTTGAGCGCGAGGTCCGTAGGAGAAACCATAACGTAGGTCGGCGCGGCGGTTGATGGCGCCGCCACCGCGGCTTTGTAGGCCGGCGAGCGCGTCGACGCGCCCTTACGGCCGAAACAATAGATGGCTTCTTTGGAGACCACGTAGACGCGGCCGTCTGAGATAGCCGGCGACGCGGTGATCTCCTCCGGCCCATCCTTGGTACCCGGCAATTGCACCATGTCCAGCACTTCTGCGCCTTCTTTTGAGAGCTTCAAGATGTAGAACTTGCCGTTCTCGTTGCCAACATACATCTTGCCTTCCCCAACCACGGGAGAGGCCTTTTGGATGGTTCCCAAATTCTTTTTCCAAAGCTGCTTGCCGGTGGCGGCGTCATAAGCGAAAACGTTGCTGCCGTTGTCGAGTTGCAGCAGCATGTCGCCCTCAAGCACCGGAGAGGAGAAGCCCATCTGTACGCCGGGAAGTGACCAGCGGAGTTGATCTTTCTTCACCTCGCCTTTGGCGTTGAGATCCACGGCGGCGAGCAAGCCCATTTCGCTGGTCTCCAGGTTCTCTTCGCTGTGGCTCACGATGACGTTGGTTCCCGCCACGACGACGCCGGTATTGACGCCGCGCTTGGACATAAAGAACTTCCAGACCGGCTCACCGGTGTTAACTTTGACCGCGTGTACGGTGCCATCGCCGCCCCCGGCAATCAGCAGCCGGCCTGACGCAGAGTCAGCCACGATGGGCGGGGAGTAGGTGGTGTCAAACGGCCGGCCGCCCGGAGCGCTCACGTAAATGGTCTCGCCGGTTTTCTTGTCAAAGGCCATGAAGCGGTGACCGGCGCGCGCATGCTCACCCCAACTGGTGGTGATGGCGCTGACGATTACTTTGTCGGCTTCGACGACGGGCGAAGTGGTGCGTCCGCCGTGCGTGGTGACGACGCCGAAATCTTCCACCAGCGTGCGTTCCCAGAGCTTCTTACCGTCGCGGGAGACAGCCAGCAGGGTACCGCCGCCGCCGAACACGTAGACGTTGCCGGTTTCAAGATCCACTGAAGGCGAGGACCAGGCGATGCGATGCGCGGGTACATCCGAGTGATAAACGTTGTAACGATATTCCCAAATCACTTTGCCCGTCGCCGCGTCAAGCGACATCAGGCGCTCCTGCAGCAGCGGGCGGCTCTTGGTGTCCTCATGCTTATGCGTGGGGTTGAGAACGTAGACCCGGCCGTTGTGGATGACGGGCGTGGAACGACCGCCATAGGGCGCCTTCCAGACCGATTTTTCCAGGCCGCCCCATTTGACCGGGAGGTTCTTCTCGGCGGTTCGGCCGTCGCGATTGGGACCGCGGTAGTCAATCCAATCGGCGCCAAAGCAGCCGGCAGCGGAGAGGAGAGTGAGGATGATGGCAAATCGCATGGTTGGAAGCACAGTCTTAACTATCTTAGTGTAAAGGCTCGAACGGGCGGCGACAGGTTACCCTATCGCTTCGGGAGGAATTTTCGAGGGATTCTGAGGCCTACCGAGCCCGCCACCGTGATCACGTCGTACTTGCCTTGATAGCCGATCAGCAGGTGAGCGGCCCAGGGCTCCAATCCATAGTCTTTGGCGAGCCAGGCCGCCATGTCGCTGGTGGCAATCTGAAGAGCGCGGTCGAGGGGGCTGGAGAATTCCGGCTGGCTGCCGATGCTGATGATCGACTCGGCGTTCTCCAGGCGCGGATTGCCTGGCGCGGTGCCTTTGCGAAGTTCGACGGTGAATTCGACATCCATCGACGTCTCGATACCGGTGCCCGTCGGTTCGCCGTCGCCTTGCAGCGCGTGTCCGTCGCCCACGAAAAGCAGCGCGCCAGGATGAGACACCGGCAGAATCACCGTGGCGCCGTCCACCACTTCGTTGTAGTCCATGTTGCCGCCGTAGGGGCCGGAGATCGCCGAACTGGGACCAAAGTCGCCGGCCGCAGCCACTCCCACGCAGCCCAGCATGGGGCGCGCCGGGAATTCGAACTTGATTGCGTGGCTA
Organism: Acidobacteriota bacterium; assembly: GCA_043730365.1. GTDB lineage: Bacteria > Acidobacteriota > Terriglobia > Bryobacterales > Bryobacteraceae > VFZP01. The sequence goes on along the minus strand of JAYTKJ010000154.1, from coordinate 5,918 downwards.
ACCGGCTCGCGGAGCCGTACGGTCTTTCTGGCAAGATCGAGATCCCACGGCACGGCGTTGGCGCGGCCCGGAAGCACCACGCCATCCTTGTAGCGGTTGGGATACAGCCCTTCAATCGACGCGGGCGCCAGGGAGAAGACTCCGAGGCGATAGTTGGTCCAGCCCCAGTTGCGATTCATCGTGATCTTGCGGAACGTCACCGCGATCGCATCACCGGGTTCGGCGCCTTCAATAAAGAACGGACCGGTGAGTGAATTGGGCCCCTCGCCGGCGACCTTCCCCATTTCGTCCCGCCCCGAAGCATCGAGCGTGCGGGTGGAGATTACGTCGCCCGGCGCAATGCGCGCCAGCACGGCGTGGCGATGGTGGAAGGAGTTGTAGAAGGTCTTGGCCAGGATCTGGCGATTTTCGGCAGAGGCGGCTGTGACGAGGAGCGCGATCGGAAGAAGTAGGCGATTCATGACTAAAGGTCCTCAGCGATTCTACCTCCGTTTCCAACCTCCCTCCCGTTCACCATGTTATTCTCGTTGCCATGCCCAGTAACGTACTAATCACCGGTTGTAGCTCGGGAATCGGGTTCGCCACGAGCCTTGATCTGGCGCGCGCGGGACACAGAGTCTACGCCACCATGCGCAATCCGGCCGGCGCGCCCCAACTGGCCAATATTGCCGCCAGCGAGAAACTGGCAATCGAAGTCCTCACCCTCGACGTCGACTCAGACGATTCGGTGCGCCGCTGCTTCGCCGCGATCACGAACCCGATCGATGTGCTGGTCAACAATGCGGGCATCGAAGTCCACGGGGCTGTCGAAGAGCTGCCGATGGAGTCCCTGATGGCCGTCATGAACACCAACTACTTCGGAACGGTGCGCTGCATCAAGGCTGTTCTACCGCAGATGCGCCAACGGCGTGACGGCTGCATCGTCAACATCGCCTCCGTGGCAGGCCGAATGGCCATCTCGCCGCTTGGCGCCTACAGCGCCTCGAAGTTCGCCGTCGAGTCCATCAGCGAGGTGCTCGCCGGAGAAATGAAGCCCTTCAACATCCGCGTCGCCATCGTCGAGCCTGGCATTCAGGATACCAGGATGGCCCGCGACATCAGCCGGGCGGCCGAGTCAACCTATCGGCAGCCCCTTCGCTTTTCGGGCCTGATCCGTGCCGCTCTGGCTAACCCCGTGCCTCCGGAAGTGACCGCCGGCATTATCCGCGGCATCGTGGAAAGCGGGACCTGGCAACTGCGGCATCTCTCCGGTCCGGACGCCGCGCCCTTTGTAGGATGGCGCGCTTCCATGACCGATGAAAAGTGGGTGGATTGGAATGCGCAGGACGACGATTCCTGGTACGCAGCGGTGGAGCGGGATTTTGGTCTGAATGCGCGCCACTAAATTGATGGCGGGCGCTATTCGAATTGCTTGCGGAAGGCGGCAAACTGCGCCTTCAGCGATTCGACTTCTATTTCCAGATCTGCGACGCGTTCGGCCAGCGGTCCGGCGGACGCCATCGCCGCTGCTTCGCCGGTCGCGGCCGCGGCGACCGACGGCAACACGGGTTCGCCCAGCAGTAAGTGCGTCCAGCGCGGCTCGCGCGTTCCGGCGAGTTTGGGGAGCAGTTGGGTCATGCCACGTTCGGCGAGGCGATTGAGCACGAGTTCCACGGCGTCATGGCCGTCGAATTTGTAGAGCGGCTCAGTGCGGGTCTTAATCTCGTTCAGTGTTTGCGCGCCGCGCAACATGAGCACGCAGAGTACGGCCATCTCCCGATTGCTCACGTTCAAAATCTCGGAGACTCGGTGCGAGTATTTGGGAACGCGATTACTGCCGCCCATTAGGGACGACACCAGGTTACGCGCCCGCAGGCTGTCGAGAGTGTCGCTGATGACGTGTTCGGGGTACGCGGTCATAGGGTCCCGATTGGTCTTCTGATTGCAACCGTTCATGAGCGCGTTGGGCGACATCGGATAGTACTCGGGCGTGGCCATGTCCTTTTCGATCAGCACGCCGAGGACGCGAATTTCTTCGGGAGAGAGAATCAGGCTCATCGTTTGTTTTTCTTCTTTTTATGATGGGGGTTGCGCGGGGCCACCACCAGCGAGAACTCCAGTTGCTTGGCCGGGCCGTTGACGCGATCCAGGCGCACGCGCACCTGGTCACCGATGGAGAATTGCTTTTTCGTACGAGCGCCGATGATGCGGCGGGTGCCCTCGTTGTAGGTATAGCGGTCATCGACGATCGAGGCGATCGGCACCAACCCTTCGATATAGAGTTCGGCGAGTTCGACAAAAAAGCCGTACTTGGTGGTGCTGATGATGAGCGAGTCAAACTCATCGCCCACGTGGTCCACCATGAACTTGATCTTCTTCCACTCCACCAGTTCCCGTTCGGCCGCGGCGGCCGTGCGTTCGGTGAGCGAACAGCGCTGGGTGAATTCATGGAGCGCTTCAGCCTCATAGGGCGCAGCCTGCTTGTCCAGCAGCGCCCCCAGGATGCGATGCACCAGCAGATCGGGATAGCGGCGGATGGGCGAGGTGAAGTGCGTGTAGCAGTCCGAGGCGAGCGCGAAGTGCCCGACGTTTTCTTCGCTATATCGCGCCTGCTTGAGCGAGCGCAACATCAGGTAGCTGAGGATGCGCTCTTCGGGCCGGCCCGCGAGCTTCTCGATCAGCTTTTGGTATTGGCGCGAGTGAATCTTGAAGTTGGCGGTATCCTCGATCACGACATCGCGGCCGCTCTTGCGCCCGTCGCGTTGACGAGTGTTCATTCGGAACTTCTGCGAGCCTAGATCTCGCGCGCCGAGCGTTGCGCCGAAGTGGATGGCGATTTGCTCAAACTCGGCGACTCGCTTAGGATCGGGGAGTTCGTGAATACGATAGACGAAGGGGAAGCCGGCAGCAGTCACGTAGTTGGCGACGGACTCGTTGGCGGCCAACATGAATTCTTCGATCAGCCGGTGCGCGACGTTGCGGGGGGCGCGCCTGACGCCCACCATTTCTCCGAACTCGTCAAATTCAATCAGCGGCTCCGGGAGATCGAAGTCCAGCGAACCGCGTCGATAGCGGCGGCGATTAAGAATTCCCGCCAGTTCCTGCATCAATTCAAATCGGCCCAGCAGCGGGCGATAACGTTCACGCAGGGCTTCGTCGCCTTCGAGGAGTGCGTGCACGGCCGTATAGGTCATGCGCTCGGCGCTGCGGATGACGCCCCGGGTGAAACGTTGATTGACTACATCTCCCTGATGATCGAGTTCCAGCAGGGCCGACATCACGAGACGATCTTCCTGCGGCCGCAGCGAACAGATGTCGGTTGATAGCTCCAGCGGCAGCATGGGTACGGCGCGATCGGGGAAGTAGACGCTGGTGCCACGGAGCGCGGCCTCGCGATCGATGGGCGAGCCGGGGCGGATGTAGTGGGACACGTCCGCAATATGCACGTGCAGCGCGAAGTGGCCGCTGGGAAGACGATCGACCCATACAGCGTCGTCAAAGTCGCGCGCGGTCTCGCCGTCGATGGTCACGATGTCGTAGGAGCGAAAATCTTCGCGGCCCGCCAGTTCCAGCGGTCCGATCTCGCGATTGACGGTGCGGGCCTGATCGAGCACATCCGGCGGAAATCGATGCGGGATATGGTGCTTGCGGATGATGATCTCTACGTCGACGCCGAAATCATCGGGACGTCCAAGCACTTCGACGATACGCCCGATAGCGGCCTCGCCTTCGGAGGGAAACTGGATCACTTGCGCCTCGACGATGTAGCCGTCCAGATCTTCGGGCGACTCGATCTTGGGTGGCGGCTCGGCTACTCCAACGCGGTTGGGCAGCGAGGGGAGCGTATCGAGCGAGGGAATCTCGATCCACTGGTGAATCCGGTCGTCATGCGGCTGCACGAAGCAGCCACGCTTGTTGACGCGGAATTTGCCCACAACAGTGGTGTGCGCGCGCTCGGTGATGCGGACGATGTCGCCCTCGGCCCGCCCATCTCGCCCGAAGCGAACGATGCGCGCCGCGACTTTGTCTCCGTGCATCGCTTTGGCGGCGGCGTCGGGCGGCAGAAATAGATCGCCTTCCACGCCTTCGATAGGATGATCGGGAATCACAAAGCCGAAGCCGTCACGATGCACCGAGACGCGGCCGGCAATCAGCGGAGGCTCTCTTTTCCCATCACGCGAAGGCTTAGGCGGCGGACCACCACGCTGGTGCGGACGTCGCGGCGGCGTAGCGTAAAAAGGGCGTTTAGGCATCGTTCGGTAGTGTCTTCAATGATATTCTAGGCTTTCTTTCATTATGGAACTGAAAGCAATTTCGCTCGAGATCCCGGAGAACGGCAATATCGTGGTGGGTCAGTCCCACTTCATCAAGACGGTCGAGGACATCTATGAGTCCGTAGTGAACACGGTGCCGCAGATGAAGTTTGGCATCGCGTTCAACGAAGCCTCGGGCGCGTGCCTGACGCGAGTGGACGGGAATGATGAAGCCTTGCAAGCCAACGCCACACGCAACGCCACCGCGATTGGGGCCGGACATATCTTTGTGCTGGCGATGCGCGAAGGCTATCCGATCAATCTGCTGGCGCGGCTCAAGGAGGTTCCAGAGGTGGTGAGCTTGTATTGCGCCACCGCGAATCCTGTGGAAGTGATTGTGGCCGAGACGGCACAGGGGCGCGGAATTCTGGGCGTGATCGACGGCTCTTCACCCAAGGGCGTGGAAGACGAAGAGGCCGCACAGTGGCGGCACGGTTTTCTGCGCAAGATCGGGTACAAGCGATGAACGGCAGCCCGCGCAACGAGCAGGAACTGGAAGAACTGCTGGCGCGTCCGAACGAAGCGGATCGGGCAGCGGTGCGCGAGTTGGGAGGGGATCTGCTCATCCTGGGCGTTGCCGGCAAGATGGGCCCGAGTCTGGCGATGCGGGTGCGTCGTGCCGCGAGCGAGGCCGGTGTCAAGATGCGCGTGATCGGTGTGAGCCGATTTTCGAGCGAAGCCAACCGCCGGTTGCTCGAGGACGCCGGGATTGAAACTATCTCGGCGGATTTGCTGGACGACAATACTTTGCCGCGCCTGCCCGACGTACCCAACGTGGTACACATGGCGGCGCGCAAGTTCGGTTCCACTGGCGATGAGTCGCCAACCTGGGCGATGAATGCGTACCTGCCCGCGCGCGTGGCCGATCGGTTTCGCTCGTCCCGCATCGTCGCGTTCTCGAGCGGCAACGTCTATCCGCATTCACCGGTCGCGCAGGGCGGCTCCACCGAAACTTCGCCGCTCGAACCGGTGGGCGAGTACGCCATGTCCGCCATTGCGCGTGAGCGGCTGTTGACGCATATGTCGAAAACCCATGGCACCGCGATGGCGATTCTGCGCTTGAACTACGCCGTCGAGACCCGGTATGGCGTGCTGCTGGACATCGGCACGCGTGTGTTCGAGCGCAAGCCGATTGATCTGGCGATGGGCTGCGCCAACGTGATTTGGCAGGGGGACGCGAATTCGATTTGCCTGCGGTCTTTCGCTCACTGTTCATCGCCGCCGTTTGTGCTCAATTTGACGGGGCCGGAAACGCTGTCGGTGCGGTGGGTCGCCACGCGCTTCGGGCAGATACTGGGTGTGGAGCCATTGTTTGAAGGCGAAGAACGGACCACGGCGCTGCTCAACAACGCCGCCCGCTCGTTCCGATTATTCGGCTACCCGGCCGTCAGCGTGGATGAACTGGTGGAGTGGACCGCGCATTGGATCGGCTCCGGCGGTCGCACGCTGAACAAGCCTACGCATTTTGAGGCTCGAGATGGAAAATTCTAACGACACGCTGCGCACAAGGCTCGCCAAAGGGGCCGTGATTCCCGCGCACCCGCTCGCGTTGACGGCGGAACGGAAACTTGACGAGCGGAGGCAGCGCGCACTGACGCGCTACTATCTGGCGGCCGGCGCCGGTGG
>JAYTKJ010000153.1:0-4021 GCA_043730365.1 Acidobacteriota bacterium | reverse complement strand
CTTCCTTCAAACGTCGCTATCCGAAGTGACCCGGCGGCTGGCATTTCGTCACGCCCGCGCATCACTGCGCCGGGTCACTCCAGATAGCTCTCTAACGTTTTGCGCGATCCATTCCCGCCCCGCCTGCCATCCTCCGTAAAATCAACGGGTTATGGGCCACGATCAATTGCTACCGCAAAGACTCAGCGATGCGGATTTCCTGCTTCAACAGATCGTTAACCAGGTCGTCAAGGTCGATATTCTTGGCTTGGGCCTTGGCAGCGAGATAGTCTTGCACTTCCGGCTCAAGATAGATAGGCAGCCGCAAGACGGCTCCGGGGCGGAAGAACTTCCCTCGCTCGGCGTTCTTGAAATCGTATTCGGTCTTCATTGGTATGTCTCTTCGAACTGGGCGATTTCCGTTTTGGTTGGGCGGCGCGCCGAAATGATGCGCACCGACGCCCGGTTCGCCTCGACCTCTTGGAACGTGTGAACCACCACGATGTAGCGTCCCTCCTCGTCCTTTCCAACGGTCTCCCAGCGCTGCTCGTCGCCGCTGTGATCGCCGTCGAAGATCGTTGCCGCTAGCGGGTCTTTGAAAAACGGTGGCGGCCAACTTGAAGTCTACCGCGTGCTTTGGTCAGGTTGGCTGAAGCCTTGGAGCGGTCCCATTCGAATTCGTAGACGAAGGACATCGGCTATCACTTCACCAACCGCCGGCCCCGGATAGCCGCTGGCGGCAAAGAATCGAGGACGGCGGGCATCCTCTCTAGATTGTAGCCATTTGTTGACGGTCCCCGAACAAGCCGCCGACACTCAGTGGCGAACCGGAACCGAATTGGACCAAGGCCAAGTTCCGCAGCACAGGGATTGTGGTCACCGGCGCGTTGCGCGACACTGTTCGCTGGTACGCGCTCAGGGGCAGTGCCAGTCTCTTGCAACCTATGCCGTGATGGATGGATTGATGTGTCTTTCCACTGCCCCGCGCGGCGGTTTGTATGCATACAATAAGGCGAAGCGGGCTTGTACTATCCGTCGAGAATTCACAGGAAAGGGTCAATCAGGAGCGCAATATGGACACTCGGATGCCATTGGTGGCCGATGGAGACAGACCTTGGTTGTACCAGGCAGGAGGAATCTCAGCTTTGACCTTGGGCTTAGCTTACTTCGCAATCATTGCATTGTATGTTCCTATGGGAGCTCCCCCGATGGGCGCGGAGCCAAGGCTCGTCTATCTGGCGGGAAACACTACTGCGTGGTGGGGTATCCTCGCTCTCTCAGTTCTGACGGATTTCCTTTTCGTGCCAATCGCCGTCGCGCTCTACGTTGCCTTGAAAGGTCTCAATCGGAATGCTATGGTGTTGGCGACCGCATGCGTGGCTCTATTCATCTTTCTTGACTTAGCGCTGACATGGCCAAACTATGGCGCGCTGATTACGTTTAGCGGAATGTACTCCAAAGCTGCGAACGAAGCTCAGCGGGCTGCGGTCGTCATGGTTGCGAACTATCCATCCGCAGTGTTGGAGTCCGGCTTATTGTTCGTTTACAACTCCCTGACCCTGGCCATCGGTATTCTCATCACTGGCTGGGTGATGCTCCAAGGTGTGTTCAGCAAAAGTGCGGCATACTTGGGCGTGCTCACCGGCATCCTTGGAGTTGTTTCGGTGGTCGGCTCCTTTTTTGGCAACGCTCTTGGTGCGGGTATCATCGTCACTTCTATGTTCATGACTGTTTGGGTCATGTTCGTAGGCTTCAGACTTTGTGTGCTGGGACGCCGCTTGGCTCGGACGCTCAAGTCTGAACAACGATAGAACGCGGATAAGTCGCGCAGCGTTCCTTAAAGCATACTGGCGAGGGGATTAATGATCTCGGTCGGCCGGCTCGCGCCATAATCTAAGCTGTGCCCATTTCCCCGGCCCGCCAGGCCGCCTTCGAAATCCTGATGAAGGTGGACCGTGGCGGCTTTGCCTCCGATCTTCTGGCGGCCTTGCCGTCCACGCTGGACCGACGCGACTTGAATCTGGCGACCGAACTCGTGCTCGGATGTCTGCGCCGCCAAAGCCAGCTCGATCATCTGGCGCGGCAGTTCTCGGGCCGCTCGGGGCGCTTCGATACCGAAGTGCTGATTGCGCTTCGGCTGGGCATCTATCAACTCCGCCATCTGGATCGCGTGCCCCGTCATGCGGTGGTGGACGAAAGCGTCTCACTCACGCGCGCCGCGGGCAAGGGCTCAGCTACTGGGCTGGTGAATGCGGTGCTGCGCAAGGTGGACGCGCGCCCGGCCGCCTTCCCTTCGCCCGCTGTGGTGGCCGGGCTGCCCGATTGGCTCTATGCCAAGTGGATCCGCGTACACGGGCCAGCTATCACCGCCGCGCTGGCGGCGGCAAGTATTACCGCACCCGACACCTATCTCCGTGTCACGGCCGGGCGCGAGGAGGAAGCCGTGGCGCTCGGCGCCGAGCCCACGGAGGTCGCTGGCTGCTTCCGCCTGGCTCCGGGCCGCGATCCCGGGCTGTTCCGGATTCAGGATCTCGGCTCGCAAACCCTGGTCCCCCTGCTTGAGCTGGACCCGGCTCACCGGTTCCTCGATCTGTGCGCCGCGCCTGGTAACAAGACGGCTCAAGCACTGGAGGCGGGCATCACCAAAGTTGTGGCGGCCGATCACAGTGTGAAGCGACTTCACGCTCTGGACGCGATGGACGTGCCCCGCGTGGCGCTGGATGCCACCCGTCCACTGCCGTTCGCGGGCCGCCCGTTTGACCGCATCCTGGTGGACGCGCCGTGCTCAGGCACCGGCACGCTAGCGCGCAATCCGGAGATCCGCTGGCGCCTGCAACCGCAAGACCTGCAACGCCATCATGACCGGCAGGTGGCGATTCTCTCCAGCGCCATGGCTGCGCTGGCGCCGGGCGGGAGGCTGGTTTATTCGACGTGTTCGCTGGAAACCGAGGAAAACGAAACGGTCGTGGATGAAGCCCTGGCCAGGATTGGCCCTCCATTTGCGCTGGAAAAGACGCTGCGCCGCTTGCCTGGCCGGGACCCGGGAGACGGATTCTTTGCCGCAGTGATAAAATCAGATAGTCCTTCGAGTGTTTAGAACCTGACATGGTTGAGATCCTCCCATCGCTGCTGGCCGCCGACTTCGCGCATCTGGATCGCGACGTCGCGTATGCTGAACAAGCTGGCGTGGCCAAACTGCATCTCGATGTCATGGACGGCCACTTTGTACCCAACATCAGCTTTGGCCCGCCGGTGATCCAGTGCATCCGCGCGATCACCGAACTCCATCTGGATGTGCATCTGATGATTGAGGATCCGGACCGCTACATCCACGCATTTGTCCAGGCCGGCGCCAATTCGCTGTCCGTGCATCAGGAAGCTTGCCGGCACCTTCACCGCACGTTGCGCGCGATTCAATCGGAAGGCATCCTGGCCGGGGTGGTGATCAATCCTGGCACGCCCGTGGCGGCAATTGAGGAAGTTTTGGACGTGGCCGACTACGTCCTGCTCATGAGCGTCAACCCTGGTTTCGGCGGGCAGCAGTTCATTCCGAAAACGTTGTCCAAGGTCATGCAGCTCGAGCGGCGCCGCCGCGAACTCGGGCTGCGCTTTGCCATCGAGATCGATGGCGGCATCTCACTGAAGAACATCGCCGATGTCGCCCGGGCCGGCGTCGATTGGGTTGTGGCTGGTTCATCCATCTACGCCAACGACGATCCGACGGCCGTCATCCGGCAAATGCAGCAAACCGCGCGTGAGGCAAACGCCATCCGCGTATAGGAGTTTATCGAATCCCCATGTTCAACCTGAACAAGTCGATCCGCTGGGCGCTGGTGGCCCTCGTCGCCGCCACGCTGCTTTCCGGTTGCGGATTCCGCCGCAAGAAGTACGAAAACCCGATCGGCAAGGACACCGAGCAGCCTGACAAGGTGCTGTTTGACAAGGCCGTCAAGGACGTGGAGAAGGGCCGCTACGAGGTGGCGCGCCTGACGCTCAACACCTTGATGAACACCTACGACACCAGCGAGTTCATGGCCAAAGC
>JAYTKJ010000152.1:0-1510 GCA_043730365.1 Acidobacteriota bacterium | reverse complement strand
CCATCGCGATTGCTCCGTAACGCTTCAGTTCTTCAACCGAGCGAACAAACCAGGGCACGGCCGCTCCCAACCAGGAGCGGCCGTGCCCTTGGTCTTTTTCCATCCCTCACACACCGCGCAGGCCCGGCGGGGCGGGCTCACGACGGGCGAGGGCCGCGATCTCGTTGGCGGTAATCGAGGGGTTGCGCTGAATGTATTCCACCGCGAAGTTCTCTCTCCAACCGTTCGGCATGTCGACGCGCATCAAGTGGTTCACGTAGCTGCCACCCATGTTGTTGACAACATCGTCCACCAGCTCAAACTTTATTTCGGCCGGATTGATGCCCATTTTGATGAGCAGATTTTGCACCGCCGGAATCGGATTCTCCATGTCGAAAACCGAACCGCTCTTGGCTGACGCCAGGGGCGCAATCCAATCTGACGCGAGCTCCGGCCGGGTGGAGCCAACGGACGGCGAACTGACGTTACCGGCTACCGTGTTGGTAGCAGTGCCAGCAGAAGAAGGAGTAGTAGTGCCGGAAGCTCTACTGCCTCCCGGTGCGCCGCCGCGTTCGGAGGTTCTGGGCCCGCCGATTGCGGCCGGCTGCGAATCCTCGCTCAGCGGATTCACCGTGATCACAAACTGACGACTTCCTGGCTCGGCGGCAGCATTTTGGCGCTCCGAGACAGTAATCTGCACCGGCCGGCCCGCCTGATTGGCGCGCTGAACGGACTCGGCGATGGTCTCGGCCAAATGATCGCCAAACCCAGCGGCTGCTTTCATTTCGACGCTTGCGTTGCCGCTCTCTTTGCGGCCGTAACCCATGACGGTGGCCAGGGGCAGACTGACGTAACCCACCATATTCGTTCTCACCTCCGCCTCCTCAATAGCACGTCCCATGCCATATCATTAGTCGAGTGCACAGCCAACGATTGAACCTGATCGCACTGCTCGAGCAATACCGTCCTGTCGACCCGACTGAGGCCGACATGGTCAATCGCACGCTCAGGTTCGCCGAGGCCGAGGAACAATGCCTGGACCCGAACTTCGCTCCCGGCCACGTGACGGGCTCAGCTTGGGTGATCGACGCGGCCGAGGGCCGCCGCGTGCTGCTGACCCATCACCGCAAACTGGGACAGTGGTTCCAACTCGGCGGGCACCTCGAGCCGGGCGAAACCGCGATTCAAGGCGCATTGCGGGAGGCGCGCGAGGAGTCTGGCCTTGCTGACGTGTGCCTGGTAAGCGAGACAGTCTTTGACGTGGATGTGCACCTTATTCCGGAGCGCGGCCGGGTGGCCGCGCACCTTCACTACGACATCCGCTTCCTGTTCCGCGCCGGCGCCGATGCTCCGCTGGTGGCGAGCTCAGAATCGCGGCGATTGGCGTGGGTGCCGCTGGAGAAGGCGCATGGCTACAACTCAAGCGAGTCCATCGTGAGGATGGTGCGCAAGAGCCAGAAGGGGCTGAGTGCTATCCTTCTAATGCGAGAGATCGATCATCCATGACCGTCACTGTGAACGAGCAAACCCG
>JAYTKJ010000151.1:0-17544 GCA_043730365.1 Acidobacteriota bacterium | reverse complement strand
CCGCCGTAGAAACCGAGCCGCGTCACGAAAAGATCCACGTTGCCGTCGTTGTCGTAGTCTCCCGCGGTAATGGCAAAGCCGTTCACGCAGCCGTCGAGGCCCGATTCGATCGAGACATCGGTGAAGGTCCGGTCACCGTTGTTGCGATAGAGATTCGCTCCACCGTGCGCGGCCGCGATCATCACGTCCAGATGTCCGTCGTTGTTGTAGTCGAAGATGGCCGTGCCGCGGCCGGCGCTGGTTTTGTCCAGGCCTATTTTGGCCGAAATGTCCTCGTAGCGCAGCTTCGTCGGATTGTGGCCCGTTTTCATCTCCATGCGGAATTCGACCGGAACGAAATCCGGGTAGTTGCCGCCCAGGGACTGCACCGAGAGCCATAGCCATGACCGGCAGCGTTCATTGGTGGGGTCTGACTTCATCGACTCGACAGCAGCCTTGGCCGCAGCCTCGAACCGGCCGGCGCGATAGTGGGCGACGGCGGCTTCGTGCATCGCCACCGCGCGCGACGATGGATCCTTGGCCGCCTCGTCAAGCTCCTTCACGGCCTCGTCGTAGAGACCGCACTTGATGTAGGTGCGGCCGAGTTCGGCGCGCGTCACGCTGTCGTCCGGGTTCGACACCAGCCGCGCCTTGTGCCGGTCGATCAATTCCCTATACTGCAGGCTGGTGAAGATGCCCACCTCGCTGAACATCTCGGCCGTGTCGGAGACGAACTTCGGCATCCGTTCGGGCCGGATCACGCTCATGGTGGACACCGCACGCAAAGCGATCTCGGCCATCAAGGTGCCCGCCGACAAAGCCGCTTCCATGGGCAAGGCCATGTTGCGGGGGTCGGTCAAATCGACATAGCCAAAGCTCTTCTGCACAGCCTTGAGCACCTGTCCCATCGAGCCCGCCAACGCCGACGCGTCCGGCCGCGTCAGCCGTCCGATTCGCACCAGATTGTTGATGAAGTACGAGACGGCGGTGTCTATATCCTGGGGGCCGTCCACCGGAGGGGCTTTCACCATCTCGCCGGTCTTGTGGCCGGTGACGGTGGCCAGCGTGCTCTGCATGGTCTCCATCCCCACCTTCATCGTGAGAATGCTGGTCTCGAGGATACCGATGGGCATCCGCATCAGTTGTTCAAAGATAGAGCTCATAGGGCCTTCGGAAGAATGTAGTAAACGGATGAGATCGCGCAGCCGAAACTGGCCGTCTCGGTGCGCTCAACGGGCTTGCCGGAAAGCAATGCCGCGATGGCAGGCTCAAGATACGCATCGTACTGCGGATCCACCGGATACTTGAAGTTATCCACCGCCCCGCGATAGAGCAGTTTGCGATTGGCGTCCAGCAGGAAAACCCTGGGCGTTTGCTGCGTAAACCACTCGCGCGCCAACGCGCTGCCTGCGTCGTGCAGCATAGCAAAGTTCAACCCGCGCTCCGTCATCGTGGCGTTAATCATCTCCGGCGTTTCACCGTGACGGGAGGCTACGCCGAGGAGCGCGATATCCGGATGACGCTCGGCGAAACCATTGAAAAACGCATCGTAACGGACGCAGTGCGAGCAGATGCCGGACCAGAACAGCACGACCACTCCGCGCTTGCCCGGCAAGGCGCCGGAGAGACTTCGCGGTTGGCCCGAGCGCAATTCGGGCAAAGTGAAATCGTCCAGGGTCGAACCGATTTCCTGCGTCTTGCGGGGCATGATGCCACCTGACATTTATAAGATCCTCCTGAGGCTGAAGGCCGCGAACAACAGAAAAGAACAATGGTCCCGAGTACGGGGAACCGGGCGCTTTGGATCTAGTATAAACCGAACTACGCGGTTGGCAAGAGTGCGGCGCGCCTTCCCCGGCGATAAAGCAGAAAAAAAATCAGGTTCGCCAGCAGCATCGTGGCGGCGACGAAAAGCCACTCGGTGGAGCCCATGGCCGTGGCCCAAAGCGTCCACACAAACTGAAACACGCAAAGCGCCGAGACGAAATACAGCAGCCGGATCCGCGGAATGCGGGTGACCAGGAAGGTGCCGGCCGGCGCTCCAAAAATTACCAACGGCGCGGCGGCTAGCCAATTTCCGAAGATCGCCCGGGGAATGTCGCCGATCCACAGGTGCACGGCTGTTCCCACGATCGACGTGATAGCGGTGGCGCAGACCGCGGTTGGTACCGCCACTTTGAGGTCGCACCGGAAGAGCAGTACCAAGACCGTGTAGAGTAGCATTTCGAGGCCGACTCCGATCATGGACGCAATCACGCCGCCCATCAACCCCAACGGCAGCCCGATGCGCGCTGCTTGGTTCCAGGCCAAGTCTGGCGCGCCCTTGAGCGAGCAGAACTCCTGGTTACGGGCCAGCGTGATCATGGCAAAGCTCATCCACAAGCAGGAGAACAACAGCTTGACGACGCTGCGCGATACAACCGGCGCCACATAAAAAGTGCCCAGGATAATGCCCGCCGCCGCGCCCATGCAACTCGTCACCAGCATCTGTTTTTGAAGGCGTGTGCCGCGGCCCAGAATGAACAGCAGCGCCGAGGTCATGCCCAGTGCTTGAATGCACAGCCCGAAGTTGCGCGCATTTTCGGGAGTCTCGCCAAAGACGTAAACCAGGATGGGGAACGCCACCGAGCCTCCGCCCATGGGCGTGGATCCCGCGACCAGCGAACCGCCGATCATCACACCGGCAATAGCCAGATGCTCACGGACCAGCGGCCAGTAGTCGCATCCGGCCACCAGGATCACCCAGAACATCAGGAAGCCAGCGACCGAAAGCTTCCAAACCCTTAAAGAGCCAATCAAGATTCCTCCGAACTGATGAATAGTAGCATGGTCGGGTCAAACCCCGGTTATCATGTACGAATGAAGTTTGTCGGAGGCGCGGCCGCATTCATGGCGGTCGTCACATCAATGCCGTTGTGTGGGCAGCAATCAACGCCGGAACCGATCAAGTTGGGATCGGCGATATTGACCGGTAGCGTGCGAAGCCGGCTGGAGAGCTGGCATTGGTTTACGCCGAACAGCGGCGACCCCAGCTACGCCTTTCTCGGAAACCACGCGCGATTGAATTTGACGAACACCGGCAAGTCGAGGGATTGGACGATTGAGCTGGCCGCGCCCATCTTGCTAGGGTTGCCGGACAATGCCATCGCCCCGGGTGCGCAGGGACAACTGGGGATGGGAGCCAACTACTTTGCCGCCAACGACCGGTCGCGCAACACGGCGATGATTTTTCCCAAGCAGGCGTTCGTGCGCTGGAAAGGCTTGTTAGGCAGCAAGGCCAGCAGCCTGCGCGTGGGCCGCTTTGAATTTCAAGACGGCAGCGAAGTCACCGCGAAAAATCCCACGTTGGGAGTGGTGAAGCGCGATCGAGTGCATCAGCGGCTGATCGGGCCGTTCGTGTTCACTCACGTCATGCGCAGCTTCGATGGTGCCCACTATATTTACAACAAACCGAAGATCAACTACACGCTGATCGCCGCCCTACCCACCCGGGGCGTTTTTCAGGTGGACGGCTGGGGTTGGATGAAGACCGCTTTTGTCTACGCCTCCGCCACCGGGCAGGTGCAACGGGGCAAGACGAACACCGGTGAGTGGCGCTTGTTTTCGATCTACTTCAACGACTGGCGGCAAGTGCTGAAGCAGGATAGCCGGCCGGCGGCAGCGCGGATTGCCGACCGCAATCGCATTAGCGTGGCTACGTTCGGCGGCCACTACGTCCACGTCACCGAAACCAAGGCCGGCCCGATCGATCTGCTCGCGCTGGGCGCCGGTCAAGCCGGAAAATGGGGCGTGCTCGACCACCGCGCCGGCATGATCAACCTCGAAGCGGGTCTGCAACCGAAGATTTTGCCAAAGCTGCGGCCGTGGCTGCGCGGCGGCTACTACTACGGTTCGGGCGACGGCAACCCGAACGACAACCGGCACTCGACGTTTTTCCAGATCCTGCCCACGGCGCGGCCCTTCGCCCGCTTCCCGTTCTTCGACATGATGAACAACGAGGATATCTTCGGGATGCTGACGCTGCGGCCCCATGCCAAGGTGACGTTGAAGAGCGAGGTGCACGGTTTGCGGCTGGCCAATCGCAACGACCTCTGGTACATCGGCGGAGGCGCTTTTCAGCCCTGGACCTTTGGTTATCAGTCGCGCGCGGCGGGCGGGGCGAAAGGCCTGGCGAACCTCTACGATCTGAGCGGGGACGCGACGCTGAACGCACATTTCGCCGTCACACTTTACTACGGCTATGCGCAGGGCCGATCGGTTACCCAGGCAGTCTATCCTCGCGGCAAGGACGCGCATCTGGGATACATCGAACTGAACTATAAGTTCTGACCAGACCATGACGCGACTGCTCGGTTTCACTCGGCTCATCGCTGCAACGGTCATGGCCGGTCTGCTGTCGGGGCTGGCGGCCGTGGCCTTCCACTATCTGGCCGACGTTTTCGGCGAGCAACTCTTCGCTTGGGCCGAAGCGAACGCGGCGCCGATGCGCCTGCCCTACGTCGTCATGGTTCCCACGGTCGGTCTCTTTATGGTGGGCCTGATGCTGCAGCGGTTCCCGGAGACTCGCCTCGGCGGCGTTCGCGAAGTGCTCGATGCGCTTGAGCGGCACGGCGGAGTTATTCCGATCGTTCGCATTCTCAACGTTATCCTCAGTGGACTCGTGCTGGCCTTTGGCGGCTCGGTTGGACCGGAGGGTCCCATGGTGCAAATGGGCGCGCTGGCGGGCAGCGTCGTGGGCCAGCGCCTCAGGCTTTCCGGACTGAATCTGCAGACCATCGTCCGCGCGGGCGCCGCCGCCGGTATCGCCGCCGCGTTCCGGTCTCCGGCCGGCGGTGTGCTGCTCACGTTGGAGGTCTTCGGCGCCAAGTTCAATTCGGATCTCGCCGCCATCGCCACCGCTGCCGGCATTGGATACCTGGTGCGAACGGCTATCCTGGGCGACGCCTTCCCGTTCCGGCCGTCTACGGCGATCGAACCGCTGCCCCTCACCGGGCTGCTGCTGGTAGTTCCTCTGATGGGACTTGCTGCCGCCCCTACCGGCCACCTGTTTATCCGCCTCTTTGGATACTGCCAAACCATTTTCCCGAAGCACTGGCCGCTGGCCGCGCGCGTCGCCCTCGGTGGATTCCTGGTTGGCGTGATTGGGATCTGGTATCCGCAGGTGATGTCGGCTGGCTATCCGGTCATCCATCGCAGCCTGTCGGGCGGCATGACGGTGCAGCTGTTTGTGGCATTGCTGGCGCTCAAGATGCTGGCCACGTCGATTACGTTTGGCTCCGGCGCCGTTGGGGGACTCTTCGCGCCCACGCTAGTGATCGGCGCTTTGTATGGCGGGGCGTTCGGGTACGGGTTCCATCAGATCGCTCCACAGGCGGCGCCGCAGCCGGAGCTTTTTGTGCTGCTCGGCATGGTGGTGATGTTCAGCTCCATCATCAAGGGCTATTGGAGCGGGCTCCTGATGGTGGCCGACTTGAGCGGATGCTACCACCAGTTGCTGCTGCCGGGCGTGATCGCAGGCGGAATTTCCTACTGTCTCAGTTGGGAGATTCATGGCCGTTCTATTTTCGGGCTCTCGATCGATCCGCGGGAAGGCCGGGGCTGATACGCTGTATCTTCGGACTCAACGATGGATGAACAGGCACGCGTGGTTGTCTTCTGTGGCAAAGGTGGAGTCGGCAAGACAACCCTTTGTCTGGCAGACGGAGTGCGCAACGCCAGTGCCGGACGGCGGGTCTTAGTCGTTACCTCGCATCCCCTCAAAGAACTCGCCGTCACGATCTCACTCCAGGGGCTCGAAGCTGAGTTTCCGACGGCGGCGCAAAATTTGTTCGTGGTTCACCTTGACGCCAAAGACTTGTTGGCCGAGGTGGTGCGAGCGAATTTTCCGATCGCCATGCTCGCTGGCGCAATTCTCGACAGCAGCCTCTATCGCAACCTCATCGAAGTGGCGCCGGGCCTCAAGGAATTCTACTTCCTGGTCCGGCTCCAACAACTGGCCGAGCGGCGCGCGAGGGAGAGCGGAGCCAGTGCGCCGGAATTCGATCTGCTTTTGTGGGACGCCCCGGCGAGCGGGCACTTCCTCGGCACGCTACGTGCGGCCCGCAACTTTGAAACCTATCTGCAAGGTCCGTTGGCGGCGGCGGGCGCCGAGTTGGCCCGGTTCTTTTCAAAGACTGGCAACGTGGCACTGCTACCGGTGACCACGCTCGAAGAAATGGCTCTTACCGAGACCACGGAGATGTGCAATGCACTGCGCGATGAGTTCGGGTTGGCGCCGGCGCGAGTACTGATGAACATGGTGTCGCCGGCCGTGGGAGCCAAGGCGGAAGAATTGGAACGGCTCCGTCAGCGAGTGAAGGAGACCGGCCCTGGTGAAAGTGGGGCCGCCCTTCGCTTTGCCGCGGGCCGCGGATTGCTGGAAGCCGAGCGTGCGCAGACTCTGGCCCCTGCATTGGGCGCGGCGACGTTGGCGGTGGAGAGGGCACGGCACTGGTCCAGTGCGGTCGGGCTGTTGGCCAAACTCGGTGAGCCGCTAGAGGCTCTGCCTCAGGGGCTATGAAAATCGTCGTCTATCTGGGCACGGGAGGCGTGGGCAAGACCTCGCTGGCAGCCGCCACCGCGCTGGCTGAAGCGCGCCAGGGCCGCCGGAGCCTGGTGCTGACGACGGACCCGGCTCGTCGCCTCCGCACCGCGCTGGGTCTGAGCGCCGATGCGCTCGAGCAACTAGTTCCTTTGGATCCGCCGGCGCCCGCTGAGTTATGGGGCGCGATGCTGGACGTGCGGTCCACGCTGGACGACGCGGTCCGCATGTACGGCAAGCCGAATGTCGTTGACCGGGTGCTGGCGCATCCCATCTATGCCACCATCGCCAGTTCGCTGGCCGGCATGAGCGAACTCATGGCGGTGGAGCGCCTTGACCAACTCATCCGGCGAGGCTTCGATAACATCGTCGTCGACACTGCGCCATCGCGGCATGCTCTGGAGTTTTTGGACAAGCCGCTCTTCTTTGCCGGCCTCTCGGATTCAAGCTGGGTGAAGCTAATCGGCCGGACCTATCGCTTTGCCGCCGCCTCTCCCTTGGGCTTTTTTAGCCGTGGCACCTTTGAAGTCTATTCCAAGGTGGAAGGAATCCTGGGCGCGCGTCTCGTCTCGCAGATTCTCGAATTCTACTCGCTGTTCGTCTCCATTGCCGAAGGGTACTCGCACCGGGCGCGCCATACAGTGGCTCTGCTCAAAGATCCCGCCGTCACCGAGTTTCGGATCGTGAGCACGCCGCAGAAGGTCGTGGCTGACGCCGCCTATTTCCTCGATCAACTCGGGTCCCGTGGATTCCCGGTGGAAGCAGTTTGCGTCAACCGTCTCTGGACGGCGGCGGCGGCGGCTGAACGTGGGCCGGGCCTCGAAGGCGAACTGCTTGATTGGTATGAAGCCGTGCGCGATTCACAGCAACGCGAGCTTGATCAACTGAAGCTGAATCTGGGCACGGCTGCGACGAAGATCATCCCTGTGCCGGAACTGGAAACCGACGTGGGCGGATTGGACTCACTTGAACGCATCGCCGCCTCGGCGTCGCTGGCGTCAGCTAAGTGAGTCCCTCAATCACATAAGACTCCACCGCGTCCTGACGTCCCTTGACCTTCACCTCTCCCACGCTCCGAGCTTTGAAAATGCCTCGTACTGCGTTCTGGGTGTATTCGCTGATGAGAATATCGACACCCAATTCGCCGGTGGCCGACTGCAGACGCGAAGCGAGATTGACGGTATCGCCGATAGCGGTGTACTCCATCCTTTGCGGGGAACCGATGTTGCCGACAATGGCCACGCCCGAGTTAATGCCGATGCCGACGTGAATCTCCGGCACGCTGTTGAGGGTCTTGCTCAGGTTCATCTCGACGAGTTCGGCTTGGATTTCAAGCGCCGCGCGGACCGCGTGCTCCTCCTGGTTGGTGTCCGGCCGTGGCGCACCGAAGATGGCCATCAAGCCATCCCCCAGGAACTTATCAAGCGTACCGCCGTGCTTGAAGATCACCGTCACCATGCGATCGAAGACCATATTGAGAATGTGCACCACCTGTTCGGGCCGCATGTTTTCCGACATCGTGGTAAATCCGCGGATGTCGCAGAACATCACGGTGACCTTCGATCGCTCGCCATGCAACTCCGGGCCCTTGGTTGCTCCCATCACCGAGTCCATCACCTGCGGGGAGAGGTAGCTTTGGACAGCCGACTTGACCCGGTCCCGCTCCTGAAGTCCCTTGGCCAACTGCCGGACCGTCAGCGCGACCGCGGCAAACTCCTTGACCGAATCGGCTTCGATCTGCACGTCGAACTGCCCTTTGTCGATTGACTCGAGCGCCGTTTTCAATGACAGCAGCGGGCGGCTCATGCGGCGCGAAAGAAGCATGGCTACCAGAGAAGCGAAGAGGATACCGATGGCGCCCGTGGCTAAGCCGGTGTAGACGATAGGGCGTAAACGGGCGTCAATCTGGTCGGCGCCTACCTCCACCACTAGCGCGGCCACCGGCACGCCGGCGCGGGTACGGATCGGAGCGGTGGCCGGCAGCCAAAGGCCACGGTCCGTACTGAGCGGCCGATCAGCCACATCTACTTGTTGCCAATTCATGCGCCGCCCGATTTGGCTGCGCAACACGTCGCCAACATGGGTGCCGTTCTCGAGGCTCTCCTCCGGATCCACCACGCGCAACACCACGTTTGGATCCTGCTCAGCCTTGCGGGCGACAAAGAGATAGTTCACCCAAACGTCGTGCCGGCGATTGATATCGCGCGCCCGCCGCAGATGATCCCGCACCGCGGCGTAGGCCTCGCCCTTTTCGTCATCGCGCGTCTTAATGGCCGACACCATATCGCCGTCGATCTGCGACGCCACCGTCGCGGCGATCGACTCTACCTTGGACCGCAGTTCGGCGATCAGAAAGTGCCGGGCCACCAGATACATGGTGAGGATCGAAAGCCCAGCCACCATCACGGCGGTGCCGAGCAGCGCAGCCAGCAAGCGGAAACGATAGCTCACGAAACAATACTCCTTGACAACCTATTTGCTCTGCAGAACCCGATGCTGCTGGCGCCATTGGCGATAGCTGTTCATAATGTGCTCCAGATTTTGGTGCGCCGCGTCGTGCCCGCGCTTCATAATCTCTTCGCTCAACCCAAACTGCAACATGGTGATCTTGCCTAGTTTGGGAGTGAAGACCACGTTGGCCTGCTGCTCGGCGCGCGCCTGCCCGATCTCATGCCCCATCACGAACATGCAGCGCGTCATGATGTCGAACCCATTGAGCGGATAAGAACGGTGGATCGGTTGACCTTCCAATTCAGCCATAGCGTTGATGGCGATGACGAAGTGGGCGCCCATCGTGCGCGCCAAGCTGACGGGCACCGGGTCCATAATCCCGGCATCAACGAGCAGGTGACGTCCACGTTCGAGCGGAGGCATCAGCCCGGGCAGGGCGATCGAGGCGCGGACGCAGTCCACCAACGTGCCTTGATTGAGTGTGTATTCACGGCCGGTTTGAATGTCGACAGCATTGGCCCAGTACGGGATCGCCGTCTGATTGACGGTTCGCTCGCCGAAGTAGCCTCGGAAGACTGAGCGCACCGTCTTCTCATTCAGCAGGCTCATCTTCCAAAAACGCCATTCGATGAAGCGGCGCGTGTGTGAGCGCCAGTAGAGGGCAAGGTCATGCATCTGGTCCACCGTGAAACCGGCGGCGCGGAAGGCACCGATCACCGAGCCCATCGAGCAGCCCGAAATCATGTCCACCGGCAGGCCAGCCTCCTCCAACACCCGCAGCACGCCGATGTGAGCCCAGCCCCATGCGGCGCCGCCGCCGAGGGCCAGACCTACTTGAGTGCCCGCCACGCGCCGCGCCATCGAATCGGCCGTCCGGCAGAACGACGCCGGCAGAGGTTGGCCGGCGTTTTCAGCGGCCTCGGCAGCCGCCGCGTCGGCGATGAGTTGGCGGCTCCCATTCAATACCGGAATCGAGGGCAGCTCATTGCTCTGTACCAGAAACCGATCCTCGCCCTCGGCTGGCAACGGGTCACCCGGACCGGCCAGATCGCCATGGAAATTGACAAGCTCATGCAGTGCCTCGGCCACCGCGCCGGCGTCCGGGCCGATCGGGTTGAGAATCAGGTTTTCGAAGCGGACTTTCCACTCGGTGATCTTGCGCGCCATGTCCGCGCGCAACGAAGATTGCGAGGCTGCGGCCTGCCATTCGCAAACGGTGATCGCTCCTTTGTCCACCGTCGAGTTATCGGCCTGGTGGTGGATGTTTACCAGGAGAGTGGGCCGCCGCTGTTGTTCGAAAAGCGTCCGGGCGAATTGCATGGCAAAACTTCGCGGCGCTTCCCAACGCGGCAAATTGCGGAGCAGAATAGTGGGCTGCTCGGGTGCCTTGGCCCCGCGCAAGACGGTTTCCCGCAGCCGCTCGGCCACCATGGTCGTGAGGCCCTGCAGAATCTTCATCCGCAAAGGCGACCCAACCGGCGCGGCATTGCCAGGCAGGAAAACGATCTCGGCGTCGACGGTCACCTCCACGTCGGCCACGCAGGAGCGCCCAGTAATGTAGGAAAGCTCGCCCACCACGCTGGGGGGCTGGATGAAGTTCACCGTTTCGCGTTCTGCGCCGCGCTGCACGCGTACGGCCAGTTGGCCCGATCGCAGAAAATGGACTCCGTCCCCCGGAGCGCCTTGCCGCAGAATCAGTTCGCCGGCTGCACGTTTGTTGACCACGCAGGCACCGGCGATCTCGTCCAGATCGGCAGCCGGCAAGTCTTTGAACACCGGCGTTCCGGCCAGAAAACTTCGTACATCAGCATCAATTGGCATCTCGTGCCTATGTTCCCATTCGTGATTCTTGCGACATCAAACACACCCTTACTCCCAGCCTCTATCGGCTGTTTCCTGCATCGTCAGTATGCCGGGCCGATCCCAGTGCTGCCCCAAATTGTATGTCAAGTCGATACCCGGCATACAATCGAGAAGGAGCGACAGGTTGCGGATCCAGCTAAAAGCCCGGCAAATCATCCCTTGGGTCCTGGTAGGACTCGGGAGCGCAACAGTGGCTTGGCTGCTGTCCTACGTCTCCTTCGTGCAACTCGTGCATCTGAAGGCCTACGATTTGAACTTCCTGCTGCGAGGGAAATCGGTGCCGCGCGACGTAGTGCTGTTGACGGTCGACGACAAGTCTCTCAATACGTTTCCAGAGATGTTGGCCTTCTGGCATCCATACTACGCCGAAGCCATTCGTGCGGCCGCCGGCGCCGGGGCCAAAGTGCTGGGCCTTGACGTGGCCTTCACGATTCCGGTGGCGAAGTGGGAAAAGGGGCATGACGAGTTGATGGTCGAAGCCGTGAACGAAGTGGCCTCGCGCATGCCGGTAGTGTGCGGCTATGTGCCGGCGATGACCACCAAACAGCAGGACTGGCCCGTGCCGATCAACATGGTGGCTTCGGCGCTGGGCCTCAGCGCATTCACCAATCTCACTGTCGATCGCGACGATTTTGTGCGCAGCCAGGAACTGATCGAGCCGCCGGCCCAAAACCCCGGAGATCCGGTACCACGCAGCCTGCCCTTGCGCGTGGTGGAAAAGTTCCTGGGTGAGGACGCACGCTGGGAGCCCGACGGCACGTTGACGTTGCAGGGCCGGCGTCTCCCGTTGTCGAACGCGCGTGCCATGCTGATCAACTACCGGGGACCTGCGGGGACCGTAGACCGCGTGCCCCTGGCCGATTTCATCGCCGCTTCGCGCGCCGGCCGGAAGGATCAACTTGCCAAATGGGTGAAGGGGAAAGCTGTGTTGCTCGGCCCTGACAGTATCGACGATCGCCACGCGACGCCGTTCTTCACCATGCTGGGCGGCGCCAGATGGAACACACCCGGCGTGGAGATTCACGCCAACACTGTCAACACTCTGCTGGAGCATCGGTTTATGGTTCCACTGTCGCCTTGGCTGCGCGGGTTGTCGCTGGCGACGGTGGGCTTCGGCACTGCTTTCCTGATCGGCTTGCTGCCGCCGGGTGGATCTGGCAAGTGGATCTTGGCCAGTTGGGTCACGGTGGCTGCTATTTCCCATTCCTTGTTCCGGATGGGCTGGGTGCTGTCGGCCTCCGAACTGCTGCTCTGCTCCCTCATGAGTATCGTGGCGATGCTGGGATACCGCTTTTCGACCGCCGAGAAGAAGGGCGAACTCTTCCGCCGCGCTGTGTCTGTCTTTGTCAGCAAGGATCTGGCCGCCTCGCTAGACGAGTCTCGCTCAATTGGCTTGTCGGGCGTGCGCCAGGAAGTGACCATCATGTTCACCGATCTGCGGGGTTTTACTTCGTTCTGCGAAAGCCACGATCCTGCCTATGTAGTGGAACTCCTCAACTCCTATCTCGCCGCCACGGTGAAGATCATTATGTTGCATGGTGGGCAGGTCAACAAGTTCATCGGCGACGGTATTCTGGCGGTGTTCAGCGACAATGATGGTGGTCAACCAGGAGACCACGCGTCGCGGGCAGTGCGGTGCGCCCACCAGATCGTCACGCGGCCCGATGCGAATTTCAAGACCGGATCGGGGCTGCACACCGGGCCAGTCGTCCTGGGCAACATCGGGTCCGAGGACAAAATGGAGTACACAGTTTTGGGCGACACCGTAAATCTGGCAGCGCGGTTGGAAAGCATGAACAAGGAGCAGAAGACCAACCTGCTGATGAGTGAAGCCACGCAGGCGCGGCTGGCCAAAGACATCCACACGGTGTTGATCGGCGCCGTGCCGGTGCGGGGCAAGGTTGAGCCGGTCAAGCTTTACACGGTGAAGGGCCTGGAACCCAAGGCGGCTGCCGCATAATGACTGTAAGAGATGTAATGCGGTCAAGAAGTATTGTTCTGGCGTTCTGCTTAGCTGCGATCGCCGCCGAAGCTGCCCCGCCCACGGCAGTGACTCTCAAGGAAGAACCGGTCGGTCTCATGCTGAGCCCTGCTGGGAGCAAGCTCCTGCGCGCGGGCACCGAGACGCCGATCGCCGCCAAAGCCGGCGACATCGTCTTTAGCGGCGACGCCATTCGCACTGATGCTTCGCCCGCTGCGTTTCTCTACTGCCCCGAGAAGACTTCGGCTACGCTCAGCGCGGCCAGCGAAGCTTTGTTTGAAGCCAAACAGCTCAAGGTAAAAACGGGCAAGGTAGCAGACCGCAAGCCGGTGGCTTCGTGCTTTCTTCCGCAGGTGGTGCGAGTGGCTGTGGCTAGCCAACAACACTACGGCGTCAGCCTGACGCGCGATCTGAAGAAGCCGGAAGCACCGCCGCCGGCTCCGCTCGACAAAATTGCCCCCGAGTTACGTACTGAGTTGCAGGCGCTCGACGCCCAACTGGCCGCCAACCCCGCCGAGCCCGCCGCGCTGCTGGCGCGCGCGGCCATCTTTGAGAAAGCCAATCTTCCGGCCAACGCACTGGCCGATTACCGCCGGGCGGGAGCCGAATGGAAGGAAGCGGTGTGGGTAAAGGGGAAAATCTTTGAGCTCGAAGAGTTGCTCGCCAACGCCACCGTCACGACGGCGCTCGCCGTCGGCGGCGGCAAGACCTACGCGCTGCTGTTCGGTGTCTCCAAGTACCAGAAACTTCCGCAGGATCTTTGGCTGCAGTTCGCCCATAGCGACGCTGAGCTGTTTGGCAAGCACTTGCTGAGTCCGCGCGGCGGCGGTCTGCCGGCCGAGAACGTGACCGTATTGACTGAGCAGGCTGCTACCACGGCGGCAGTCCGCAATGCCTTCGATACGCTACTCAAGGGCAAGGCCACCAAGCAGGACACTGTGATCGTTCTCATTGCCGGACACGGCACGGTGGAGACTCCCGGCAGCAAGAAAGCCTATATCCTCACCTACGATAGTGACCCGCAGGATTTGGCCACGACCGCGCTACCGTTCGAGGATTTACAGAATCTTGTTCAGGAGCAGCTCAAGAAAGTGGGCCGCGTCGTCTTGTTCGTCGACGTATGCCGCGCCGGCATTATTGGCACCATCAAGAGCACCACGGTGAACAATTCGGTGGCCCAATTGAGCGAAGCCGAAGGTGAGATCTTCGGCCTGATGGCGAGCCGGCCCAAAGAGCTTTCGTATGAAGGCCCGCAATGGGGCGGGGGACACGGGGCGTTCAGCTACTTCCTCATGAAAGGCTTGTCGGGCGAGGCCGACAAGAACAAAGATGGGCTGGTGAACGTCAACGAGACGATTGAGTACGTCCGTGACCAAGTGGCGCTTGCCACGTCCGATAAACAGCACCCGCGCGATTTCGGCAACATCGACAACAACGTCCAACTGGCTGACACCTCGAAGCCCGGCGTTCCGGTGGCGAACGGGCCGAGGGTGTTTGACAGTGGCTCCGTCTTGTTGGCTTCCGCGGCCGCGTTGCCGGTGGGACTATTTGCGCAAGCGGGCGTGAACTCGCAGGTCGTGTCCGACTCAGCTTTTAACGAAGCGATGAACGCGGGCCGCCTGCTGCCCGACGACCGGAACGGCGCCTTCTCCGCCCTTGAACAACTGGAGAAACGGCTTCCGCCGGCCGCGTACTTCGACCGCAAAAATCGGCTGCGCGTCGCGCTGGAAGACCGCACGCAAGCGGTATTGCTCAACTACCTTGCCGGTGAGCAGTCACCGCAAACTCAAGCGGACTTTGCCGGCGGCGCTCTTTATGCCGCGGCAGCCCTGCGCCTCACCCCTGAATCACAGCTTTTGCAGGGTCGCGAAGCCTTTTTCCGCGGCCGTGCCGGGTTGTTCGACAAGGCCTATGCGCCGTCGATCGACCAGCTTGAGTTCGCCGTGCGCTTCGATCCCAACGGTGCCTATTCTTACAACGCTCTTGGCATCGCCTACCTCGAACAGGCGCGTTTCCCGGACGCGGCTGCTGCCTTCCGCGACGCCGTTCGCCGCGCGCCACACTGGGCCTATCCGCTGCACAATCTGGCCCTCACGATGGTTGAGACCGGCGACTATCAAGAGGCTATCCGGCGCTACCAGCAGGCGATTCGAATCGCTCCCAAGTTTGGCTACCTTCCCTACAATCTGGGTTTGGTTTATCAACGGTTAAACCGCAATCGCGAAGCCTCCGTCGCCTATCGGACCGCGATGACGCTGGCGCCTGACTCGCCTGAGCCGTTCAACGCGATGGGGTCCCTGTTGGCCGGGCAGGGGAAAGCCGCTGATGCCGAAGCGCAGTATCGCCAGGCCTTGTCGTTGAACGAGGGCCATGTGCCGGCGCGCCACAATCTGGCGTTGCTTATGGCTTCGCGCGGCCGCACCGACGATGCCCTGCAACAATGGCGTCAGATCCTGGCGAAGTCTCCGGATTTCATCCCCGGCCGTTTGAGCCTGGCTGAGAGTCTCACGCGGCAGGGCAAGCATGCCGAGGCGGCCGCCGAGTATCGCCGCGTGGTTGAGCTGCGGCCTGAGTCGATTGCCGCGCGGCTTTCCCTGGCTCAGACTTTGGCACGAGCCGGTGATGGCGAAGGCGCGGCCGCAACCCTCCGTGCGGCCCTGGAACGTGCGCCACGTGATCCACGCTTGCACGAGCAACTTGGCGATCTGGAAGCCGGGCGCGGGCGAGCTGCAGAAGCTCAGTCTGCCTACGATGCGGCCACCGCGTTGGCTGCCGATGGAGCCGATCGCAAACGCCTGCGCGGCAAACGGAAGAAGTCGGCCCGCTGAGCCCGGGCGCATCGGCTAAACTCTGGGGCCAATCAGGCCGATAGTCTGGGGAGTGTCCGGGAGTCTCTTTAATACTTGCGAGTTCGTGCCGGCGCCCGTGCCCGCCGCCGAACCTGAGCGCTTGGCTGCCACGCGCGCCCTGCGCTTGCTCGATACGCCTCCCGAAGCTCGTTTTGACCAGTTGATCCACTTGGCCAGCCGGATCTTCGATGCCCCCATTGCCTACGTCGCGCTGGTGGATGATAACCGTCAATGGTTCAAGGCCAAGATCGGGTTGCATGTAGACCAGACGTCCAGACGCGCTTCGTTTTGCGGCCATGCGATTGCCGGCACGGGCGCGCTGGTGGTCAATGACACCTTGGAAGATCCCCGCTTTGCCGCCAATCCTATGGTGTTGGGCTATCCGTTCCTCCGATTTTACGCGGGGCACCCGATTGCCGCCGCCGGACGGAACGTGGGCACGCTCTGTATCGCCGATCAAACGCCGCGCACTTTCAGCTCCCGAGACATTGAAACGCTGGCCGCGCTCGCCAGCATCGTCGAGCGTGAACTGTCGCTTTCACAGAAGATCGATACACAGCTCAGCCAATTGGAGTTGAACCAGGAGCTACTGGTCGCCCAGTCTGACTTGGCGCGTCTGTGTGGACAGCTGCAGGCCGAAAAGCAGCGGGCCGATGCCTTACTGCTAAACATTCTCCCTGAAACCGTGGCCACTGAGCTGAAGGATAAGGGTTCGGTCCGCGCCATTCAATACGAGGCGGCTTGCGTGCTGTTTGCGGACTTCTCCGGCTTTACTTGCGTGGCCGGGCTTTGCTCCCCATCGGAGTTGGTGCGTGAGCTCAACATCTGCTACAGCCGTTTTGATCAGATCGCCGCCAGGCACTCGGTGGAGAAGCTCAAAACGGTGGGAGACTGCTATCTTTGCGTCAGCGGAATTCTGGGCCAGACCGAGAATGCCGCTCTGAATCTGCTTCGCGCGGCGTTTGAGATTCGTGATTTTGTCGCGGTTCGGCAGGCGCAGCAGCTGGCTCTTGGGCGCAAGTACTGGGACGTGCGAATCGGATTGCATACCGGTCCGCTGGTGGCCGGGGTGGTGGGGCTTCGCAAACTGGCGTTCGATGTTTGGGGCGACACCGTCAATGTTGGTTCGCGTTTGCAGTCTGCCGCTGAGCCCGGACGGATCAATGCCTCACAGGCCTTTTTGGACAGCCTCGGCGGCTGGGACGGCCGCATTGAGCCTCGAGGCCTAATCGAGGTAAAGGGCAAAGGCCCGATGGAGATGTTTTGGCTTGAGCCTTAGAGCAGTCTCTATTGCGCGGCCTGCACGCTTTTTGAACGCTCCGAAAGATAGGCGGAACCAGTGAGCAGAATTCCGAGTCCGAGCACCCCAAGCACGGCCGCGAAGAATGTGTCGCCTGAATGGAAATAGAGCCACAGCACATAAACCCAAATCACCAGGCGCACCAGCACGGTGACCGGATAGAGCGCTTCGACGCGCAAGCGGATAATCTGGCTCACTACCAGTCCGAGCGCGAGCATCAGAATGCCGGCGAAACGAGGCATCGCGTCGTCATATTGATGCGATGCCATCAGCAATTTCAACACCTGTTCCGGCGCGATCATCAACCCCAAGCCGGTCAGTGTAAGGTACGTAACCAAATAGAACAGGCTCAGTCTCGTTTTTGACATAGTTTCCGGGCGGGCGAAAAAGAAGATACCATGAGCGGTGAATTGGGTCAACCGAAGATGACAACACGATCGAAGGCCGCCGAATGCGTTTGAAGTTTTGGGGTGTGCGCGGGTCGATCCCCACCCCCTTGGCCTCGCACCTTGAACATGGCGGCAATACGCCTTGCGTAGAG
>JAYTKJ010000150.1:0-2953 GCA_043730365.1 Acidobacteriota bacterium | reverse complement strand
CCCTTCCCCCATTGAAAATGTAGTGGAGACCTTGGGAGGCCCTTTGTTGAAAACAAAGGGCCCGCCGGTCTCAAATGCGCTGAACTGCGAAAGTTGGGTCAAGATACCGGGTGACGGTTTTGCCGTCAACGGCCAAGCCCCGTGCCAATTGGGCCGCGTTGAACAGCCCGCCTTGTGCGTGAGCAAGCATGGTCCAGAAGCGCTGGAGTGTAGTGGCGGGGATTCTCGGGCCCAGTTGAGGAATATCGCGTTCGAGATAGGTTAGGTTCGAATGAAATCCTGCCGCCAGATGAGACTGCGCGTGGCGTCGCTGGCCAGCAGGCTTTCCGGGAAACCACCTCGGATCCACAGGTCGGCATGTTGTGGCTCTGGAGTTTCGAGGACGTCAAGTGGCGCCAGTTCGAGGTACGAAATTCGTCCAGCCAACGACTCAGACTGGCGCAGTAATTCGACGGAGGCCGAGCCGAGCAGGAGAAAGCGCCCGGCTCTTCTGCCACGCCGGCGGCCGGAATCGATCAGTCCTCGGAGCGCTGCGAACAGCTCCGGCATGCGCTGCACTTCGTCCAAAATGACCAGCTTTTTCTCGTGGCTGGCAAGATAGGAGACCGGATCGCTGAGCTTTTCGCGATCCACAGGTGATTCCAGATCGAGGTAGACGCTTTCGCCGGGGGCGGAGACGGCATGCGCCAGCGTCGTCTTGCCGACCTGCCTCGGCCCGAGCAAGGCAACGGCAGGCGTGTGGCTAAGGCGATCCTGTAGCAGCGATTGGAGGCGGCGAGGGAGCATCCTTGCAATTATGGCACGATATTCCGTAATTGCTAGGTTGAAACTGGGCGGCGCCCATAGCTTAGCGAACGCCAGAGCCACTCGAACGGGCCGAACTGGAAGTGGGCGAGCCACAGTCGGCTGAGCTGCACTTGTGTCAGGTAGATAATGACGCCGATGACCGCCGCCGCGGCCGATCCGAGACGGCCGAACAGCCCGAAGCCGTACCCGTAGAAGGTGATGCCAAGAACGATGGACTGAATCAAATAGTTGGTGAGCGCCATTCGACCGGTTGCCGCAAGGCCGGGCAGCGAAAAAGCTCTGCCGGGTTTGAGCAGCAGCAGGAAGGCCGACACGTAGGCCAGCGCCAGCAGGCTGGGAATGGAAGGATACGTCACCCCACCGGCAGCGCCAAGCGCCAGTGCGGCCAGGAGCGTGCGCCGATGCCGTTCCGGTTCGCGGAGGATGCCGCTGCGCCAAGCGGCCATGCCCCAATACATCAGGCCGACGGTCCGCGGAAGGATCGAGATCAGCAACGGCACAATCAGGGACCAGGACTCGTGCCCTCGAAAAATGAGAATGGCGAAGAAGCCGCCGTGGCCGTAAACTTCCCGGGCCCGCGCGATGTGAACCGCGGCTGCCTCTCCGGTTGGAATGTCTAAGGGGATGGAGACGAAATTAGGCAGGGCCATCGCCACTGCCCCCAAGACGAGGAGCGCGGGCCAGCGCAGGCTGAGCGAAGGCAACAGGAGCAATCCGCAGACACCATAGAGCGCCAGGATGTCGCCATTCCAAATGAGAAACATGTGAGCCACGCCCAGCAGGAAGAGCCACCCCAGCCTCCGGGCCAGGAAGCCTCTGGGGCCGGCGGCCGGCGAGGCGAACCGTTCAGCTTGCATAGCGATGCCTGCGCCAAACAAGAACGAGAAGATCGTTATAGCTTTGAATTCCAGAAGGCGGACCACGAGAAGGTCCACCATCTGGTTGGCATAGGCGGTTTCGCCATGGGGCCCCAGGATCTGTTCAAGCAATGGAATCCGGAAGCTGTCCTCCAGATTCACGATGAGTACGCCAAACAGCGCGAGGCCACGGAGGATATCGATGTGGGAATAGCGCTCCGCCGGGCTCGCAGGCGAAAATCTGGGCTGACCGGTCAACGTGGGCCGCTGGGTTGAAACGCACCCGCGCTCACACCCCGCGAAAGCTTGAGGTAGCGGTCCGCAAGAGCGCCATCCTTGGGAACCCCAGGGCTGCCCGCGTAGATCATCCAGGCGTTGGTGGCGGCCAGCGTGTCGCCGGCATCGGCGGCCTTGGCCAACCATTTGACGCCTTCCGGATTGCTCGGCTCGACGCCTTTACCCACGACGTACATTATGCCTAGCATCGCTTCGGCGGGATGATGGCCAAGCTCAGCCGCCTGGCGGGTCAATTGGAATGCCTTGGCCGGATCGGAACCCAGGTGCGATTGGCCCTGGCAGAGAAGCTCGGCGCCTCGGCCCGATGGGCTCGCGCATTCGGCATAGTTCTTGCGATACCCGGCGGCGCGCGTGCTCACCTCGCTGAGCCACAGCGGCCAACCGCCCTCCGGGGCCTTGCGCTCCGGCCGGCCAAGATCGCCGCGGAATTCGGGATCGCGGATCGGCATCAGGGCGTTACCGGCAATCGTGCGAATCTCCTCATTCTTGTCCTCGAGCATGGCCACCAGAGTCTGGAAAAGTCCGGCATCCTGCTGGACGCCTTTGATCTGGAACCGGGCGGCTTCGACCACGGCATCGGCGGCGCTGACGCGATCGGCGGGGTCGACGGCTTTGGCTGGATCGGCCGCCAGGAACCCTGTCAAGGCGTCCTGAGCGGCTTGTGAACGCCAGTTGGCCAGCATTGCCAGCGCGCGGGTGGCGGCGCGGCGGACCTGGGGGGCGGCATCGGTCAAGCTGGCGCCCAACGCTGTGGTGGCCGCCTCGCTGAAGATTCCGTGGGAGAACGTCTTGGCGGCCGCAGCGCGAGTCTTTGCGTCCGGAGAACTTAGCAGCTTCTGCAGCACTTCCCCGGCGGGCGCGCCTCCGACGAGCGCCAGTTGTTCGAAGTACCCACGCGGGCCGATGCGCGCGGGCGCGGCGAGCAATTCGCGTTCAGCGGCCGAAGGAGGCACATTCTTGTTGCGCAGCCGGGTGGCCCACGCGATGGCGTC
>JAYTKJ010000149.1:0-2253 GCA_043730365.1 Acidobacteriota bacterium | reverse complement strand
CCTTCCCCCATTGAAAATGTAGTGGAGACCTTGGGAGGCCCTTTGTTGAAAACAAAGGGCCCGCCGGTCTCAAATGCGCTGAACTGCGAAAGTTGGGTTAACGGTAAGAATCCGCGAGGGGAAATACCTGGTGCCGGATCTGGCTGTCCAGTCCAGATCATCGGTCCAGGATCCGTACCCGAGCAAGCCGATTTTCCTCTGCATCGAAATCCTCTCGCCGGAACACCGGTTTGCCGATGTCCTCGCCAAGTGCGACGAGCTCCGGCGCGCGTGGCAATACTCGGGACGCGTGCCGCAGGAGATTCCCGCCTCAGGGAGGCCTCGAGGCCGGCGAGATCTCGGTCTCATTGGGCGAGCTGTTCGTACTCGATTGAGACTCTCTCTAAGGCGCGAAATAGCCGTTGGTATCCAGCACGGAATGTTAACGCGGCCGTTTGGCCGAAAGCGGTGCTCGCCAGAACGGTGGTCAAGACTACAGATCAAAACGCTGCGCTCAACTGCGCGGTATTTCGATACTGTCAGGCTCCCCACGGCCGACAAAATCGAATCGCGTGCGGATTGGGACTCGCCCCAAATGGCGATGGTCGTCTTTGTGTGGTAAAGTTCTCCTTAGGAACACAGTAATCTGGCCGTCATGTCAGCACTACCCAAACGATCGGTGACGCCGATCCCGATCCACGAGCACGCGATTGACAACCTCCGGTTCATCCGGGAAACGATGGAGCGCGCGGCGGCGTTCACGGCAGTCCCCGGTTGGGGGCTGTTTGGCATGGGCTGCATTGCGCTGGTGGCCGGGACGGTGGCCATGCGGCAGTCGAGTCACACGGCGTGGCTCACGGCGTGGATCGCCGCGGCGATACTGGCCTTCGCGGTAGGCGCGGTGACGATGAAACGCAAGGCGGCCCGGGAAGGTACGGCGGTCTTCGCGGCTCCGGGCAAGCGGTTCGTGCTCAGCTTCGCTCCGGCGGTGCTGGCGGGAGCGGCCCTGACGATTGCGCTGGTGGAAGCGCGGTTATGGTCGACATTGCCTGGCATGTGGCTGCTCCTCTATGGGACGGCCATTGCTTCCGGCGGTGCGTTCTCGACCAAGCTGATTCCGGCCATGGGAGCAGGGTTTCTGACGTTCGGCCTGCTGGCGACGTTTGGGCCCCCGGCCTGGACGGACGCCTGGCTGATAGCCGGTTTCGGCGGCCTACATATTGTTTTCGGATTGGTGATCGCAAGGAGGTACGGTGGCTAGACAATCATCCGCTTTACAGGACGATTCGCCGCTTGGCGAGTCCGCGGCACCGATCACTCATGCCAAGCCCAAGGCCAGCAGTTCACAGAAGACCGTGAGCGAACTGGACCGCGTGATCCATGAACGCATCCGCCTGGGTGTGGTGAGCGCGTTGGCGGTGAACTCTGCGCTCACGTTCTCCGAACTCAAAGAGTTTCTCGCGGTGACGGACGGCAATCTCAGCGTGCATACCCGCAAGCTGGAGGACGCCGGCTACGTGGAATGCCAGAAGACTTTCGAGGGGCGGATCCCCCGCACCGAGTATCGGCTCACCGACGCTGGCCGTGGCGCCCTTGAGAAATACTTGTCACACATGGAATCCCTGATCCACGCCACACGCGGCGGACAGTAAATAACGGCAGGCCCGGCCAGTCGCCGCCTCGGGGGATTATACTGAGGGGGTAGCGGTTCCTTTTATGACAATCTTCCGGTTTTGGTTGTGGTGCGTTCGTTACGTGGCGGGTCCGGCACTGGCGGTCGCGCCCTTGCTCGCGCAGAGCGCGCAGCCTGATCGCGGCAAGGCCTACTATCACTACTCGATGGGCCACCTCTATGCTGAACTGGCTGGCGCCTACGGCAACCGCGGCGAGTATCTCAATCAGGCGATTGACAACTATCGCGATGCAATGAAGGCAGACCCCGGGGCCTCATTCATCGCCGAACGGCTGTCCGATCTCTACCTGCAGGCCGGGCGCGTCAAGGAAGCGATCACCGATTCAGAGGCCGTGTTGCGCGACAATACGAACGACCTGAATGCGCGCCGGATCCTGGGCCGCATCTACTTGCGCCTGATTGGTGACTCCCAGCAAGGCCGCGTCAACGAACAAATGGTGACGAAGGCCACCGAGCAGTACGCCAAGATCAGCGAGAAGCAACCAACCGATCTCGATGCGTGGCTCAATCTGGGCCGCCTCTATAAGGTGGCGCAGAATTCGGTGGACTCCGAGCGCTCCTTCAAGAAGGTGCTGGAGCTC
>JAYTKJ010000148.1:0-45829 GCA_043730365.1 Acidobacteriota bacterium | reverse complement strand
CCCAGATGGAGGCTCGCGGCCGTGGGATCAAAGCCTACGTACATGGTGCGGCGCTCGGCGAGCATGAACTCGGACACGTCGTCACAAGTGGTCTGGGCGAGGAAACCCCGCCAGCGAAGTTCGGCGATCAGATCTTTCATGGAAGGTGATGGTGGAACGGGATCTTACAGTATCCCAACTCCACCTCACCAGCGGCAATGGCGCCATTTCCTCGGCTAACCAGATTCACCGGACACACGCCTCCTACCAGCTCAACCGTGCGTTCAACTGCACCAGCCTGGCGCCGGCGGTGTTCTGCAACTCGCCGAAGAACCGGTTGTTGATGCTGGTCACCAAGCCAGTCAGGTTGGTGTGGTTGAAGAAGTTGAAGGCGTCGACGCCCGTGCGTAGACGGAGCCGTTCGGTGAAGGAGAACTCTTTGTTCAGAGAGACGTTGAAGTTCACCGACCCTGGTTCGCGGAGCGCGTTGTTGCCGACGTTGCCCGGCCGCACGGAGATTCGCGAGACGGGGCTGATGGGTACCAGCGCGAAGGCTGCGGGGTTCAGATAGCGCAGCGTTGTTTTGTAATCGTCGAACTTCACATTGCCGCCGATGTAGTCCGGCCGGGAGACGTTCAGCCCGGTGCCGGTTTGCGATAGCTGCGCGGGGATTCCGGTGCGCGCCAAGACGACGCCAGAGACCATCCAGCCGCCGAAAACGGCTTTCAACGCGGGAGAATCCATGGACTTCAGATGGGGGAGCTGATAAGTCCATTCGCCGGTGAGATAGTGCGTGATGTCGCCGGTGTTGGGCCCGCGATCGGCACGCGGGTTGAAGAATTCCTGGGTGCGAGCGTCGCCGTCGCCCTGATAGTAGGCTCCGATGTCGCCGCCCGCGGTGGAAAGCCCTTTGGCCCAGGTGTAGTGGAGGCTGCCGCTGAGGCCATGTGAGAAGCGCTTGCGAAGCGACGACTGCCACGACACGTAAGAGCTTTGCTGGGACTCGTCGACGTAGTAGTTGACATTGAGGCGTGGATTCGGCCGGAGTCCGGTGAGGCGGCTGGGCTCATTCATCCAGCGCTGCATCAGGAACTTCACGCCACGGGTTCCAACCAGGGCGGTTTCCATGGCCAGCGAGGAAGTAAGTTCGCGTTGGATGCCAAAGGTGTACTGCATGGAGTAAGGATTCTGCAGGTTCGGATTGACTGCCGAAAACGTGTTGATCCATCCACGGGAAGCCGTCTCTGACTGAATGATCTTGATGAGGTCGTCGTTATAGACGGGCCACTTGATGCCGAGCCTGGTATTGTCGGCGCGGATGAAATTGAAGCGGAACGGCGCCGAAGGAGTGGGTTGCACGTGGGCCCACATGGCTCCTGGCACCTGCCCGGAGAATAACACCCCGAAACCTCCGCGAATCACAGTCTTGCTCTTGCCGGCTACGTTATAGGCGAAACCGAAGCGCGGACCGAGGTTGACCCACTTATCCGAATTGTAGGGATTGTTGAGCGGCCGAATCGGCCCGACATTGAAATTGGAATCCAGCAATCCATCCGGATTGTAGATGCCAGTCAAAGGAGCCTTGGCGGTGCCTTCGGGAACCAGGTGCGAGAAATAGTCATACCGGATGCCAAGGTTCAAGGTCAGGTTACCGCGCACGCGCCAGTCGGTTTGAGCAAAGCCGCCGATCTGATACATTTTGGCGGTGTAGTCGCCGTTGCCGTAGGTAGGCCCCACGGTGTTGGTGACGTTGTTGATGAAGTCGGTGCGGTTGGCGTAGGCGATATTGACCGCTTCCGGGTTGTTGCGCCGGCAGCAATCGCGGCGGACGCTGAAGCCGAATTTGAAAGACTTGCCGCCGATATGCCGTGAATACTTCTGGTCGAAGTTGTAAGTGCGGCCCTCCAACAGGTAGAGCTCATGGTCCGGATTGGCGACGCCGGGAAAGCTGAGTCGCGGGACGCGCCGGCCAAAGGGTAGTACCTCGGTCTTGTTGTTGGGATCGAACTGCTGGAAGAAGAACAGGTCTTCGCGATGCATGTCGGTCAAGTGATAGCCGAAGCGCGATTCCGAGGTCCAGTTGGCGCCCCCAGTCGTATAGCTCGCCGTGCCGCGCTCATCCCAAATTCGAAACGTGCGGTCATTGGCGCCATTCAAGTAATGGCGGGGCACCAGCTGATTGGGACGTCCGCGCGTGTAACTCATCGTCAGCGTGCTGGCGTTGCCGAGGCGGACGTCGCCTTTGAGATCGATGTGATTGTCGTTGCGTGTGGACGACGCCGGCTTCACATAGAGAGCCGTATCGTCGTTAGGCCCGTAGGGCTGGTTCGGGAGCGGGATGAAATCCAGATAGAGTTTGTAGGATGGGGTAACTCGCAGCGCCTCATCACGCAGCCGCGGCGTCATCAGCGTTTCCTGTACGAGCGAAAACGCGCGATCCCGGTAGCCCTCAAACACACCGAACACAAAGATTCGATCGCGTTTGATCGGGCCGCCGATGGAGCCGCCGAACTGGTTGAACGTGAGGCCCGGCTTATTCGGGAGACGCTGGTGCCGCGCGTCGAGATTCTCGGCCCGGAAATTTTCGAACAGGCTGCCGTGAAGCTGATTGGTGCCGGAACGGCTGAGCAGGTTAACCTGACCCGCCACCATGTTGCCGTATTCGGCCGGCGGCACGCCTTTGATGGTGTGCACTTCCTGAATCGCCTCGATACTCATGATGTCGATCAGGTTCGGCTGAAGATAGTTGGACGAGTAACGGCCCTCCGGGTTGCCGCCGGCGTCGGTACCGTCGACGGTATAAGAGACGCCGTTCTTGCCCACGCCGTTCATCCGCACGCCCTCGGGCGCCATCGTAACGCCGGTGTTGATGGCCAGCACGTTGGTGTAGTTGCGCCGGAAGATGGGCAGGTCGCCGATTTTGGCGTTGTCGAAGGTATTCAACTGTTCGGAAGACACCGTGTTGATCAGTGCCGCACTGCTCTCCACCGTGACTGTGTCGGACGTGGCGCCCACCTCCATCACGTAGGTCTGGCGAACGTTTTGGGCGGCCGACAGTTCGAGGCCGGTGCTTTCGACACGCTTGAAGCCAGCCGCTTCGACCCTGATCTTGTAGCTGCCCACACGCAGGAAGTCAAAGGTAGCCTCACCCAGTTGGCTGGTAGTCTTGGTGACGATCGCGCCCATGCCTTCGTGTGTCAGGGTTACTGTGGCCTGCGGGACGGATCCACCCGAGGAGTCGGTCACCACTGCTTGAAAAGTGGCGGTGGTTTGTTGCGCCTGCACCGTGCCAACCACCAGAAACGAGTACACCAACAGTCTTCCGTAGCGTTGCATCACTGCTCCTTTGCGAACCGTGCCGGTACTTCGCAGGGGCGGCGCAGAATACGGACAGAGCAGCCAGTGATTGGCTGCGCAATGCACATGGGCCCCTGAGCCCGACTTGCGAATTATACACCAACTCCGCAGGGAGTGTGGGTGTGTATGGCTCGACGTTACTTAGAACTCGAACTTCAGCGCCAGTTGCATGTCACGGCTGTCGGCGATGGTCGAAGTGATGCGCCCTACCGTGGGAGAGCCGATCGCCGAGTTCGGAAAACCGAATTGCGGCGTATTGAAAAGGTTGAACGCTTCGGCGCGGAACTGCACCGACATCTTTTCCCGAATCTTAAAGTTCTTCACGAACGACGTGTCAAACTGCACCTGTCCGGGCGCGTACAACACGCCACGCGCCACGTTGCCGTAGGTGTTGGGCGCCGGAGCCTGGAAGGCGCGGTCATCGAACCATTTGAACGGATCGGGATTATCAAGCGTGCCGCCGCCGGTACGGTCCGGCCAACTGGGCGCGCCGTTATTGACCCCGTTGGCCAAGTTGACGTTGAAGGGGCGGCCGGTGGACAGCGTCGCGATCGTGCTGACGCGCCAACCGCCAAAGAGCAGGTCAGCCGGTCCGCCCGCGCTCATGAACTTGCGGCCTTTCCCGAAGGGCAGCTCGTACACTACGCTGGTGACGGCTCGATGCTTCACGTCGTAGCCCGACGCGCCGCGGCCGCAGCGGAGGCAAGTGATCGTCTGCGGGCCGCCCGTGGAACCACCACCGGACCCGGCTGAGCCGCCGAAGTCAATCGCCTTACTGTACGTGTAAGAGAACAATCCCTGGACGCCGCTAGCGAAGCGCTTCTCCAGCTTCGATAGCAGGCCGTGGTAGGTGCTCATGTTACGCGGCGCAAAAATGTTGATCGCCGTGATGTTATTCAGTGGTTGAATCAGACGCCGCGATTGCTGAGTGCCCACACCCGGCTGTACTTCATTGAGAGGCAGGTTGATCATCACGTGCACGCCCCGGCTACCGGCGTAGGCCACTTCGCCGAGCAAGGTTTCGCTCAACTGGCGCTGGACGTTGGCGCTCCAATGTTGGGCATAGCCGGTCAGGTTGTTGTAGTCGTGACCTTGCCCGCCGGGATTGGCGGCGTTCAATTCGGCGGTTGTACGCGGCTTTATCGTCTGGATGGCCGGGAAGGGGCGGTTGATTACGGGCACGCGCGAGAAGTCCGTCGGGTTGACTTCCGGGACAATGTTTTGCGTAAAGATATACGGCACCTGAATACCCAATTGGCCGTTGGCCGTCACCGGTTCAGGAAAGTGAGACAAGCCGTAGCCGGCGCGGAAAATGGTCTTGCCGTTGCCCAGCAGATCATAGGCGAGGCCGATGCGCGGGCCAAAATTCCCGTATTGGGTGGACTTGTTCACTCCGCGCGAGGCCCCGTCTTCATTGGCGTACACCAGCCGCAAACCGACGCGGTCGACATTCACCAGACGGTCGCGAATCTCAACGTCCGGCGTATAGATCTCGTAGCGCACACCAAGATTGAGCGTGAGGCGGCGGTTCACTTTGAAGTCATCCTGGAAGAAGAAGGCAAGCTCGTGATTGGTCTGGTAGTAAGGCTCCAGCAGCGCACCGCGGTTGGCGGCGGTCAGGTAGCCGGTCAGCAACGTGGCCATCCCGCTGCCTCCCGCGTTGTTGCGCGGGTCATTGGTGAAGTTGTTGTTGAAGGAGAGATTGCCGCGCGGCGCAATGTTGGTGTACGGCGAGGTGAGCCGCTTTATGTAGTGCTGGCCGAACTTGAGCTGATGGCGGCCGAGGGTCAGAAAGACGTTGTTGTCAATCTGATAGTGCGTCTGCTTGGGATTGACCGGCAGGAAGGCCGGCCCACCGGAGAGGCCCGTGAATTCTTGGACGTTCACGCCCGGGATGCCTGACGTCAACTGGCTGATATTGACCCCTTCTATGCCCAGCGACGTCGCAGCGTTCTTACCGAAATCCGACGCCGTGGTGGATGGAGTGGTGCGGGCAAAGCCCAGCCGCAACTCATGCAGCAGGTTGGGCCGGAAGATGTGGGTGTTATTGAGCGCCGCGCCCTGCGTGTTGAGGCGCGTGTTCTGCAAGCCGGCGACGAACGGACCGAGTTCAAACTTCGCCGCAGCCTCGGCGGGCGTTGGCAAGCAACAGTTGGATTGACCCTGCGGCGCGTCAAGCTTGAACTTCTCATAGGAGTAGCGGAAGAAGATCGAGTCCTTCTCGGTGAGGCGATGGTCGATGCGCGTGGTAAAGCCGTTGTCGGTGACCTCGCGATTGGCATTGATGGTGAAGTTGTTGAAGTTGCCGGGTGCATTTGGCAGCGGGTAGACGCTAGCGACGTTGCGACCGACGGGGTTGATCCGGTTGGCCGGGATAACGTTGTTGGTGAAGGCATCGCGCAGGAACTGCGGGTTGGCGGCGCTCACCGGCTGCCCGGCGTTGAAGGTGGGATTCAGGCGGGTGGTGAGCGGGTCGAAAATCAGAATGCGGCTACCGGGCGTGCGTTCGTAGTCGCTAAAGTCGCCGGCCCGGACCTTGGCCGTGGGCACGGAGTTCACAAAGGTGAGGCCACGAATCTCGCGCAGTCCAAAGTAGTCGGCGAAAAAGAAGGTCCGGTTTTTGCCGCTGTAGATCTTGGGAAGCGAGACCGGTCCGGAAACCGCCGCGCCATACTGATTGCGGCGGAGCGGCGCCTTGGCAATGGCGGGATTGGCGAAGTAGTTGCGCGCGTCAAGCTTGTCGTTGCGCAGGAACTCGAAGACGTTACCGTGTATCTCGTTCGATCCGGATTTGGTTGAGACCGACACCACGCCGGCGCCGCGGCCGAACTCGGCGGAATAGACGCCGGTGAGGACCTTGAACTCGCGGACGGATTCAATCGACGGCTGCACGATCACCGTGTTGAAGGTGTATTCGTTGTTATCGATGCCGTCCACCAGCCATCCGTTGGAATTGCCGTGATGGCCGAGGGCGTTGAAATTTGAGCCGGCGCGGGGATTGAAGGTGGATGCGCCCGAGAGATTCTCGCCGATCTGGCCGGCGGTCACGCCCGGAACCAGATACACGAGCTGCGCGAAATTGCGGCCATTCAACGGCAACTCACGCACGGCGCGCTCGGTGATCACCTCGCCGAGTTCGGCGCTTTCGGATTTCACCAGGGGAGCGCCCGCCGTGACGCTGACGGTCTCGGTTACCTGCCCGACCTCAAGAGTGAAATCGATACGCGCTTTCTGATCGACCTGCAAAGTAACGCCTTCGCGCATTTGGCGCTTAAAGGCGGCCATCTCGGCTGAGACCGAGTACGTTCCCGGAATTAGAAACGGCGCGTTGTAGGAGCCGCTTTCGTCCGAGGTAAAGTTCTGGACGGTTCCCTTCGACGTTTCCGTAATTGTGACCTTGGCTCCGCTGACGACCGCTCCGGTGTTGTCGCGGACGGTGCCGAGAATCGTTCCCGTCGTCTGCTGTGCGTAAGCGGCAAACGAGACCATCATCACCACGGGCAACGCCCACCTACCTAAAGCTGTAACCATTCCTACACTATACAGGAGCGGCCACGGTTTGGGCTGGCTTCGGACTGAGCGCTACTGGTGGGCCGAGTATTGCCCTTGCGGCGGGTTGAGTTTGATCTCGATGGTCTTCTCTTCTTCGTCCACTTCGTGCGTCACGCCGTAGGTTTGATAGCCCTTGGCGATCACCTGCACCAGAATCTTGCCTTGCGGGATGGGTGGGATCCTGGCCATGCCCATCTGGTTGGTGCGAAGCTCCCAGCGTGTGGTGATCTTCTTGCCCAGTTTAACCTTCGAGCGGCCCTGCACGAATCGCACGATGACGCTGGCCCGATCAACCGGCTTGCCGTCGAGATTCTTGACCTCAATCTGCAGCTTGGTCAATTCCTTGTCGGCCAGCAGCGGGAACCCGAAGGTGAGGGTGAGGGCGGCGATGGCGAGAAAGCTACGGCGTCGGTACCACATGCTATCAGTGTAGGCGTTCCGGTCACGCAAGGAAAGTGCGCCACGCGGTGACGGTGAGGGCGTGGGCCACCATGGAGGCGCGGACGGCGCGGGCCTCCACATAGGCGCTGCCGTAGAAAAGCCCGGCCACGGACGCCAGGATGACGAATTTCCAGTTCGGAAACGGCCTGAACCACAGGTGGACGATGCCGAAAGCGAGACTGGACAAAACGAGGGCGCGCAGCGGGCTCATCAGCGTTCGCAGGTGATTGAGCAGCAGCCCCCGGAACAGGCACTCCTCGGCAAGCCCGACCACCCATAAGAAAGCCAGGAACGTCATCGGTGCTTTCCACCAAAAGCCGGAGGCGAGGTGAAAATCGCGAAACCGCAGCAGGTAGATCAGGCCCACGGCGACGGGCGCGAAGTAGAGGAAGTAGCGAATGCCAATCCTCCAATCGGCGGCGGTGGGGATAAAGCCGAAGCCGAAGTTTTCGTGCGTCCGGTAGCGCAGCAGGCAGGTGACAGCGAGACGAAAACACATCAACTGCGCCAGCGCCTCAGTCTGGAGTTTGGGGAATGGCTCCAGGTACACTCCGTGCAAAACTCGCCCAATATAGATACCGGCGAAGAAGAGCAGGAACAGCGCGTCCAGAGCCAGCCGCGGCGGCGCGTAACGCATCCATGCGACAGCGAGGCCCGTAACGGCGGCCAAAAGCAGCAGCCCCTTCCATGCGAAAACGCCCGTGGGAATCGAATAGATCAGGTAGGACGCCGAGGCGCTGGCCCAGAGCAGCGGCGCCGTCCAGGGCAGCGATTGCATGCCGGCGTAGAGCGAAATCTCCACCAGAAAAGCGATGGCTACCGGGATGGCGATGTGAGCCGGTATATTGAGTTGTTGAGAGTATAGGTACGCCGCGATGCCGCCCAACACCCAGATTGCGACCATGGCCGCGCGGAGTTGTTGCTGCTGCATCGTCCTATTTAGCTTAGCGCTCCACGCGCAACCGGCTGACTTGGCCAAGCGCGTGGCGTTGCGCGAGACCGACGCCATGGAGGCGCGGCAACACTATACGTATCGCCAGACGGTGCTGATTGAAGAGATGGCGTCCAAGGGCGGACGCGCCGGCCAGTACAGCGAAGTGCGCGAGGTGATCTTCTCCCCGGCGGGCGAACGGACCGAACAGATGGTGGGCAAGCCGATCAGCAACCTGGCGCGACTGCGGCTCACCGACGAAGATTTCCGCGACATTCGCGATGTGCAGCCATTCCTGTTCACCGCCGATCAGTTGTGGCTATACGAGACCAAGCCGCGCGGTGAGGAAGCGGCCGACGGCGTCGATTGCTGGCTGCTGCAGGTGCGTCCGCGGCAGGTGCATCAGGGCATGCGGCTTTTCGACGGCATGTTCTGGGTGGACAAGCGCGACTATTCGGTGGTGAAGAGCGAGGGCGTGGCCGTGCCGCAGATTCTCAATCGCAAGGAGGAGAACCTGTTTCCGCGCTTCACCACGTTTCGCGAGAAGATCGGCGCGCATTGGTTCCCGGTCCACACGCATTCCAACGATGAGCTGCAGTTTTCCAGCGGCCCGATCCGTCAGAAGATGACGATCAAGTATGAGAAGTATCAACGCTTCGGGGCCGAGTCCAGCGTGACCTTTACAAAGTAAGTCAGCACTCGGGTTAGTGCGGACCAAGCACCTTGAACTTCATTGCGCCGAGCACGCAAGAGGTATTCACCAGATTCTCCAAGTCTGCCGCGCGCCGTTCCAGTTCGTTGAAATCACGTAGCGTCCCATCCACCGGATCGGTCACGGTGGTCCCGGTGAGGAAGCTCGACAGGTGCACCGGCGAGCCCGCCGTCACGTGCCGGAACCCGGTGTGCGTTTCTTCTTGCGCGTGGCACCCATTGCACGTATTGATCGCGAACTTGTGACGCGCCTCGCCATTAAATACGCCGGTCGGATCCCAGAAAAAACCCACGAAATTGAGAGACTCCGCACCCCGGAACGGCTTGGCAGGCGGCGGCGCCGGGTAGAGGAGCGGAATCGCCTGCCGCTCCAGGAGGAAATTCGCTTCATGGTTATTGATATAGTCGCGCAGCAGCAGCTTGTCGGCAACGTTGTAACTGCCCGCCGGCGTGCGGACCACCGTGCTCGAGGCCAGCCGTAGCGGGCCGTTCTTCAGCTTGTACTCGCGCAGTTGCCAGTCGTCGTCGATTGGCGCCATACCTTCGTAACGCTCGTTGGTCCGAAGCTGGTTAAGCGCGCTGCCGGCGGGCTTCAACGGGGCGACGCCGGAGACCACCACCTGCTCGGTAATCGCTTCGAGCGCGGCGTTGTAAGCAGGCGAGAAAACGGCGGGCAGGCTCATCCACTGCTCTCCCCAGTTTTGGGCGGCCTTGCAGCTCGAACCCGGCAGGCCAAACTCGAAGATCACGTTGAAGCCCTCGCGATGGCACGTGCCCGGCTCGAGCACGCCGAAGATGAAGCGCAGTTCGCCAACGCCGCCGCGCCCGCCGTAGAGGGCGTTGTTCCTGAGGTCCACGCGGTTTACGATCGCGATTAGCTCAAACGGCGCCAAGTCCAGGTTGAGCGGCACACCCGGTCCGCCGCTGGCGGTAATCCAAGGGTCCAAAATGAATTGCTTCAACCGCGGCCTGGAATCAACAAACAGACCATTCACCGGTTGGGCCACGCCGAACGTGTCCACCCAGTCCCGCGTCAGTTGCTCGGCTGTAACACCCGTCACCGGCGTGTTGGCCATCTGCTGCATCAGATACTTGAAGGTCCACTTCCCGTTGGGGTTGCCGGTGGGAACGGGGCACGGCTTGTAAGTGCGGCCCGGATCTTCGATCACGCTGGAACTGGTGACCATCAGGGACCGGGCTGCAACCGAGGAGGCGATTCCGAAGCCGCCGAAGGGAATGTTGCGCCCCGGCATCAGGTCGGTCGGGCCGGGCACCAGAAAGTCCTGCGGCGGCAGCTTGCGCCGGCCGTCGAACGGCGAGACGCGCGCATAGCCGTTGCGCAGCACCTTCGCCCGCTCGGCCTTCAGGCGGCGAGCGAGAAGCTGCGCGATGTCGACTGGAATGATCGCATGATACAGGCCGTCCTGAGCAACGCGGTCCGGATACAAGCCGTCGTCCCGAAGCCAAGTCTGGCGCTCCACCGGGTCAACCGCGATGGCCAGTTTCTTTGGGATCCCCGTTTCGAGACGGTGGAATCGTATTTTCATGATGGCGTTGCCACCGCCGCCCGGCAACGGCTGCTGCAGGAGTTCAAACGAGCTGTCCTGCACGCTCAGCGGATCTAGCGAGAGGTCGCGCCCGG
This sequence comes from Acidobacteriota bacterium, assembly GCA_043730365.1. Classification (GTDB taxonomy): domain Bacteria; phylum Acidobacteriota; class Terriglobia; order Bryobacterales; family Bryobacteraceae; genus VFZP01. Next base: position 35,216 of record JAYTKJ010000148.1, on the reverse strand, counting down.
CGATCTGGGAGGCCAGCTTTTCGGGCGAGAATTGGGGGGGCGGCTCCGGAGTTTGGGCGAAGGCAATTGAGAACGTCGTGAAGATGACACTTAGTGGGGCGAGCTGTTTGGTCATGCTATCTCCTTCTGGCATTGGTACGCGACGTCGCTTGGAAGGGCGGATCAATCAGGTGCACGCCAGTGCATAAGTTGTGATAGTGACGCGCACATCGTTACAGATCGCCGGGACGTATGATGGAGGCATGAAGCACCTGGGCAGAACCGTTCCGACGCTCATACTGATCGCCGCCGCCTCGACCGCCACGGCTCAGACGCCAACGAATCGTTGGTTCTACCAGCCGCTGGCGCAGGTCAAGGAGTTCCTGCAGCTCTCGGACGCGCAGGTCCAGATCATCCTGGCCAACAACGAAGAGTACAATCGCTGGTCTGCTGCCAAGCAAGCCCGCGGCAGTCAGGTGCAAGGCGAGATCGCCGAGGAGACGGCGAAGGACGTTTTGAATCCGATAGCCCTGGGCGTGCGGTATGTGGAAGTGGAGACCATTTGCAGGGAGATGAAGGCGCAAGCCGCGGTGTCTCTGAAGAAGAACGTCGACTCGCTGACGGCTCCGCAGAAGGCCAAGCTGCAGGTGCTCCAGGATGCCATCAAGTTGGCCCCGGTTGTTTCAGACGCGCAGTCCGGGAATCTGTTGGCGACTTCGGGCTTCTTCCCGCAGTTCTTTAGCTCCTCGGGGAATGGCAATTTCTCGGTGATTACAGGCTTCATCGGCCCGGCGGGTGGATGCTACTTTCCGCAGGTGGGGCAATTCGAAAAAATCGGGCCGCTGTCGGTTGGGGCTCAGCCTACCCAACAAATATCGCGCTAAGCGGGACCGCCAAATCCCCAGCCACATTGCGGAGAACGCCGTCCTTGGCCTCGCGGGAGCCTTCCGGCGTATGCACCCAGGCGCGCCGGCTTTCCGGCCGGATCACCCAGACACAGGGAACGCCAAACATGAGATAGTCGTCAATCCGGTCCTGCACGTCGCTGGCACGGTCGTCCGGCGAGAGCACTTCGACTATCACTTCGGGAGGTGCCGTGATGAAACGGCCCTCGGGTCTACCGCCGCGCAAGATCGCAACATCCGGCACGCGGAAGCGGTCGGGCTTCACCTGAACTCGGAGCTCGACGCCAGCCCAGAAGCCGCGGCATTGGGTTTGCACAAAGAGATAGATACGCCCCTGGGCGTCACTATGACCGATTTCTCCCACGTGGCGCGCGTGGAGATGACCTTCGACGTAGTCGCAGTCCGGGTGATAGGTCTGCCCGAGATACTCGGCGAGGGGAACCACCCTCATAGTCTACAGTCCTCGCAGCCTTTAACCCGCTAAGATAGAAGTATGGTGCGCGCCTGGCGGGCACTCCTTATCGTCCTGACATGCGCCCTCGCGGGCCGTGCGCAGCAGCAACCACAGCAGCAGCGGCAGCAGCAGCAGACGGTGACGGAGCTCCAGAAAGCGGTGGAGGAGTTTCGCGTGCAAACACGCGCGCTGGGGTTGCGTGCCGACTCCCCTTCGCAAGGTAAGAACGCCAAAGCCGGCGCCAAGTGGCACGGTCGCCTGTTTGAAAACTTCCGCAACAACTTCCTGGATGCCGTGCCGCATGAGATTGTCCAGCGCGGCGGCACCAAGGGCGGGCTGCAGCGCAATCAATACGGCTTCAACCTCAGCGGACCGGTGGTGATCCCCAAGCTGTACCAGGGCGGCCGCACTACGTTCTTCAGCGTGACGTTTGAAGGCGTGCGTGAGAAGATCGCGCGCACGTTCCTCCGCACCATCCCCACGATGCCCGAGCGCGCGGGAGACTGGGGCGCTACGGTGGACTCAGCCGGGCAGCCGCTGCCGATCTATGACCCGGCCTCGACGAGCGCCAATTCCAACTTCAACGCGGCTCAACCGGTGACACCCGAGAACCTCCAGTACAACCGGCTCCCCTACGCCGGCAACCGAATTCCGCCGACGCGCCTCGATGCGCAGGCCCGCGCCGCGCTGGACCTGTATCCGGCGCCGAATTCCGATGCCGGCCCGTACTTCCGCAACAACTTGTTTATCGTCGCGCCGGAGGTGAATCGCGCCGATGGACTGATTGCGCGGGTGGACCATTCGGTGCGCGAGCGCCACCGGCTGGGCGTGGGAGTCAACTACTCGAACGGCTTCGATGGGGCCGCGCCGTGGTTTTCGACGATCGCCAACCCCGGCCCGGTGAGCCGCGAACGGCAGTCGCGCCGCCTCACCGTGGAGCACGTATTCACGTTGTCTGCTCGCAGCATCAACACGCTCACCGCCGATCTCTCGTCGAGCCGCACCAACGGCAAGCCCGCCTTGGACGCGCGTGGCGAGGCGTTTCCCGTCTACGATTTCTCTCCCTATCTTTCGATGGGCCGCTCCTATCCGCTGTCGCGCAACGTGCGGGACCCGTGGGTCGTGACCAACGGATTTTCCACGCGCCGCGGCGAGCACCGGTTGCGCGTGGTGGGGCGCGTGACGGCCGAGCACGTGAATTCCTACTGGCCCAAATATCCGAGCGGCAACTATCGCTTCACCGCGGGCCTGACCAGTTTGCCGGGGATCAACAATACCGGCCATCCGTTTGCCACCTTCCTACTGGGCCTGTCCGACTTGGCAGAGCGTAGCGTGGTGGCCTCACCCTCTTACTTCCGCAAGCAAGGTTATTGGCTGGCGCTGCGCGATCAATGGGAGTTGCGCAAGGGGCTGACGCTGAGTCTGGGTCTGAACCTCGATACCAACTCGCCCAAGGTGGAAAAGTACAACCGGCAGAGCACCGTGGATCTGCAGGCGATCAACCCGGTGAACGGGCGGCCGGGGGCGCTGGTAGTGGCGGGAGCCAATGGCCGCGGACGCGCGTTTCAGCCTTTTACCGCCAAGCTGGAGCCGAGCCTGAGCCTGGCCTGGAACATCGGCGGCAGCACCCGGACCGTCGGCCGCGCCGGTTACTCGCGCTCGTATTCTCCCACGCCGATTTATCAGGGGCAGTGGAGCACACAAGCCTTTAACGGCACGCCCACGCTGGTTTCGAGCAATCCGCAACTGGCGCCGGCGCTGCGGCTGGCCGACGGTTTTCCGCTCATCCGCACGTTCCCCGACACGCGACCCGAGGCGGCCAACAACACGGTGGCCGATCTGATTGAACCCCGCGGGCTACAGGCCACTTACAACTCTTTTTCGCTTTCGCTGGAGCGGGAACTCTCAAGCTCGCTAATCATGACGATGGGCTTCGGGCAATCGGGCGGGCGCAATCTGCTGCTGAGCAACTCGGGGTCGAACCCGAATGCGATCCCGCTGGCGGCGCTCGAATATCGCGACCGGCTCAACGACGAAAACTTCAACCGCTCGCTGCGGCCGTATCCGCAATACCAACGGTTCGATGTCTATAGCTCCTGGCCCGAAGGGCGCTACCAGCGCGACGCCGGGTACTTGCAGATGGAGAAGCGCACCTCGGGCGGACTTTCGATGTCGGCGTCCTATGAGTTTTCCAAGCAAATGGACAACTATTCCGGGCCGTATGGTGTGCAGGACTATTATCACCGGGCCAACGAATGGTCTCTGACGGCGGGCGCCACCCCGCACCGGCTTTCGCTCAGCTTCAACTACGAGCTGCCGTTCGGGGCCAACAAGAGCTTTCTCACCGTCACCGATTGGCGGCGGTATCTGGTGGAGGGCTGGTCCGTCAGCAGCGTGACCACGGTGGCTAGCGGAGAGCCCATCGCGCTACGCCCGCAATTCAACAACTCGGGCGGCGTGCTGGATGTGCTGAACGTGAACGTGGCGCCGGGTGTGAATCCGCACGTGGCCAACACCGGTCCGGAGCAGTGGTTCAATCCGGCGGCATTTTCACAGCCCGCTGACTTCACGGTGGGCAACGCTTCGCGCACGCACCCTTCGCTGCGCAATCCGGGCAACCAGAATCACGATTTGTCGGTCACCAAGCGATTCGCGCTTTCGGCCGAACAGAGCATGGAACTCAGCGCGGTGGGGCTCAACTTCATCAACAACGCCAATTGGAATGACCCGGATCCAATGATCGGTCCGGCGAGTGCGCCCAATGTGAATGCGGGCAGGATTATCGGGTCAACCGGCAGCCGCGTGATTCAAGTCGGATTGAGGTTCAGCTTTTGATGAAAACCCTGGTCAAGGCTGGACTCATCGGCGTCGCCGCGGCGATCATGGCGAGCGCGGCCCCGCCGTCTCCCAAAACTGACCGGGCCGTGCTGCGCGTGCCCTATTGGATGGTAGGGGCAGCCGGGCCGGTGGTTCACGCCAAACTCAACGGCGAAACCGTGAAGGTTTCCCGGCTCCTCGGGCCTGCCGACGATCTGGTGATTCTCCTGGTGCTCGATCTGGCCGGAGACCTTTCTCGCGTAGATCCGGCGCGCGACGCGCTGATCGATCATCTGGGAAGGCTGCCGGCTAACGCGATGGTTACGCTGATGCGCTCTCAGGACGGATTGCGCGTCCTGCAGGATCCGACCACTGATCGGGGCGTGGTGCAAAGCGCGATTCAAGAGCTGACCATCAGTGGCCGCGCCGCGTTGCTTGACACGGTGGAAACAGCGCTAGCCGTGGGCGACGCCATGCTCGTCAAAGCCCGCGTCCGCGTGGCGGTGCTCTATGTGAGTGACAGCCTGGTGGGTAACTATCGCGAGGATTTTGCCAATCCGGTGGTGAACTCCAGCGACTCGCGCGACATGAGCCGCCGGTTTCCCGAAGCGCTGATTAAGGAGCGCCTGCAGCAGGTGATCAACCGCGTGGGCAAGACGCAGACGCCGCTGTTCATCGTGCAGCTTAACTATGAGAGTGACCGGTTGAACGAGGCCTATCAAACCGGGCTGATCGAGCTGGCTGCTTCCACCGGTGGCGAGGCCGAGTTCTCACGAACGTTGACGGAGATTCCCGTGGCTGTTTCGCGGGCCATGGAGCGGGTGCTTGGACACTCCAGCGCCGAGCTCGAGTTCAAGCGCGCCAAGGCCAGGCAATGGGAGATTGAGTTGGTGGCCGAAGGCACGGAAGTGAAGCATCGCACGCGCTTCCTGCCCGGAGGGGATGCCAAATGAAAACCGCCGCGACGGCACTGGTGGCCGGGTTACTCGGCGCGGTCCTGATGTACTGGAAGGGCCAGCACGAAACGGTGACGCTACGCGGTGAGGTGGAGCGGCTGTCGAAGTTGTCGTCCGGCGCCGTCGCTACTGCCGCCGCCCAACCTGCCGCCGCCGCTGCCCCGGCTTCGGCTGCGCCCCTCAAGCCGGTGGAGAAGATTGTGACGGTCAAGGTTCCCGACGACGCATCAACGCGCCAGGAACTTTTGCGGCTGCTCGATGAAAAGAACGCCAAGCTGGCGGGCGCCGATTCTGGCATGCGCGAACTGCGGGAGCGAGTGGCCGAGCTCGAGGGCAAACTGGCGCAAGCGGTGCGCGAGGGTGAGCAGCTCGCCGCGTCGCAAAAAGATTTCAAAGAACAACTGGATACCGCTACTCGCATGGCCGAATCGTTGCGCGAGCAGAGCCGCGGGCGCGAGGAGCGGTTGGCGCAGGCCGAAGTGTCAAGTCAGGAACTTCGCAAGCGCAGCGAGGAGTCCGCGCGGAAGCTGGCCAAGCTGGGCGAATTGACCACCCAGATGGACGATGTGGGGCGGCGGCGCGAAGTCTATCTCAACAACGTGCTGCGGCGCTATCGCGAAGCCACCGAGTTATTCCGCACTCTGGCACTGCGGCTGGAGAATCCGGATATCTCCCGTATCCAGCAGACCATTAACGCCGCCGATGAGGATCTGCGGCAGATCCAGACCCTCAACGCCCAGGCATCCCGGCTTCAAAAAGATCTGGCGCTGGCCCGGAAGTAATCCATCGGGATTGCCGATAGTCAGGCATGGGAGGCCGCCGAGTCGCGGTTTGCGCTTGCCTCATGGCGCTGGAGTTGTACGGCCAGGGACAGCAGCATCAGCAACGGCCCGGGTGGCCCTGCGCGGGTGGGCGGGCGGTTGACCCCACCTATGTAGCCATTGCCGAAGGCACTGGTGGGCAACTGTACATGCTGGGTTCGTCTGAGACGGCGCAAACCGGCACACTCATGGCGTGGAATCTCAAGCATAAGGTGACGGTGTTCCGGGCGATGGGCGAGATGCGCGAAGGCGGAGCGGCACGCGAGTTTTCTTTCCCGGTGGACCCTTCGATCGAGAGCCTTGTCCTTACCGTGTCGCTGCAGTGTCCGGAGTCGGTAGCGATTCTGGCTCCGCCGGGCGTCGAAGCTTCGGGTGAACGCGTGGACTTTCGCGCGGGCAGGGCGCTGCGCGTAGTGCGTCCAACTCCAGGCCCGTGGAGATTTCGGCTGGCCGGGCGCGGCCTTTTCTTCGTCACCGCCGAGGCCGTGAGCGAATTATCTCTGGATGGGGCTCGCTTTGTGCAGCCGGGTGGCCGCCCCGGGCATGAGGGGCTATTTCCGATGAAGACACCACCGGCGCTCGGATCGCAGGGTCTGCTGGAACTGGAGTTGTCGAACGCGCCGCCGCGAGGCGTCGGGGTGCGGCTGGTTGCCTCCGATGGTCGGACGCTGGAGCGGCTGAACGTCGAGCCGAAGTCACAACTATTGGTTCGCGTTCCCTTGCGCCACCCGGCGTTCCGGATCCTGGTGGAGGGCGTGGATGAAGGCGGTTGGCCTTTCCAGCGGATGCAAGCGCCACTGACGACGGTGGCAAGCCCGGCACCATGATGGCTGGCTACCCCATCTTCTTCGAATCAATCCCCAACGTCCGAACCAGCCTGTGTAGATGATTGGCGTGAACGCCCAGCAGTTCGCCGGCCTGGGTAAAGTTACCGCTGGTTTGCTTGAGTGCGTCGAGGACGATTTCGCGTTTGGCGTCCCGCAGCCGGTCATAAAGAGTAATGCTGGCGCCCGCCTCCGGTGACGTGCCTTCCAGCACAGACTCCGGCAGGTCATCGGGCTGAATCCATCCGGACGCGCCCAGCACGGCGGCCCGCTCGATGGCGTTCTCGAGTTCGCGCACATTGCCCGGCCAATCGTACTGCATCAAGCGCTGGCGGGCCTGCGGGGAGATGCCGAGAATAGTCCTCTTGACGCGCGCGGCGTATTTGATGGCGAAATGCGCGGCGAGCAGCGGGATGTCGGGTTTACGTTCGCGCAGGGCCGGCGTCTTGATGCCCACCACGTTGATGCGGTAGTAGAGATCTGCGCGAAAACCGCCGGTTTTCGACATCTCGCGCAGGTCGCGATTGGTGGCGGCGATCAAGCGAATATCAAGCTTGATGGTCCGGGTGCCGCCCACTCGTTCGCATTCGCGCTCCTGCAGCACACGCAGCAGTTTAGCCTGCAACAACGGAGACATCTCCCCGATCTCGTCCAGGAAAACGGTGCCGCCCTCGGCCGCCTCGAGCTTGCCTTTTTTCTGACCGGTGGCGCCGGTAAAAGAACCTTTTTCGTGACCGAACAACTCGCTATCCAGCAGCGTTTCGGTGAGCGCGGCGCAGTTGATGGCGACAAACGGCTGCTGGGCGCGCGGACTGGCGCGGTGGATGGCGCGGGCCACCAGCTCTTTGCCGGTGCCGCTTTCGCCCTGGATGAGCACCGTGGTCTCGGTTGGGGCGACGCGCGTGATGGCGGCGGAAACTTCGTGCAAGCGCGGACTCTCGCCCACCAGATCATGCTCGCTTTCCACTTCCGAGCGGAGCCGGCCGTTCTCTTCCTCAAGCCCCTGTTGATAGCGCGCGTGATCGGCCGCGAGCGCAACGATGTTGCCCACCGCCGAGATCAACCGGAGCATCGGCTCATCGAAGGGCGTCCGGGGGCGGATTGCATCCAGATAGAGCACGCCGATCGTCTCGCCCCGCACCATCAGCGGCACCGCCATGACGCTGCGCACACCCGGGGAGATCAGGCTTTCGGCGCCTGAAAATTCATCGTCGTCCAGCACGTTGTTGTTTAAGATGGCGGCCCCGTCGCGCAGCACGCGCGCGACAATGGTGCGGCTTGGCGCGACAGCCCGCAAACCATCTTCCCCACGCACCATGCCCCGGGGAGGCTGTCCTCCGCCGAGGCCATTTTCGCCAATGAGAATCGCGGTGTGGTCGGCCGGCGAGATCTCCAGCAAAGTCTCCAGCACCTGGCGCTCGAGTGAATCGACCCCGCGCGCACCGTGAATAGCATGGCTCACCCGGAGCAGCGCATTGAGGCTGGCCAAGGTGCTTTCGTCGCCCGGCAGTTTCCCGGCAAGCGCCAGATCGAGGAAGCCGGAGGAGCCCCGCTCGAGGACGGTCTCGTCACCGATGTTTACTTTGGCGGCGCCTTCTGAAGAGACGAACACGAATACCGACGTGCCAATGCCAATGCGGTCGCCCGGGGTCAGGATCCGCTCTTCGATCACGTCGCCGTTGACCCGCGTCGGGTTACTGGCGTGTAGATCCCGCACGAGCCAAGTGTTGCCAGTGGGCTCCAGCCGGCAGTGAAAACGGCTGACCGAGGCCGACAATACGGGGAGAGAATTGGTGGGATCGCGCCCGATCGTCACATTGCCAGGATCGAGCCGGAAGACTGTGCCTTCCAACGGTCCGGCGGTGGCGCGAAGCAAATGTTCCAAGTTTTCGCTATGGTAGCAGAGTCACCTGGCGCGTAATAATGCAGAGAGTATGCTTATCGCCAACCCTCGAGGTGGATATTCGTTCCTGAAAGGCATCGCGCCCTATTCGGCTGGTGCGGTGGCGGCGGACGGCTTTGAAATTGTGCGCGTGCGCTTTCGGCGGGCCGTGCCGCTGGCCCAAGGTTTCGACCGTGTCAAGGCGCATCTGGCTGCGGTTAAGCGGCCCCTGCACGCGCTGTGCGCCATGGAATTGCGCTCGCCCAAGCCGTTTTCGTTTCAGGGCTTCAACGATTTCAACGCCGGCTACATCGGCGTGCTGAAGAGCTGGGACGTGTTCATGGAAGGCGGCGTCAATCCGGTTGCGCGCACCAACGTGGCGCCGGAGATCGGCGCGCCGGCCGAGCCTGCGCTCTACGCGTTCAGCTACACCGTGCCCTCGGCTCCGGGCGGCGCGGCTGCACAACCCAAGACCTTCATCGTGGCCGGAGGCGGCGAACTGCCCGAAGGCTCGCTCGATCCGCATGACGTGGTGCGGCGCGGCGAACTCTCCACCGAGGCGCTGCGCGAGAAGACCCGCTTCGTGATGGGTCTGATGACGGGCCGGCTCAAGGGGTTGGGCGTTTCCTGGGACCTCGCCACCGCCACCGAAATCTATACCGTCCATTCGATCTGCTCGTTTCTGGCCGATGAGATCGTGAAGCCGATAGCCGGTGGAGGGCTGCATGGAATGCTGTGGCACTTTGCGCGCCCGCCGATTGTGTCGATCGAGTACGAGATGGACGTGCGGGGCTCGCGCCGCGAGCTGATGCTGGAGGCTTAGAGCCTTATTTTTCCGCATTTTCCAGACGCCGCGGCGGTGTTCACGCTGCCCTCGCCGCCCGCAGTCGAGCTGTTCTCTTTGAGCGAAGTTGTTTCCCACGCCGGCACACACCCGCGGCTGGGTGGACATCTGACCAGTCCCACCGAGTTCAGCCGAGCACTGTGAGCCCAACCGCTGGGAGACCGGCGGTAGAGGCGGTTGATCGCAGGAAGGGTATCGACGGGCTCGGCGAGTTGTGCCACCAGAAGCTCCAAGCTCATCCATTCTCGGGATGGCTCTTCGTCGACCGCGGCCGCCGGACCACCGCCCTCCGTGTTTTGGTCTATGACGGCCAAGGTTTCCAGTAGGATGGACAGAGAAGGAGGGCTTAATGAAGAATGTCCGGGCGGGCCTGAGAGCGGCAAGCCGTCTCCGTTCGCAGCGGTTGTGGATGCTCGCGAAGACGAACTAAAGTTCGTACAGAAACTGCGCGACTTTGACGTTAGGGATCTGAAGGGAAGACCTTGGACCGGGGAGCAGCTGAAAGGCCGCATAACTGTCATTTTACGTGTGGGCTGCGCTATGCCTACCTTGTCGACAGGAGAACCTGAAGGTCCAACAACTGTTCGAGGCAACCGCAGAGAACCGAAATAGAGAGTTCATGAAAGAAAAAAATTATACGTTTCCAGTGATAATGCGCTTCGCGCTGGAACATGATTTCTTACCCTCCGGCGGGCTTCCGCAAGTTTGGATTATAGACCGGTCAGGAAGACGCTCGGAGCCTTTCCGAACATGGTCCGTTGGGAAAGTTTTGATAGAGGCTGAACGATTGGCCCGATCCCGATCGTCACCATAGTGGAGGGTCGGTTCTGGCCTTCAATTGGCGCCCTCGCTACGCGCCGTGAGCCACGCTGCCGCGGCGCCGGCGGTGAGCAACGTTCCCGTCACCAGCGCCAGCATAGGGAGACCGCCGCCGGGCTGCATCATGGTCATCAACTCATACTGTGTGTCGGCGCCCATCCGGCGCAGACCGAAAATCACTCCCGCCAAACCCACCAGAAAGCCGGTACGTAGTATTTGCCGCGCCGTGCGCGCCCGCGTGACTCTCGCGGCCAAAGCGGCGCTGAGGCCAGAACCAAACACAGCAAACCCCAGCGCGATCAGCGCGGCGCGCGCCACGTGCCCTGCCTCGGGCCATAGGTTGCCACCCGAGGCGCGGTTGGCGCGGACGGCGTCAATCGCCATCATCAGGAAGAACGAGAGCATCGCAAAGCGGACGCCCGCCAGCATTTGGCGCCAGATGCCCCGCGGGTCTTCATACACACGATCGGCCACCAGCGGCGAGGCAAACAAGACGGTGAGGCCCGCGTAGGTCAGGTGCAGCAGCGGGTCTGTGTAGACAACGCCAATGAGGGACGGCAACAGCCAGCCGAGAAACAGCAACGCCGCTACCCAGGCCGCCACTTCCACCGGTTTTCTTCCGAAGATCGTCTGCATCGTGAGATTCGTCCGTGGTCGTCCGCACCACAATTCTACCGGCTATCACCACCGGACTCATACTCTTTCGGTAGCCTTACCCAGTCTGCGGTTCCGCGACCCGATTGCTCGCGAAGCCGGAAGGCATGAGACATGAGCATCTCGGTCGATTGCGAGATCCAAATATCTTCGGCTGCTCCGTTCTCGAACCGAATGCTAACGCCGCCGCGAATTGCCAAGTGGGTCTTGTGCCCAGAGAATACCCAATGGAGTCCGCAAACATCCTCATAACGATGGAACCGTCTGCCAAAGATGTTCCGGATCTCTATCCCATTTTCCTGAAAAATCGACGGTAATCGGAAGCCTTGGGTGCATAACCAAGAGCTACCAGTCCGCCCAGTGCGCCCATGATGGTGCTCGCGATCAGCAGTTCACCGCCTGAGGTCTCGTCTACTGGCACCGTAACCGGAAAGCCGGTGGCGAGCGTACCTCGCCGGACCCCTTGAGAGAACCAGGCGTACTGACTCCAATTGGCCACCCTTATGGCTCCCCACCCTTGATGAACTGTTTGCACCCGCAAGCGTGCCCATCTTCCTCCAGGAAACATCTTACGGCACCCGGCTGACATCGAATGGGTCGTATGAGGACTTTTCTGCTCATGACCACCTTCCCCTGGCTCGCACTCGCCGAGCCTTACGTCTTTCCATCACTCACCTCCTTCAACCTCAATGGCCAGGAAGTGGCCATGCCTGGCGGGTTGGCCGGTGAGCGCAGCAATCTGGTGCTGGTAGCCTTCCTGCAGGAGCAGCAGAAGGATGTCGACACCTGGCTTAAGCCGCTCCCGGCGATCCAGCAGGCGCATCCTTGGTTTCGCTACTACGAACTGCCCACGATCAAGCGGATGAATGGCCTGGTGCGGTTTTTCATCAATAACGGCATGAAGGGCGGCATCCCCGACAAACAGCAGCGGGAGCGGACCATTGCGCTGTACATCGACAAAGAGCCGTTCAAGAAGGCGCTTGGCATCGTAAGCGAGTCGACGATCTACGCGTTCCTCATCGACAAATCCGGGAAAGTGCTGTGGCGCCAGGAGGGCGTCTTCAACGAGGCCAAGGGCAAATCGCTCGAGGCGGCGCTCGCTGCCGATTCGCGGTAACGCGGCGCGCTGAGTCATAATCAACGCATGACTCGCGCCAAGACAGGATTAATTGTGATGGCGGCCGCCGCCCTGGGTTTCGGTTTCCAGGCGATGCGCGCACCCGCCGCGCCGGCCGACATAATCGTTGCCGGCTTTCAAAAGACTACCGTCGCCAGTGTAGCTGACGCGATGGATCAAGTGGTGGGGCGCCGCGGCTTCATGTCGCACGACATGCGTCCGCGTACAGCCGGACCCGGCGTCCCAGCCAAATTCGCGGGCCGCGCCGTGACAGCTCTGATGCGCCAGGCCACTCCCGAACAGGCCTCGCCAACGTTAAGCGCGAAACACTCGGTGGAGATGATCGACAACGCCAAGCCTGGGGAGGTGGGAGTGCTGTCGATCGAGAACGGTCTCGACGTGGCCGGCCTCGGCGGTCTGATGGGCACGGCCGCGCGTGCTCGAGGTATGGCGGGGGTGATTATCGACGGCGGTGTGCGCGACGTGGGCGAAGTGCGGGCGCTGGGCCTGGCCGTCTTTGCGCGCAGCGTGGTTCCATCCAGTTCGGTAGGACGATACGCCACCGTGGATCGCAATGTACCGGTACAGTGCGCGGGTGTGGAAGTGCGCCCGGGGGATATCATCGTGGCCGGCGAAGATGGCGTAGTTGCGGTACCAAGCGACCGTGCTCAAGAGGTACTAAAGCGGGCCAATGAGATCGATCAACGCGAGTCAAAGATGGTACCCTTGATCCAACAATTGAAGGCCCTTGGCAAGGCGGTTCAGCAGTTCAACCGCATCTGAGGCGCAGAGAATCGCTCGGGGTCAGGGTAACAACGGGCACGGCTTAAGGCGAAACTCGGGGAAGCGTGGCTACTTGTTAGCCCAATTCAGGCCGATACAGAGGGTGTATGCAGGATAGACGAACCGAACCGCGGCTCTTGTGCGCAGACCTGGTCGAGATCGAGTGGAAAGATAAGAACGGCCGCAAGAAGCGGGCGGTTGCCAACCTTGAGGACATTTCCCTATCCGGGGCATGTCTTCAAATGGATGTCGCCATTCCGCTCCAAACCAAGGTCAGCTTGGCCTATGCCAATGGCGATCTTCTTGGCGTGATCAAGTATTGCGTTTACCGTGAGATTGGGTACTTTGTAGGCGTCCAGTTTAACGAAGGCGTCCGCTGGAGCCAGCGTCAATTCCGGCCAATGCATCTGTTTGACCCCAAGCGGCTCCGCACGCAGCGTATGCCGGGGTCTGCGGCTTCGTCCAATCCGCGCCCGAATTAGCTTATCGCTCAAGCCTCGCCACGCGCTAGTTTGGCGACGCCCGGCCCGGTAATCCGGAAGGTCGTCCAATCATCCTGCGGCATCGCTCCAAGCTTTTTGTAGAAGCCGATAGACGGCTCGTTCCAGTTCAGCACGGACCACTCAAGCCGGCCACAGTCCCGCTCTTCGGCAATCTGCGCCAGCTTGACCAGCAGCGCCCTGCCGATGCCATGGCCGCGCAGTTCGGGCTTCACAAACAGGTCTTCCAGATAGATGCCGGGTTGCGCCAGGAATGTCGAGTAGTTGTGGAAGTACAGCGCAAAACCGGCCGGGGCTCCGTTCCATTCAGCGATCAAGGTCTCGGCATACGCTTTGTCTCCGAATAACGTCGCGTCGAGGCGTTGCTCATTGGCCACGCAACGATCGGCGAGCTTCTCATACTCCGCCAGCGCGCGGATCAACTCCAGAATGAGCGGGACATCGGCGCGCGAGGCGGGGCGGATGTAGAGCATAGCCTAATGATTCAGCATACCCCGCGCCGGGCAGTCTAACGCTCGGCAAAAACCCGCTTCCAATCCGACTTCATGCTCAACACCTTCCACCCCTGCGCGGCCGCAGCGTCGAGCGCCTTATCCAGATGCCCAACCGGAGAACTCCGGTCGTAAGCAAACTCGCGTTCGGCGTCGTCATGATGCACCAGCATCGACAGCCGCGCCCCCGCGCCTGACGCCGTCCACTGCAGCATCGAGAGATCGCCGTCAGAATTCCCGAATGCGGCAATCGGCCGCCTCCCGATCGTATTCTGAATGCTGATCGGCTTCCCGTCGCCATCGTCGATCAACAGCACATCGGGCAACGCCAGCAGTTGCGCGGGCTTCACCGAGCCATCGAACTTGGACTTCAGCAACGTCCCCAGGACATGGTCGCGCGGGATCCCGAACGCTTGCTCGTTCACCTCCCGCACAAAGCCGATCTCGGAGCCGGTGGCGCTATAGACCTGGAATTCGTTGGCTCGCAGGTAGGCGATCAGTTCCAGCATCGGTTGATACGCCAGTTGGGTGTACGGGCGATTCAGCTTCGGATGCCGGTGCGTCGAAAGCCACTGCCGGACGTGCGCGGCATAGTCGTCCGCCGTTAATCCGGAGTGGACCGCAAAGGCCACCTGGAACTGATCGGCGGGCGCAAGTTGCAGGATCGCGTTGGCGTCACCCTTGATCACCTTTTGGAAATTGGCGTTCGCGCTCCACTCCAAATGCTGCGCCGCCCCGGCCTTCATCTCGTCGGCCGCGAACAGCACCTGCACGTAGAGCGGCTGCTCCACCCAGAGGGTTCCATCGTTGTCAAAGGTGGCGATCCGGTCCGCCGGGGCGACGTAGCTCGAGCCTGCCCGCTCGGTGACCTTTTGGACGAAGTCGACGATCGCCTGCCGGTTCGCGCCCTCGTTCCAGGAGGGCAATAGATCCTGCTTGACGGAAGGTGGGGGAGGAGCTTGGCAGCTTGTGGTTGTCGACACGAAGAGCACCAAGCCCACCGTGGCGATACGAGTGAGGGAGACTACGTTTTTTGACACGCATCATCCTATCAGAGGCGCAATCGCACGATTTTCAGAAGACGATGCGGCGGGAGGCGTCAAGCCGGGCAAAGAGAATTGCGCCGAGAACGCAGAGGGCGGCGGCCACGAGAAAGGGCACGTTCCAGCCATAGTCACGCACGATGTAGCCAACGGCGAGGCTGGAGAAGGCGCCGCCGAGGTTGCCCGCCGTGTTCATGACCGAGGAGACTGACCCCGCCCAATCGCCGCCGATATCGAGTGGCACGGCCCAGGAGACGCCCACCGTGATTTCGAGTCCAAAGAAGGCGATGCAGGTGAAGGCGACGCAGTTCTCGGGCGTAGCGGCGAACGTGGCGGGAATGATGCCGGCGGCGGCGATCAGGAAGCCGCACAGAGCGACGCCGCTGCGCGCGAGCTTGAGATTGCCAGTCTGATGCGCGATACGGTCCGAGATCCAGCCGCCGAGAAAGTCTCCTAGCACGCCGGCAAAAAGGGGCAGGCTGGCGTAGATGCCCATCGTCTTGAGATTGAGGCCGCGGTGCTCATTCAAATAAGTAGGGAACCAGTCCAGATAGACGGCCAGGCACCAGCCGTAACAGAAATACATGGCCGCCAGCAGCCACAGAGTGTGACTCGCCAGGATCCGGCTCCAAGGCACGGCGCCGGCCGCGGCCTTCGACTTGGGAACCCCGAGTGAGGAGTGAATCAGCTTGAGTTCGGCCGGGTTGACGCCGGTATGTTCGTCCGGGGTATCGCGGTAATACCAATACCAGACGGCGGCCCAACCCAGTCCCAAAAAGCCGAAGAGAAAGAACGGCAAGCGCCAGCCGAACCCCACGATCAGGGCGGTGACCAGCGCCGGAGTGAGGGCCGCGCCAAGCCGTGAGCCCGCGTGCGTGATGCCTTGCGCGTAGCCACGCTCGGTGGGCAGCATCCAGCGCGAGAGCGAACGCGTGGCGATGGGAAAGGCGCCGGCCTCGCCCACTCCAAAGAGAAAGCGGAAGATGGCCATGGACCAGGCACTGAACGAGAGGGCGGTGATGGAGGTGAAGGCGCTCCACCAGATGACGATGAGGGTGAGGGCGCGCCGTGGACCGATCAGGTCTCCCAGCCAACCGCCGGGAATCTGAAAGAGCGCGTAGCCCCAGCGGAAGGAACTGAGGATCCAACTCATGGTCTCGTTGTTGAGGCCGAACTCCTGCTTGATCGAAGGCACGGCCGAGGAGATCACCACGCGGTCCATGTAAGTGATCATGTAGGCGGCGACGGTGAGCCAGAGGACGATATGGCGAGTACGAGTGGGCCGCATGGTTGGGCACACCAGCGTATCAGATGGCGGGTGGCCGAGTGTGGTGCGTGATATACTTCCGGACATCTAAACGGAGCGGAGAGTATGCCTGGAGTGTCGCGGTCGCCTCAGTTCGCGGGTGGCAAGAGAGTTTGCCAATTTGAAATCCTCGAGTTACTTGGACGAGGCGGCATGGGTGCGGTCTACAAAGCCAGAGATCTGCGCCTCGGCCGCGACGTAGCGCTGAAGTTTCTATCGCCGGAACTATTGGAGTCTCCGGAGGGACGCGCGCGTTTCGAAGTGGAAGCGCGCGCTATCTCCTCACTCAGCCATCCCAATATCGCCGTTCTATACGATCTGCTCGAGGACGGAGGCCATCCTTTTCTCGTGCTCGAATACCTGACCGGAGGTACGCTACGCAGCCGCATTCAAGGCCGTCAGCTTCCCTTCGAGCAATTGACGAACTACGCACGGCAAATGGCCTTGGGTCTGGAGCACGCTCATGAAAGAGGTATCCTTCACCGGGATGTGAAACCCGGGAATGCGATGTTTGGCGGATCGAACCAACTCAAAGTAACCGATTTCGGCCTCGCCAAGCTGATCGGCGCCGAGCCGATAACTTCCCAAGGCGAGATGATGGGGACTCTGCCGTATATGGCGCCCGAGCGGATGAGCGGCGAGCCAGCCGACAAGAGAGCGGATATTTTCGCGGTCGGGGTGATCTTGTTCGAGACGGCCTCCGGGCGTCGGCCTTTCCAGGGCGACACTGCGGCGGCCCTGATGCATGCCGTCCTGCATGACGAGCCTCCGTCGCTGTGCAATTTGCGTCCGGGCCTGCCGAACCGGTTTTACCAGGTGGTGGAGTGCGCCCTCGCCAAAGATCCGGATCGCCGGTACCAGTCCATGACCGAGTTAATCCGGGACCTTGACAACGTCAGCCAGCAGCGAGGGCAAGTACCGGCTTCGGAGATGTCGACAGTCACTCTCCACAAGCGGCCGGCGCCATCAGGTTGGCTCACCCGCCGCCAGTTACTCACTATCGCCGGGGGCGCGGTCGCGGCGGCGACTGGTATCGCAGTGGTGGCGCCTTCGATCCGGAAGTGGGTGGGTGGCCGCGCCAGTGCGGAACGGAAGGCGCTGGTTCTGCTGCCCTTTGAGAGTCTGTCGAAGACGCCCGAAGATGAAGCGTTTGGAGTGGGCTTGACCGAGATTCTCGCCAGCCTCCTTTCGCAGATCGAACGGTTTCAGAAAAGCATTGCGGTCATTCCAACCAGTGAAGTACGCAGGCAGCGGGTGGATGGCATTGCCGAGGCCAACAGGACCCTCAACGCGAGTCTGGTGATGACCGGCAGCGTGCAGAAGACCCCGGAGGGAATTCGGGTAGTGTTGAATCTGGTGGACAGCCGAACCTTGCGGCAAATCGCGTCGCGGATCGTGTTGCTCCCAGCCGTGGATTCCCAAACCGTCGAGCGGCGCTTGTTGAGTACGGCGCTGCAGTTGCTGGAGGTCGATGAACCGCCTCGCACCGGTCCGCTGGCCGGTGGCGCGGTCTCTCCGAAAGCGTACGAACAATATTTGCGTGGCCAAGGTTATCTGCTCCGCTACGATGGCGCGGCCAGTTACGACCCCGCGATCCAGACGCTTGAAGATGTACTGGAGATCGAACCCCAGTTTGCGGCGGCGAAAGCGCTGCTGGCGGAAGCTTATCTGCTGAAGTATGGGGCCGTGAAGGATCCGGTGTGGCTGGCCAAGGCAGACTCCGCCTCGCAGGAGGCACTGACTCTCGATAGCCGCATGGCGCAGGCTCATGTCAGCCGGAGTAAGGTGGACCGGGCCACAGGGCATTATGCTGAAGCGGTCGCGGGTCTGCAACGGGCGCTGGAACTGGATCCCGGCAGCGTAGAAGCTCGCCGGTCCCTCGCCCTCACTTATGATTCCGCAAACCGCCCGATGGAGGCCGAAGCCGCGAGGCAGGAAGCGATCCGGTTGCGGCCAGGCTATTGGCCGAACTACGCCGACCTTGGCGCAGCTTATGCCGCGCGCGGGCAGTTTACCAAGGCGGAGGAGCCGTTGCGTCTGGTGGTGACTCTCGCTCCGCAGAATGCCAGCGGTTGGCGAAATCTGGGCGTGCTCTGGTACAAGATGGGCCGGTGGACGGAGGCCGAGCGCACGCTCAACAAGTCGATTTTCCTGCGGCCCAGTCCTCAGGCCTACAGCTATCTCGGAACGGTGCAGTTTTTTCTCGGCCGTTACCAGGATGCCGCGGGGTCGATGGCGAAGGCTGTCGAGTTGGCGCCTAAAACACCAATGTTGTGGGGCAACCTGGGTGACGCGCTCGCCATGGTGAAGGATCAGTCTGAAAAGGCGAAAGAGGCATACCAGAAGGCGGCCGGCTTGGCCGAGCAACAGATCGCTTTGAATCCCAAGGACGCCAATCTTCGAGGGCGCCTCGCTGTGTACCACGCCAAACTTGGCGACACTTCACGCGCGCTCGCCGAGGTACGAGACTCTCTTCGCGACGCCCCCGAAGATGTGGACGTGCTGTATAAGGCGGCGCGGGTTCACGAGATGGCGGCGCGGAGGGGCGAGGCACTCCGGCTACTCGAAAGCTGTCTGCGGCGGGGATATTCGAAGTTGGAGTTGGATAACGATCCGGAGTTCTCACGCCTGCGGCTGGACCCGGGGTACAAGCGACTATCGAGAGTCCCGCAATGATGCGGGCAAATTACAAGAAATGAGGGAGTAACAGACCAATGAACATAACGATCAACGTAGATGTCTACAATGATGGCAAGTTTACCTACAAGGACCAGACCGGGGCTCCAGCCGAGCACTTGACTTTGGTGGCAGGCGACTTCGTTACCTGGAAGGTGAAGTTAAAGGGGAGGCGCGTGCACTTTCAAGTCACATTTGACAAGGGGAAATTGCTATCTCCCTTCGGCGAAACAAAGGAGATTCGTTCCAGCCGCCGTGGCGAGACTGACCCGCTCGAGGTGACGACCAAGCACTCTGGCGAAGGGATGTGGTACACGGTGACGCTTCCCAACGGATGGTCGAACGATCCTGAAGCGTTTGTTGAACCGACGGGCTTTGACCCGAAGACGGCGGCAGTTGCACCGGTTGAAATCCGCTTTCAATCGGACGGCACAGACATTACATTTGATCCCGCGTCTTCGACCGTCCAACCGCTCCAGCTCGTCGTCTGGAAGTCGGCGAGCGGGCGGTTCAAGATCCATTTCACCGATAAGTCTCCATTTTCTGCTAAAGACCTGGATAGCGGTATGCTTGACAAACTCAGCAGCAAGGTTCGGAAGGATGCGGACGCTTTAGACTACCCATATACGGTTACGACGCTAGACGTCACCGGGGAAGGGACCTCTATCCTAACAGTGCCCCAACGTGCTTAGCGCTGATTGGCCTTGAGAATCTTCTTGCGCAGGCGGATCGACTTCGGCGTTATCTCCACCATTTCGTCGTCACGCACGAATTCGATCGCCTGCTCGAGGTTCGGAATCTTCGGCGGCACCAGCCGGATCGCTTCATCGGCCCCGGATGAGCGCATGTTGCTCATCTTCTTTTCGCGGACGATGTTCACAACCAGGTCGTTATCGCGCGAGTTCTCGCCCACGATCATGCCTTCGTAGACTTCGGTGCCGGGGGCGATGAAGATTTCGCCGCGCTCCTGCAGGTTCCAGATGGCATAGCCGGTGGCAGGGCCGGTACGGTCCGAAATCAGCGAACCCGTCGGCCGCATCTCGATATCGCCCTGCCACTCGATGTAGCCGTGGAACAGCGAATTCATAATCGCCGTACCCTTAGTGTCGGTCAGCATTTCGCCGCGGATGCCGATCAGCCCGCGCGACGGAATCAGGAACTCCAGGCGCACGCGGCCGGAGCCGTTGTTGACCATCTTGGTCATCTTGCCCTTGCGCGTCCCCATCTTTTCCATGACCACGCCAACAAACTGTTCGGGGCAGTCCACGGTGAGCATTTCAAGCGGCTCACTGAGCTTGCCGTCGATCGTGCGGGTGAGGATTTCGGGCTTGCCCACCATCATTTCGTAGCCTTCGCGCCGCATCATTTCGATGAGGATGGCCAGTTGCAATTCGCCGCGGCCCTGCACCTTGAAGGAGTCCGGACCGCCGGCCTGCTCCACCTTGATGGACACATTCGTGAGCAACTCTTTGTCCAGCCGGTCCCGCAGGTGGCGCGAGGTAACGTACTGGCCTTCGCGACCCACAAACGGCGATGTGTTGATGGTGAACACCATGCCGATGGTCGGTTCGTCGATCTGAATCTGCGGCAGCGGCTTGGGATCGATGGCGCTCGAAATCGTCTCGCCGATCGTAATGCCCTCGACGCCGGCGATAGCCAGCACGTTGCCCGGCTCGCCGCGCGTTTCATCCACGCGCTTGAGCCCTTCAAACGAGAACAGTTTGGTGATGCGGGTCTTCTGAATCGAGCCGTCCAGCTTGCAGATCGAGACTTCTTCGCCCAGATTCAGCACGCCGCTGAAGATGCGGCCAATGGCGAGCCGGCCCAGGTAATCCGAGTAATCCAGATTGGCCACCAGCAGTTGCAGCGTAGCGTCAGGATCTCCGGTGGGAGCTGGGATGTACTTCAGGATCGCCTCGAACAGCGGCTCCAGCGACGTCGACTCGTCCTCGAGTTTGTTCTTGGCGATACCGGCGCGGGCGTTGGTGTAGATGACCGGAAAATCGAGTTGATCCTCTTTGGCATCGAGGTCGATAAAGAGGTCGTAGATCTCGTCCAGCACTTCTGGAATGCGCGCGTCGGCGCGGTCAATCTTGTTGATCACGACGATGGGCGTGAGGCGCGCTTCGAGCGCTTTGCTCAACACATATCGCGTTTGCGGCAGCGGCCCTTCGGAGGAGTCCACCAGCATGATGACGCCGTCGACGATCTTGAGCGCGCGCTCAACTTCGCCACCGAAATCGGAGTGGCCTGGTGTGTCCACGATATTAATCTTCACGTCGTGATAACGCACGCCCGTGGTTTTGGCCAGAATCGTGATGCCGCGCTCGCGTTCCAGGTCATTGGAATCCATGGCGCGCTCGCCGATCGTTTCATTCGTTCGATAGATGCCGCTTTGGCGGAACATGGCGTCCACGAGCGTGGTCTTGCCATGGTCGACGTGCGCGATGATGGCGATATTACGGATTGAGGTATTGCGGGGTTGAGACATGCTAGGAAAAGGGGGGAAACTCCTAGTTTCGCATGTTCGGTATGCTTTAGGCTAATTTCAGTTTGACGATGATCTCGGCAGTCATACCCACTCTCAACGAAGAAGCGGAGATCGCAGCGACGATTCAGGCCCTGCTGGCTCAGGCTGACGACCTGGAAGTGATTGTCGCCGACGGGGGCAGTTCAGACGCCACCGTGGAGATTGCCGCGCGTCTGGGCGCGGTGATAGTGCGCTCGGCACGAGGCAGGGGCACGCAGATGCACGCGGGTGCTTTGGCGGCGCGCGGCGACACCCTGTGGTTTGTTCACGCCGACACGCGGGTCTGCACCGATGCCACTCGTCAGTTGATGGCGGCGCTGGGGACACCCCGGACGATGGGCGGCAATTTTACGCTAGCGTTCGATGGCCAGACGCTCGGGGCGCGGCTGCTCACCCTCTCCCAACCGCTGATGAAGGCGCTACAAGTCTACTATGGCGACTCCACGATTTTCCTCCGGCGCGAAGTCTACTTTGCTCTCGGCGGTTTCCGGCCCTACCCTTTATTCGAGGACGCCGACCTGATCGGGAGGATGCGAGCGGCGGGCGCGTTCCGATCCTTGACGGGGCAGGTGACTACTTCGTCCAGGCGGCTGGAAAGCCGGGGTTTCCTGTTGTCTTGTACGCAATGGTCGACGATGCAACTGCTTTATTGGTTGGGCGTGCCAGCCGAGACGCTGGGGCGATTCTACGCTCCCATCCGCCGGAAGATTGCGCCGGAGTCAAGATGAGGAATTGGGACACAATGGAGCTAGATCGACATGCGCAGCCAAGCTCCCAAGACTCAAATCATCCATGCGCGGGTTGAACCGAAGCTCAAGAAATCGGCTGAACGCATCTTTCAGCGGATGGGGATGACAACCACCGAGGCGATTCGACTGTTCCTTAGGCAAGTCGAGCTGCATCGGGGCCTACCCTTCGCGGTTTCGATTCCAAACGACGAGACGGTTGCCGCAATGAGGGAAGCGAATGAACCCGGCGCCCTCAAGCGGTACGGGTCTTTCCGTGAGTTGCGTGAGCGGACCTAGTGCGCTTGAGCTGGTCACTACCACCGCATTCGAACGGGATTTGCGACGCGTCCGGAAGCAGGGCAAGGACCTGGACAAGCTGGAAGCGGTTGTTGAAGTTCTGCTGGCACGCCAACCGCTGCCAGTCCGGTGCGGCGCACATCTTTTGCGCGGAGAGTGGGCCGGACACTGGGATTGCCACGTCTCACTCAGAACTATTCAGATAGCTTGACCGGTCCGGTGCGAGAATAAAAGGGGAATGTACCCCGCACTCAACGGTACCCTCGTCGCCGGCCGCACGCCCTGGCCCGAATTCGCGTTCATGGCCCAGAAAACCGGCTTTCCCGGCGTCGACGTCAACATCGCCCAGGCGATGGAGCACGGCGCGAGCCGCACCCAGGACCTGCTCAAGCAACTCAAACTCAAACCCGCTGTCGTGGCTCTGCCGGTGGAGTTCCGCAAAGACCAGGCTACGTTTGACGCCGACTTTGCCAAGCTCGAGAAAGCCGCGCAGTTCTCGGCCGCGATCGGCTGCCCACGCATGACCACGTGGATCATGCCGTCCAGCGAGCTACCCAAAGCCGAACAACGCAAGATTTATCTGGAGCGATTCAAGAAGTGCGCCGACGTGCTGATGCGCTCGCACATCCGGCTCGGCCTGGAAAACGTCAGCCCCGTGCATCTGCGCAAACGCTTCCCGTACGAGTTCATCTACCGGACCGACGAGATGCTGGAATTCGCACGCGAGTGCGGCCCCAACGTCGGGCTCCTGCTTGACTCCTGGCATTGGCACCACGCCGGCGGCACGGTGAACGACATCCTTTCGGCCGGCAAACAATTCGTAGTGCACACGCAGCTGGCCGACGCGCCGGACCTGCCGCCGGAAAAGATCCTGGATAATGAACGGCTCATGCCCGGCGAAGGCGTGGCCAATCTAACGGGCTTCCTGCAAGCCCTCAAGAAAATCGGTTACCAGGATGGCGTCAGCCCCGAGGTCTTCGGCCGCGGCTTGAAGGACATGCCGCCGGAGGAAGGCGCCAAGCTCGGCCTCTCCGCGACGCTTTCGGTCATGCGCAGGGCGGGAGTGGCCTGAAATGGCAGTCGCGGTGCATCTCGATCGGTTGCTCACCGAGCAGCGCAATCCGGCGTCGGAAGGCATCGACGCCAAATCAACGGTCGAACTGCTCGGCGTGATCAACGGCGAGGATGCCCGGGTGGCCGCCTCGGTGACGCCGGAGATCCCGCGTATCGCCGAAGCGGTAGACGGGATCGTCCAGCGCTTGAACCACGGCGGCAGGCTCTTCTACATTGGCGCAGGCACCAGCGGCAGGCTCGGCGTGCTGGATGCTTCCGAGTGCCGGCCCACGTTCAACGTCCCGGATGGCTTGGTCCAGGGCATCATTGCCGGCGGCGAATCGGCGTTGGTTCGCGCCACCGAGGCGAGTGAAGATGACCCGGCTGCGGGAGCGCGCGATCTGCTGGCTCGCGGCTTTACCGGTGCCGATGCCTTGGTGGGAATCGCCGCCAGTGGCCGCACCCCATACGTGCTAGGCGCAATCGGCAAGGCCAGGGAGCTCGGCGCGCTTACCATCGGAATCTGTTGCACGCCTGACTCGCTGCTGTCTCAGCAGGTACACATCCCCATTGCGCCGCTGGCAGGGCCCGAGGTTATCACCGGCTCTACACGCATGAAAGCAGGCACGGCCACCAAACTGGTCCTCAACATGCTCTCAACCGGAACGATGATCCGCCTGGGCTATGTGTACGGCAACTTGATGGTGAATGTGCAGCCCACCAATGAAAAGCTGCTCAACCGTGCCCGTCGTATCGTGATGGACGGGACGGGCGTCACTCGCGAGGAAGCAGCGCGGTTGCTCGAAGACGCCGGCCGCTCGGTGCGCATTGCGATTGTCATGGCTCGGCGCGGATTGGATCGCGGCGGCGCCGAAAAGCTGCTGGCCGCGCACGGCAACCGCGTTTGGGCGGCGCTGCAGGAACGCTCCGGTCCGACTCAATAACATAAACCAGGGAACTCATGGACCAATTTATTATTGAAGGCGGAAAGCCGCTCCTCGGCGAGATTCATACCAGCGGCGCGAAGAACTCAGCCTTGCCCGCCTTGGCCGCTTGTCTGCTCACCAGTGAGCCCGTGATTCTCCATCGCATCCCGCCGGTGAGAGACGTTCGCACGATGCAAAAGCTGCTCGCCCACACCGGAGCATGCGTGGAGGAGTTGTCCAGCGGAACCGTGGTGGTTCAGGCCGCCGAAGTCACGCAACCGGAAGCGCCTTACGAGGTGGTAAAAACCATGCGCGCCTCCAGCCTGGTGCTGGGGCCCCTGGTGGCACGCACCGGACGGGCCCGTGTTTCGCTGCCGGGCGGCTGTGCCATCGGCGCGCGACCCATCAATCTCCACGTGGCCGGACTTGAGTACTTGGGCGCACGCATCGAGCAGGACCATGGCTACATTGAGGCGCGGGCTGCGGATGGACTCAAAGGCAACCACATCGTTTTCGATCGCATCACAGTCACCGGCACGGAAGACCTGATGATGGCGGCGGTGCTGGCGGCTGGCGAAACCACGATCGAGAATGCGGCGCGCGAACCGGAAGTGGTGGATCTGGCCGAGCTGCTCACTAAAATGGGAGCGCGGATCGACGGCGCCGGCACGCCCCTCATTCGGATTCGAGGCGTGGGCCGGCTGCACGGCGCCGAGCACACCATCATTCCCGATCGCATTGAAGCGGGCACGTTCCTCATGGCGGGCGCGATCTCCGGGGGTGAACTGGTGGTGAAGGATTGCGAACCGGCACATCTGGATGCGCTGATCACCAAGCTGCGCCAGGCAGGAGTCACCATCGCCGATGCCGGTCCGGGCGCACTACGCGTCAAGGCCGCCGGACATTTGCGCTCCGTGGATATGACCACCGAAGAGCATCCCGGCTTTGCCACCGACCTGCAGGCACAGTTCATGGCGCTGATGACGCAGGCCGAGGGCATCTCCTTCATCACGGAGAAGATCTTTGAGAATCGCTTCATGCATGTGCTGGAGCTTTGCCGCATGGGCGCCAATATTCGCATCGAGAATAAACAGGCGATCGTCGCCGGCCCTCGCCTCTTGAGCGGCGCGCAAGTGATTTGCTCGGATCTTCGCGCCTCTGCCTCGCTGGTGCTGGCGGCGCTGGTGGCCAACGGCGAGACCATCGTGGACCGCGTCTATCATATGGACCGCGGCTATGAACGCTTTGAGGAAAAACTGGCTGGCGTAGGGGCGCGCATTCGCCGCTCGGCCAGCAGCAACCGGCAACCGGAAGAAAAGACGCAGGAGGCCATGGCATGAAGCACGCCGAAGGATTTCTTGGATTGGTAAACGACGCCAAATCGCGCGTCAAGCAGATTGACATAGACGGATACAAGAAGATGGCGGGCGCGGCCGAGGCGCATCTGCTGATTGACGTGCGTGAAGACAACGAATGGAATGCCGGTCACGCGGCCGGCGCGATCCACCTGGGCAAGGGCATCATTGAGCGCGATATCGAAGGAAAGGTCCCGGACCACGACGCCACGCTGGTGCTCTACTGCGGCGGTGGCTACCGCTCGGCGCTGGCGGCGGACGCCCTGCAGCAGATGGGCTACACAAAAGTGATCTCGCTCGACGGCGGCTGGCGCGCTTGGAACGAGGCTGGGCTGCCTGTGGAAAAATAGGGCCGAATTACCCGGAATATTCCGGGATATACTAGAGGGTGATGGGAACCCTAGAGATCCTAGATTGCGGATCTGCTCGAGGGGGAGGCCCGGTCTTCCAGCTTCACCTTTGAAAGGATTCCGTTCCCATGCGTCCTCAGTTTAGAAATCAGCTCCTCACAGCCGCAGTAGGCGTGCTTTGTGCGGTTGGTGCCGGCGTAGTCCCGGCCCGTGCCGCCACCATCACGAATGGTGGCTTTGAGACAGGCGCTCTTACGGGCTGGACGTTGTCCAATGCATCAGCCTTTGACACTGTCTGCCCGGCGGGGCTTCCCCTTGGATCGTCGACTTGTATCTCAAACAGTGGCACGTATGCGATGGCTTTCGGTCAATTCGGTTCGTCCGCCAGTCTTTCGCAGACCATTGCCACCACGCCGGGAGGTATCTACACGATCTCCTTCTTCCTTGCAAACGACAATCCCACCGATGAACTCGGCAACGCCTTTGCGGTGCGGTGGGATGGAGCTACAGTTTTTTCTCTCGTCGACCCACAAGCCACGTTCGGCTATTCGAAAAGGATGATCCTGAATGTGACGGCGGCTTCGTCCTCCACCGTATTGGCGTTCGACGGGCAGAACGACTCCTACAGTTGGTACCTCGACGACGTGACGATCGCAGATTCGCCCGAACCGGCATCGCTGTTGCTGACGAGCCTCGGGCTGGCTGCGGTTGCTGCCGCGTCAAAGAGATTGCGGCGGGGTAACGGGTAGGCATCACGCCAAACGTGTGAATCGGCGGCCGGTCAATATCGGCAAAATGAGTTCGCCCAGTCGACGTCGAATCTGAACTGCCTGGCGCTTCCAGGCAGTTCAGAAGCCGGTTGGCCGCTACTCGGATTCGCTTACTGCCGCTGACCTGAGTAGCTGGGCTCCGATGAAGCGGGAAACGGGTCTCGGTATACTCAAACGTAGGCGTGATGGCCATTGAATCCGAGGTTAAGACCAAGTCCGACCGGCGCGAGAGCTTCCGCGAGTACATGCGCAAGCTCAATCCGACTGCGCCCGCCAAGACCATTATCGACTCTGGGCTTGCGGTCCAGAACCTGCATGGATCGCTCCATCAGACGATGGCCGCCCGGGCTGACCTTGATCCTGGTAGTCAGCAGATCCTTGTCGGCGGCATTGGATCCGGCAAGACAACGGAGTTGCTCTTGGCCGAGCGATGGCTGAAACACCAGGGCGGAACGCTCAGCTTGTACATCGACATTTCTGCGGAGACCGATCTGTCTGGTCTGAATTCAGGGGCTTTGCTGGCCGGGTTCGGCCTCCATCTTTCGGCGGCATTCGAAGCGCTAGACATGGGCGGAACGATAGTGCGCGAGGAGGGCTTTCTATCACCGAGGCAACAATCCATTCTCAAGGATCTAAGGGGCCAACTGAAGGAATTCGCCTTTGGCAAAACAGAATCGGTGTGGGTGTCTCGGGACGAATACGATCAGCAGTACCCCGGCTACGAGAATTCGGACGAAGACCGGCCACCCGAAGATCATGCCGATGAACGGGATGAGCCGGAGGGGTACTACCTTCCTCAAACGACGCCAGGAAAACTCAAGCCACCGAGATTGTTTCCCACCCTTCAGCGAGACATTGAAGAAATTCGCAAGCCCCTGGAGTTTTTGGTAGAGATACTAAAATCGAAGTCACTTGATCCAGTTGTGATCTTCGATGGCATGGACCGTCTCATCATGCCCGACAAATTTTGGTCCGTCGTTGACCAAGACCTTCGCGCTTTCCGGCGGCTTGGCGTTGCTGTACTGGCGGCTGCTCCTCTTTCGGTTCTTTACGGCAGAGGCCGGCTCGTTGCGGAACACTTTGACCGCGTTCATCACATTCCCACCGTGCCAGCACAACCGGGCCAAACTACTAAGCTAAAGGCCGTCTTGAAACAGCGCGGAGCGTTCGATCTCACGACGGCCGCGAATATCGAGAAGATCTGCCGCCTCTCCGGAGGAGTGCTGCGAGACCTGATTACCGTGGCGCGCGACGCTGGAGAAGCAGCGTATCTTGACGGGAGCGACGAAGTGAAATCGGTGCATGTTAAGGCTGCGGGCAACCAGCTTGGCGAGAGTTACCTGCGAGGACTGAGCCCCGATCAAATAAAGATACTACGAAAGCTCACGCGGGGCGGAGGATTCAACGTTGCGTCCGATCTTGGGATCGAGTTGTTGGTGACCAGGCGGGTCCTTGAGTACTCGGCCACAAACTTCCAAGTCCATCCCGCTCTAGCGCGGCTCATCGCGACCTGACCGAAATGCCCGATCCAATTCCACAGCCGGCTTTCGAAATCGGGCGTCGACTCGAGATTCGTGGGACCGATTCATGGTTCGCCATTGTGGGACCCGATGACGTTGAAGGGGAAGCGCTCGCGGATTTCACTCTTGAACTTGAAGCCACCTTGGGCGCCCCGATTAGGTCACTGTCTGTTAAAGGAATGCCACTCGCCACCGTCCGGCAATTACTGGCAAAGCCATCAACCGACACCGTGATTCTAAGTGGCTTCGAGTCGTTCAAGGCCGCTCTCTGGAGCATGTGGGACATTAACCGCAGCGGGTTGGTGCGGCCCGGACCAATCGTCCTCTGGGTCTCGGCAGCGGCGCTAACCAAGCTTTGCATCGGCGCGCCGAATATTCGAAGCTTCATCGGCGGCAGCATGTTCGCCCTCGGCCCGTCGGGTGGAGCCATGACGGAGGCCGAGGTCCGCGCTCGAACTAAGGAATTGGAGAAGCACTACGCGATGCGCGGCGAAGACGTCATCGAACGCGCCATCGCCGGGAAAATGCCGCCCGAACCTCAGTTTGTCGAATGGTTGATCCTCTTGGGCCGGGGAGACCTCGTCTAAATGCCCGATCTGGCGTTGTCACGCGCAGGCGAGCTCGAAACCAGGATCGAGCAGGAGGCGGCAGCAGTCGTTTTGCCCTCGTTTCGGCAAGTCTTGACAAGCATTCGTGTCTACCTGCTCAACCACAACGTGGAAACCGGAAATAGGAACAACGTGCACAAGTTCCTCAGGGAAAAGCGAGTCGGTGACGCGGCGCTCATCAGTTTCGGGCCGGAGTTCGACAAGGGCCCAACCGAGTCTCACTACAAACTCAGCTCGAAAACCCGATTGTCGTTTGGAATAACATTGCGAGAGGTGAACGGCGGATGCAAGCTCATCAGCTATCGTTTCCACCTGCATCTGGGCGCCGCTCGTGGGCCAAGGTTTTTCAGGTTCGACTTGAACCCAGGCGCTCACTCGAATCCATTGATTGAGCCCCGATCACACGTCCATCCCGGCAGCGACGACATCCGGCTGCCGTTTCCCGTCCTCACTCCACTTGAGCTGCTCGACCGGATCTTTTATGTTCTCGGAAATCGAACCTAAGACGCGACGCTGCAGCCGAGCGCGCCAGCATCGAGTTGCCTGATTCGTGTAAGCTCGAAGTCTCCATGGAACGTAGAGCCTTCCTCGCCGCTGGAACCTTGGCCGCCGCAACCGCCGCCCCCGCCTCACGAGCCCGCGTCGCCGCCATCATCACCACTTACTACCGCAACTCGCACGCGGACGTCTTCGTCGGTAACATCTTGCGCGGCTACTATTGGGATGGCAAGCCACACCCATCGCAACTGGACATCGCCGCCATGTACATCGCCCAGACGCCCGAAGCCCGCGACATCGGGCGGGCAGAGGCGGCCAAGCACTCGATTCCGCTAAAGCGCGGCGTGGCTGAGGCGATCGTGCCCAGCATTCAGGGCGTCGTGCTCATCGGCGAACACGGCGACTACCCATCGAACGAGAAGGGCCAGAAGCTCTATCCGCGCTATGAGCTGATGGAGCAGATCGTCAAGACTTACCGCGAGACCGGCCGCGCCCTGCCGATGTTTTTCGACAAGCACTTCTCCACCGAGTGGAGGAAGGCCAAGCAAATGTTCGACTGGTCACGCGAGCTGAAGTTTCCCCTCATCGCCGGCACGTCGCTCACGCTCACCTGGCGGCGGCCCGCGCTGGAGTTACCGCTGGACGCCCCGGTGAAGCGTGCCGTCGGTTACTTTTACGGTGACCGCGAAGCCTACGGCTACCACGGCATCGAGATTTATCAAGGCATGGTCGAACGGCGTCAAGGGGGCGAGACCGGCGTCGATTGGGTGCAATGCATCGAAGGCCCCGAGGTCTGGAAGTGGACCGAAGCCAATCCCTGGGCGCGCAATCTGCTGGAAGAGGCGATGCGGCACGACGACACCCTGCAACGCGGCCGCGTGGAAGAGACCGTCAAGAAGCCGATGCTCTTCCTGATGGGCTACAAGAGCGGCTTGCAAGGCGTCCTCTACATGCTCACTGGCCACACGCTGCAGGGCGGGTTCGCCGCTGAGATCGAAGGGCAAAACGACCCGGCCGTGTGCTGCTTTCTCACGCAATGGGGCCGCCCCTGGAGCCACGGCAACGGGCTGAGCTACTGGGTGGAACAGACGATCGTGCAGGGCAAGGAATTCTATCCGCCCGAGCGGACGCTGCTTGCTACCGGCGTAACCGAGGCGGTGATGGACTCGGCTTTTGCCAACGGGAAGCGCGTGGATACTCCGCATCTCGCCGTACGGTACCGGGCGCAACGCGAGTCGCGCTTCATGCGGGGACCTATGCCGCCGTATGACCGTGTGCGGGCGTAACGCTGCAGTTTTAGCACCGGCCGAAGCCTCGCTGGCATCAGACGGCAAAGATGAAGGCAGCCGGTCTCGTTTGGTTCTCACTTACTCTTTGCCTCGTGGCGCAAGATACTACTGGCGTCGGAGGGTTGTCAGGCACAGTGGTCGAAGAGGGCACTGCTACTCCCGACCGCGCAAAGGCGCGCATCTGCATCGTTACACTTGACCGCTGCGCTGACTCTGACGCGCAGGGCGCCTTCCGCCTCCCCGATCTACGCTCCGGCGTCTATGAAATTGAAGTGACAGCGGCCGGGCGCCCAGCCATTCGCCGCACGGGCATCGAGGTGCGAGCGGGTCTGGACGGGCGAGTCGAGGTCACCTTGCCGCGCCTCGAAAGTCAGCGGCAGGAAGTGACTGTCACCGAAAGCGTCTTCATTGCGCCGGAAGAAATCAAGAGTTCCGGCTTCCTGATCACGCGCCAGGAAATCTCCAAGACCGCCGGCTCCCTGCAGGACGTCTCGCGATACGTGCAGACGCTGCCGGGCGTCGCCATCGGCTCCAACGATTTTCGCAACGACATCATCGTGCGCGGCGGCTCGCCGCTTGAAAACCTCTTCATCATCGATAACATCGAGATCCCCAACATCAACGCCTTTGCCAACTTTGCTTCAGCCGGCGGCACGGTTTCCATGCTCGATTCCGAACTCATCCAGGACGTCACGTTCCTCACGGGCGGCTATCCGGCGCCCTACATCAATCGCACGTCCTCGGTGCTGCAGATCGCGCAGCGCGAAGGAGACCGCGAGCGTTTTCGCGGCCGCGTCACGCTGGGCTTTGCGGGCGGCGGTACGATTCTCGAGGGCCCCATCAAGAAGAATCGCGGGTCTTGGATCGTCTCCGCCCGGCGCTCGTTTCTTGACGCCTTCACCAAGGATGTCGGCTTCGGCGGCGTGCCCATCCTCTACACCTTCAACGCCAAGGCCCTCTATGATTTGACGCCGCGCGATCGCGTCTGGGCCGTCTCCGTTTCGGGCGTCGACAACATCCGCCTGGGCGCGCGCGAGGAGCAGAAAGCGGACGACGAAGAAGTCAACAACCTCGACATTCGCTACGACGGCTGGCGCTCGGCCAATGGATTCAATTGGCAGCGCCTACTCGGCGGCAACACCGTGGGTCTACTCGGCGTGACGCACTCCGAGGCCAAAGTGGGTTCAATGGTGCGGGACCTGATTCGCAACGGTCCGCGTCCGCCAGGCGTTCCGGTGGACACTGTCATCGCGCGCGCGCCGCTCATCTATTCAGATGACTCGCGGGAAGGCGAGACAACGCTCAAGTACGATCTTGTTTCGCAGTCTTCGATGGTCGGCAAGATCCAGGCGGGGGCCTCTTTCAAGCTCTTCAGCATCAACTACAATACCCAGTCGCCGTTCAGGACCAACAGTCCTTACACTCTGGAGCGGGACCTCAACCCCTTCTTCCTCCGCCGCAGCTTCCGCGCCAATCAAAGCGGAGGCTATGTTCAAACCACTCGAGATCTCACCAAACGCCTCAATGTCACGCTCGGCGGCCGCTTCGATCACTACGACTATCTCGGCAAGCTCCGCCTGAGCCCGCGCGCGGGTCTGAGCCTCCGCCTGACAGACAAACTCTCGTGGCGCGCTTCGTACGGCCAATACTTCCAACAACCGTTTTTCATTTTTCTGTCAGCTTTCCCGCAGAACAGAAACCTCGTCCCGTTTCGCGCTGACCACTATGTGACCGGCCTGACTTACATTGCGACCCCGACCCTGCGCTTCACCGTCGAGGCGTACGCGAAAAACTACAAGGACTATCCGGTCTCCACGCAATTCCCGGCCCTCTCGCTGGCCAACGTGGGCGACACGTTCGCGGTGCGAGACATTCTCTTTCCGCTCACCAGTGCCGGGCGCGGACGGGTGCGCGGCGTCGAGTTCTTCGTCGAAAAGAAGTTCACCGACAAGTGGTTCGGCCAAGCCAACTTCGCCTGGCTCCGCTCGCGTCAAGCCGGCTTGGATGGCATCCGGCGTCCTTCGGTTTACGACTATCCGCGCATCGCGAATCTGGTGGGAGGTTATCGCCTCAACAGGAAGTGGGAGTTCTCAGGACGTGCGGCCTACCTGGCCGGCCGTCCCTACACGCCGTTCCTCGAAGACGTCTCCAGGCTCCAGCAGCGCGGGATTTTTGACCTCACCCGCGTCAACGCTCTGCGGCTCCCGGACTATCTCCGGATCGACATCCGCGCGGACCGCACCTTCACGTTTCGCGATAAGCCGCTGCTGGTCTTCATCGGCGTACAGAACGCGTTCAACCGCCGTAACATCGGTGGCATCGGTTGGAATCGCGCCACCAACACCACGCAACTCGGCGAGCAGCTCGGCCTGTTCCCGCTGGTCGGGATGGACTGGCGCTTCTGAACTTGTACTAAGCTGGACTCGTCGTCCAAATGTTTACTCGCCGCCGCCTGCTCTCCTCGCTTCTCGCCACCGGATCCGCCGCCGCTGCCGCCGCGCCCGATCTCGCCAATCTTTTCCCGCTGCTCGAAGCCAATAGCCAAGCCCAACACCGCACCCTCGGCTTCCTCGATCCCCGTTGGAAGAAACTCGATGCTTGGAAGAAGGCTGCGCGCCCGGAACTGATCCGGATGCTCAGTTACCATCCGGCGGCGGTGCCGTTGTCGGCGAAAATCGAAGCCACCGAGCGCCGCGACGGTTTCCGCATCGAGCGCCTCACCATCACCGCCACCGCGCAGCATTCCATTCCCGGCTGGCTGCTCATTCCAGACCAGCAGCGTGCCGGCAAGCCGGGACTGATTGCCATCCACGATCACAGCGGCCGCTACGTGTGGGGCCATGAGAAAATTCTTTCGTCACCGGACGACCCCGCCTTTCTCACCGAGTTCCGGCGGGGCGCCTATGGCCGGCCCTACGCCGAAGAACTGGCGCGCCGTGGCTTTGTGGTGCTCATCATTGACGGCTTCTACTTCGGCGCCCGGCGTCTGCGCGTCGAAGCGATGGACACCGCCACCGCGCCGCCCGTGTTCCGCGCCCGCCTCACTGCACTGGCCGCGCTGGACCGGAACTCCGTCGAGTGGAGCCGCGCCGTTGACTCGCTGTGCAGCGAGTTTGAGCATCTCACGGCGAAAACCATCTTCACGTCAGGCGCCACGTGGCCAGGAATCTTGGCCTGGGATGACCGCCGCTCGGTTGATTATCTATGCTCGCGCCCCGAAGTGAATCCCGGCCGGATCGGTTGCCTGGGCCTCTCCATCGGTGGCCTGCGCACCGCCTACCTGATCGGCGCCGATCCGCGTATCAAGGCTTCCTGCGTCATGGGCTGGATGACTGAGTTCCACGCGCAACTCCGCAATCATTTGCGCAATCACACGTGGATGGTTTACGTGCCGGGACTGTTTAACGTGATGGACCTCCCTGACGTGGCTGGTCTGCATGCACCGGGAGCGCTCCTGGTGCAGCAGTGCCGGCGCGACGCGCTATTTCCGGTGGACGCGATGCAGGGCGCCATCACGCGACTCGAGCAGATCTACGCCAAAGCCGGCATGAAGGAGCGCTTCCGCGGGTCGTTTCATGACGTGCCGCATAGCTTCACGCCCACCATGCAGGACGAGGCGTTTGATTGGCTGGAGCGCTGGCTGTAGATAAGCCGCGAGACCGCGCGCGCCTCGCGGCCTTAGCGTCTTGGGTTGGGCATCCCTATGTACGGGGGATGTCTTCTGGACGTACGATCCGCTCTGTAGGCCCAATTCATGTTATTTTGAATGGGTCAATATGGCATCAATCACAAGCATTGCCGAAGCCTTCTTCGAGGCCTGCGAGACAGGTAAGGGATGGGAGGCCTGCAGCGCCTATTGCACACCGAACGCGACCTTCTCCGCCCAAGCCGAGCCGCTGCTCGACCTAAAGACGCTCGCACAGTACACAGACTGGATGAAGGGCCTAAGGACGGTCTTACCTGACGGCCGCTACGAGGTAAAGTCGTTTGCCACCGACGCCACCCGGAACAATGTCGCTGCCTACGGCGTCTTCCACGGAACCCATACGGGCCCCGGCGGCCCGGTTCCGCCGACGGGCCGTCACACGAGCACGGACTACGTCTATGTTATGCAGTTCGAGAAGGACAAAATTGTTCATATGACCAAGATATGGAACGCCGGCCTCGCGTTGAAGGATCTCGGCTGGTCCTAGCAACAACGACATTCGACATGAAGGCCGCTCCCGAACGAAAGATGTTCTCGCTGCTGAAGACTCCGTTTCACGAAGCCAACGCCGTGTGAACGGGGTGGGCGCGCTGAATAAGTTCGGAGATAGAATGGATGGTTCGTCAGAAAAATCCGTGGGTTAGCTTGGGCTCAGGTAATTTCCCAAGTGAGTGATAAAGGGCGAGTTCCTGGACACGGAAGGTCCGGAAGCCAT
>JAYTKJ010000147.1:0-7586 GCA_043730365.1 Acidobacteriota bacterium | reverse complement strand
CGCCGGGCGAGGATCTGAAATGGGACGAACAGAAGGAGCATCCGAGTTTGCCGATGGTGTACGTTTCCTGCGCGGAAGCCGAGGCATACTGCCAGTGGGCGGGCGGGCGGTTGCCGACCGAGGAGGAGTGGGAGTTCGCCGCGCGGGCACCGGGTGAAAAGCCGAGGCGCTATCCGTGGGGCAACGAACCTCCGGCAGTCGAGCATGCCAACTACGAGGAGAGTTGGGGCAAAGGGCGGACGCCCGTTGGGTTGTTCCCAGCGGGGGCGACGCCCGACACGGGCCTTCTGGATATGGCTGGGAATATCTGGGAGTGGACGTCAAGCCCTTGGGAAGAGGGATCCGAACGACGGGCGCTGCGGGGGGCGAGCTTCTTCAGTGGAGCGCGGTACCTGCGGGCCGCGTGTCGCAGAGACAGCCACCCTGCCAACAGGTACGTCAGTATCGGGTTTCGTTGTGGCCGGGAAGTGTTTTCTTGATTCTTTTCCCTTGACCGAGACTCCGTCTCGGTCAAAAAAATTGTCGCGAGTATCGTAACTTTCCGTCGCATTCCGCGTTTGAGGAGTTTATCGATATGCGCAGAGTACGAGATTACGCGCCGCCGACCGTGCAGAAGACCTACGAATTCGTGCTGTGGCTGGTGAAGAAGGTGGAGAACTTTCCCATCCTGAGTATCGCGTGGCGTTCACCTGCCGGCTGGCCAGTTCGAGTTACCGACGGCGACTCCCTCATCTGAAGGCCATCGGTCAGCCCCTGTTCGTGACGTTTCGACTGCATGATCGTCTACCTTCGAACCGCGTCTTCTGTGTACGACGCTGTCTTTCATTCGCTCCTCCATGGCGGTTTGGTTAGCCCGGCGCTATCGGGCCGAGAGTGGGCACCCCACATCGAGTACAGGGCCGGAGGCATGATACACTCACCAGTCGTGCAAGCCGCTTTTTTCAAGCCCACGATGGTGCTCGCCGCAGTCTGGCTATCCGTGGCCGCGCTTGGCGCGCAACCACGTCGCTTCCCGCAACTGAAACTGGATGACACGGCCGGCGATCAGCGCGCGCTGGCCGAACGCATGATGAAGGAAACCCGCGTCGGGCTCGGGGGGCCCTGGAACATTCTGCTCCGCAGTCCGAATGCCGGGCAGGCGATGGTGGATCTCTACCACCATTTCCGGTGGAAGTCGTCGCTCTCGAACCGGCTCGTGGAGTTCGGAATCCTGGTGACGGCCCGGGAGGCGGAGGCGCCGTACGAGTGGTTCATTCACTATCCTCTCGCCATTAAGGAAGGCGCTTCAGCCGCCGCCCTGGCGCAGGTTCGCGAGGGCAAGCGACCCGCCGCCGCCAAGGAAGACGAGGCCGCAGCCTACGATTTTGCCACCGAGTTGCTCCGCCACCACGTTGTTACGGATGCCACGTTTCTGAAGGCAAAGACCGTGCTCGGCGAAAAGGGCGTAGTGGATTTGGCGGCGCTGGTTGGGACCTATCAGGCGATCGGGGGCATGCTGAATGTTGCGCAGGTCTGGGGCACCACAGGCAGCGCGCCTGAATACCTCCCGCTGCCCGCAAAGCACCGGTAGACCGCTAATCCGACGACCGAACACCGCTCCCTGCGGTCACGGCTTCCATCTCGGAAACGGGATGTTGATTCCGAGCGTCAGCACCCCGTGGCCCGGCAGCGCCCGGCCCTGGTCTTGTAAACTATTAAGGCCATGACCACACGCCGATCCTTCCTCGCGGCTACGGCTGCGTCCGCCGCCATGCCGTCGCTATTCGCCAAAAGCGCCAAGATGCCCTTCAAGCTCGGCGTCGCCACTTACTCGATGCGCAAGCTCTCGCGCGCAGACGCGATTGAGACAGTCAAGAAGCTCAGCCTGCAGTACGTGAGCGTCAAGGAATACCATCTCAAGTACACGAGCACGCCGGAGGAGATCGTCACCGCCCGCAAGGAATTCGCCGCGGCTGGCCTGAAGATTCTGAGTGGCGGCAACATCAGCCTCGCCGACAAGGACGAAGCCAAGCTGCGCAAGATGTTTGAGTATGCCAAGGCCTGCGGCATGCCCACGATCGTGTGCGCGCCCACCCACGAGACCCTGCCGATGGTTCACAAGCTGGCCAAGGAATTCAAGATCAAGCTGGCGATTCACAATCACGGCCCGGAGGACAAACACTTCCCCTCGCCGCAATCGGTGCTGGAAGCCATCAAGGGCATGGACCCGCTGGTGGGCCTCTGTATCGACATCGGCCACACGGCGCGCACGGGCTTGGACGTAGTGGAGTCGATCAAGCTGGCCGGGTCTCGACTGCATGACATGCACTTCAAAGATCTCAAGGATTTCAAGGGCCCCAAGGCGCGCGAGAGCCAGTGCATCGTCGGTGAAGGCATCATGCCGATCCGCGAGATCTTCGCCCAACTCCGGGCCATGAACTACAAGGGCGGCTGCATGCTCGAGTACGAGATTGACGCCGACAACCCGGCGCCGGGCATGGCGAAGTCATTTGAGAACATGCGCAAAGTCATCGACTCATTGGCGAGCTAGGCGGTTCTCAACATGGAAGGTCTCGCGCTGGAATTTGTCCGCGTCGTTGAAGAAGCGGCGATTGAATCGGCTCGCACGATGGGCCGGGGTGAACCCGACCGGTCAGATCAGAACGCCGTGCAGGCCATGCGCCGCGAGTTTGAGCATGTCCCGATTGACGGCACGATCGTCATTGGTGAGGGTGAACGGGACAAAGCTCCGATGCTCTATATCGGAGAGCAGGTGGGAGCGAAGCCTCCGGCGGGGGTTACGTATCCGAAGGTCGACATCGCGGTGGACCCGCTCGAGGGCACTAACCTTTGTGCCACCGGCGCCTCTAATTCGATCGCGGTGCTCGCCGCATCCGAGCCCGGTGGCCTGCTGCACGCACCGGATTGTTACATGGAAAAGATCATCGCCGGTCCGGCTTGCCGGGGCGCGCTTGATCTCGATGCGCCGGTGGCCGACAACCTCCGCGCCATTGCCAGTTGCCTGGAACGTGAAGTATCGGCACTCACCATCTGCGTGCTGAACCGGCCGCGTCATGAGCAACTCATCGCCGACATTCGCGCCGCGGGCGCCCGCATCCGTCTCATCGACGATGGCGATCTTTCGGCTGGTATCGCGGCGGCCGTGCGAGGCGCTGGTGTCGATGCTGTCTTCGGCATCGGTGGTGCGCCCGAGGGCGTGATCACGGCGGCCGCGCTGCGCTGTCTGCATGGCGAAATGTTGGGGCGGCTGGTGGTGAACTCTCCGGAACTGGAAGAGCGCATCGCCAAAATGGGCATCCGCGATTCGAAACGGATTTATTCGGCGCGCGATCTGGCGCCCGGCAAGCAGATTATCTTCGCCGCCACCGGTGTCACGCAAGGCGCGCTTTTGAATGGCGTACGATACTTCGGCGAGGGCTGCCGCACACACTCACTGGTGATGACGCGCACGACGAACAAGGTTCGCTTTGTCGACGCCGTGCACCTCCACCGCCCGCCGGGCCCGCGCGGCATCCGGCTCTACTAAACCGCTCCCTTCGGTCACGGCCCAGTAGCCGGTATTTAATTTGACACTACTTGACAGTGTCAAATTAATCAGCTAGTCTGCTCATAGCAGGATGGACGCAGAGAAGACACTGTCGGAACTGGCGGATGAATCCGGCATCCCGGCGCGGACCATCCGCTTCTACATCACCCGAGGGCTGGTGGATGGGCCAGTGAAAGCTGGCCGGGAGGCGGTCTACACCGCCGCGCATGTAGCGCGTTTGAAGCGGATTAAGTCGTTGCAATCGGAAGGCCGGATGCTCTCCGAGATTGCCGTGTCGCTCGAAGACCGGCAGCCGAAGCCTTCCGCCGTGGCGCCGCCCACGGCTTGGTGGCAGCATCCCGTGGCGCCCGATGTTTTTGTAATGGCTCGAGCTGACATGAGCCCGTGGCGAATGAAGCAGGTGCGCGCGGCCATTCAGCAGTTGACCGCACTACTGGAATCGAACCCCAAGAAGCCGAGGAGGCAGGAATGATTTTGACAGGATGTTTTGAACCCCGAGTGGCTGCTACCGGCAAGACCGCACCGCTGGCCATGCAACGCCTGTGGCTGACTGGCCAAGTGCTGCCGGCCGGTGCCCGGCTGACGGTGCAGCATGTGTTTCAATCGGCAGCCGCCGGGCCGCTCGAAGTGATCTACTGCTTTGTCCTGCCTCGCGACGCGGCCATGCGCGCGTTTCGTATTACCGGAGACGGCTTCGAGTCCCACTCCGAGCTGCGCGCCACCGAGGCCGCTGTCAAGGAGTACGAGCGGGGCATTGCGCATGGAAGTCTTTCGGCGCTGGCACGGTTGCACGGCGACGGCGCGGTCAATCTCACGGTTGGGAACATTCGGCCTGGGGAGACGGTGACGGTGTATCTGGACATCATGGCCGGAGTCGAGTTGCACGACGATGGTTTTCGTTTCCGGTTCCCCTTCACGCTGGCGCCGTCTTATCACCCGCTCG
The DNA here is from genome assembly GCA_043730365.1 of Acidobacteriota bacterium. GTDB lineage: Bacteria > Acidobacteriota > Terriglobia > Bryobacterales > Bryobacteraceae > VFZP01. The sequence goes on along the minus strand of JAYTKJ010000147.1, from coordinate 3,096 downwards.
CGAAGTTCGCGGTGACCGGGCCGGGCGAAGGCGAGCTTGAACTGCCGCCGGACATATTCGGCGACGTCATCCTGCCGCCCTATCGCCGGGACGCCGCGGCGCTGCATCAGGTGGGCTTCGAGTTGACGGTGACCAGCCCACTCGAGATTGACGAACTGGGCTCGCCGACCCATGCCGTGCGAGTGAGGCGTGAGCACGGCGGGCAAAACCGGGTTGCGCTCGCGCCGGAAAAAGACATTCCCAATCGGGACCTGGTGCTGGACGCGCATTTCAGCGCCGTGACACCGCAGGTTCTCGGCGGGCGTTCCAGCGATGGGACGCGCCGCTTTGCGGCCATCGTGCCTTCCCCAGGCTTCGGCTCCAATCCGAACACGCCGCGGCGCACGGTGATCCTGCTCGATCACTCTGGATCGATGGAAGGCACGCGTCTCGCGCAGGCTACGCGCGCCATCAAAGCGTGCCTCGGCGCCCTTTCCGAGACAGACCAGTTTGGTTTGGTGGCATTCAGCAGCCACGCCAAGGCGTTCCACTCGAAGCTCCTGCCGGGCAGCCGTAAGAATCGGGACAAGGCCCATCGGTTTCTCGAAGAAGTGACGGCAGATGGCGGAACCGAACTCGCCAACGGGTTTCAGGCCGCGGTTGAAGTGCTCGGGCCTGGCCGTGGGGACGTGTTGATCTTCACCGATGGCGAAGTGTTCGGCACCGAGAAAATCCTGGCCAAGGCGCTCGCGACGGGGACCAGGTTGCATTGCCTCGGCATCGGCGGCGCCAGCCAGGATCGCTTTCTCGCGCTATTGGCGCGTCAGACCGGCGGAGTGAGCCGTTACGTTACGCCGGAGGAGCGCGTCGATCTTGCGGCGGTGGATCTGTTCGCTGCGGCCGGGCGGCCGGTGGCGTCGGGGCTCAAAGCCACCACAGCAGGCGTGCAGCCTGAGCCGCCGGCCTGCGTATTTAGCGGGACACCGGTGATGCTGTTTTGCCAAACCGGCGATGACGAACTCGCGCTCACGTGGGATGGTGGGGGCAGTTTGCGCCTGCCTCTCGACGGCGGGGACGATGCTCAGGGTGAAACGGTCCGGCTGCTGCAGGGCGCGCGCCTCATTACCGATTGGGAGAGCCGGTATCCGAGTGTGAACGCTGAGGCCCCCCTGGAGAAACGAAAGGAGAACCGGATTAGTGCGCGGCTGCTGGAACTCAGCTCGACCTATGGGCTGGCCAGCCGCGAAATGTCGTTGGTGGCTGTGGTGCAGCGCACTGGGGACCGGCCTGGCGAATTGCCTGAGACGCGGGTGATTCCTGTTGGCGGGGACCTTGATTTTGAGGACGCTGATGCTTTTGACATCACTGCCGCGCCTTTGGCCGAAGATTTTGATGATGACCCTGCCATGGAAGAGGACAGTGATCCAGATGAAGGATCGCCGCCAACCTATAAAGGGCTTGGCCTGATCCAAAGTGTCTTGGGCCGATTCGTTCGACCCGCGGCTGCCCCAAAACAAGCTCGTCCGCAGTCCCCCGAAGACTTGCTCCTGGCGTTGGCCGCCGAACTGGAGGGCGACGGCGGGATGGCCGGTGACAACGCGGAGGAGCGCGCCAGACTCACGACGTTCGCACTGTGTGCGTTCCTCGAGCAAGGCCACACTCCGCGCACGGGCGCGTTCCGGTCGCACGTCGAGCGCATCGTCAACTTCCTTGCGTCAGTAAAGGGTCTCGACGCAAATCGAAGGCGGTTGGTGGACGCAATCCTGGACTACGCCAGACGGGGCGAACCGGTTCCTGGAAAGTGGGCGCAGTTCGCGCAAAGCGATAGTGGGCGCTGGGAGGAAATCGAGAAGTCCATGGCATCTGAAGGGAAGGTCGTAAAGGACTAGGGGCGAACCGGTACCAACGACCTATCCTTGGGCAAAATCGATTTGGAGTAAAATCGGAGCAGATGGAAAAGTGTGTCTCTTCGCGCCGGCTTTTTGTCGCCGGGCTTCTCCTTGTGCAGGCTGGTTTCGCGGCAGAAGACGACTCGGCATTCTTTGAAAAGAACGTGCGGCCGTTGCTGGTGGCCAAGTGCCAAGTGTGCCATGGCAGTTCGGCTCCGATGGCCGGACTCGTACTCGATAGCCGCGAACACATTCTAAAGGGCGGGGGCCGCGGGGCCGCCGTGGTCGCGGGGCAACCGGCAGCGAGCCTGATGATCAAAGCCGTGACGGGCGCCGCGGGCGTGCCGAAGATGCCGCCCTCGGGCACCCTCAAAGATAGCGAGGTCGCCGCTCTCACCGAGTGGATCCAGCGTGGCGCGCCTTGGGGTGCTGCTTCGGGATCCGCTGCCGGCGCGGCCAAGTCTAAGTTCTGGGCCTTTGACGCCCCGCGTGAAGCGCCCGCGCCTGCCGTACAGGATGCCGGTTGGGCCAAGTCTCCTCTCGATCGTTTTGTGCTGGCTGGGCTTGAGGCCAAAGGGCTGCGGCCAGCGGCACCTGCCGACAAGCGCACGCTCATTCGCCGCGCAACTTTTGATTTGACAGGACTGCCTCCCACCGAAGAGCACGTGCGCGCGTTTTTGGCGGACTCTTCGGCGGACGCTTTTGCCAAGGTGATCGACCGGCTGCTGGAATCGCCTCGCTACGGTGAACGTTGGGGCCGCCATTGGCTCGACGTCGCCCGCTATGCCGACTCAAACGGGCTCGACGAGAATCTTGTTTATCGCCACGCCTGGCGCTATCGCGACTATGTGATTCAGGCGTTCAATAAGGACAAGCCGTATGACCAGTTCGTGCGCGAACAACTGGCCGGTGACTTGCTGCCCGCGGCTGCCGATCTGCCCACGCGCTTTGAACGCTGGACGGCCACCGGCTTCCTCTCGCTTGGCGCCAAGATGCTGGCCGAAGACGACCCGGTGAAGATGGAGATGGATATCGTCGACGAGCAACTCGACACCGCTGCGCGCACGTTCATGGGGCTTACCGTGGGTTGCGCGCGCTGCCACGATCACAAGTTCGATCCGATTCCGACCGCGGACTATTACGCGATGGCCGGCATCTTTAAGAGTTCGAAGACGATGGAGAACTTCAAGGTGGTGGCTAAGTGGCACGAATACGTGCTGGCCCCCGA
>JAYTKJ010000146.1:0-5115 GCA_043730365.1 Acidobacteriota bacterium | reverse complement strand
ACTACCAGCTTTCGATGTTCAAGGTGATCGTGCCCAAGGATTGGAGCGGGCTCGAACGGGCGTTCGCCGAAAAGGCCACCATCACCGGCACTGTGGAAGAACTGATCAAGGGCGGCTTGCGCGTGGATGTGGGCGCGCGGGCGTTTCTACCTGCCTCCCGCAGCGGCGCTCGCGATCAGGCGGAAATGGAAAAGCTGGTGGGCCAGCAGATCGAGTGCCGCATCACCAAGCTGGACGTGGCCAAGGAAGACGTGGTGGTGGACCGCCGCTGCCTGCTTGAGGAGCGCTCGGCCAAGGCCAAAGAAGAATCATTCGACGCGCTCACGGAAGGCTCGGTCGTCGAGGGCACGGTCCGCAGCGTGATGGACTTCGGCGCGTTTGTGGATCTGGGCGGCGTGGACGGCTTGGTGCATGTCACCGAAATGAGCTGGCAGCGCAATGTCAAGCCCGCCGAGATGGTCAACACCGGCGACCGCGTGCAGGTGAAGATTCTCAAGATCGATCGCGAGAAGCGGAAGATCGCGCTGGGTATGAAGCAGCTCCAGGCCGATCCGTGGACCGCTGCGATCGCCAGCATTCAGATTGGCCAGCGGCTGCGCGGCAAAGTGGTGCGCCTCACCGATTTCGGCGCGTTTGTCGAGCTGCAGCCCGGCGTCGAAGGCATGATCCATGTGTCGGAGATGTCGTGGACCAAGAAGCAGCGCCGGCCCGACGAGATCATTAAGAAAGGTGAGATCGTCGAGGTCGACATCATCGGCATCAAGCCGGAAGACAAGCGCATCGCACTGAGCTTGAAGCAGGCGCTCGGCGACCCGTGGGTGGAAGCCCGGCAGAAGTATCCGAAAGGCGCAGTGGTTGAGGCTGCCATCACCAGCGTGGCCAACTTTGGCGCGTTCGTCGATCTGGGCGGCGACATCGAGGGCATGATTCACGTGGGTGACATCACCAACGAGAAGCGCCTCGAGCATCCCAAGGAAAAGCTCACCGTGGGCCAGGTGATCAAGGCGCAGGTGACCGAACTGGACGACGAGCGCCGGCGCGTTCGCCTCAGCATGAAGACGCTGGAGCCGACTTCGGCCGACGAGTACATTGCCGAGCACAAGGTGGGCGACGTGGTCACCGGCCGCGTCATTGAGGCTCATGCCAATTCGGCCAAGATCGAACTGGCCGAAGGCGTGCGCGGCGTGTGCCGCATCAAGGTGGAAGAGAAGCCGGTGGAGGTGGCTCCTCCTCCGTCCGTGCCCGAGGCTGCTCCGCCTCCACCGCCCAAGGCTTCGGGCGCGGCCGACCTGGGCTCGTTGACGGCGATGCTCGCAGCCAAATGGAAGGCGGGCGCGGTCAGCAACGCTGGTCCGTCCAGCAGCGCGGCCCCTACGGCGCCACCGAGTGAGCCAAGCGGAATGCGCCACGGCCAAGTGCGTCAGTTCAAGATCCTGGCGCTCAATCCGGAGAAGAAGCAGATCGAACTCGAGATTGCCTGAGCGTTTGGCCTCAAATGCTACGCTAGCGGTTTGCTCCACGTAGAATCGCTCACCAAAGAATATCTTTCGCCGGGCGGCGCTCTGCCGATTCTGAGCGGCGTCAATCTGCAGCTTGCCCGGGGCGAGGCGGCGGCCATCATGGGGCCGTCCGGCAGCGGCAAGACTACGCTGCTCTCGGTGCTTGGCGCGCTGGAAAGGCCCACCGCCGGCACCATCACGCTGGAAGGCGAGAATCCTTTTGCGCTGGACGACGAGCGGCTGGCCGCGTTCCGCAATCGGCGCATCGGCTACGTTTTTCAGGATCACTGCCTGTTGCCCCAATGCACGGTGCTGGAGAACGTGCTGCTGCCGGCGCTGGTGGGCACACCCGATGCGGGCGCCGAGCCGCGGGCGCGCCAACTCCTCGATACCGTCGGTTTGGCGTCTCGCCTCGATCACCTCCCCGCGCAGTTGTCGGGCGGAGAAAAGCAGCGTGTGGCAATCGCCCGCGCGTTGATCCGGGAGCCGCTCCTCATGCTGTGCGACGAGCCCACTGGTAATCTGGACGCGCGCTCGGCGGAAACCGTCACCGGCCTGCTGCTCGATCTGCATCGCTCCCGGAAAACAATTCTGATCGTGGTCACGCATAGCGAGGCGATGGCGGCGCGAGTGGGCCGCGTACTGCGACTGGTGGACGGCAGGCTGACGGCATGATGACGCGTTTTGGTTTGGTGCGGCGGAGCCTCCTCTTTCACTCCCGCTCCAATCTGGCGGTGGTGGCCGGCGTGGCGACGGCGGTGGCGGTGTTGGCCGGGGCGCTGCTGGTGGGCGAATCGGTGCGCGCCAGTTTGCGGCGGCTGACGCTCGAACGCCTTGGCCGGGTCGAATCGGTAGTCACCAGCGGCACGCTGTTCCGCGAACAATTGGCAGGCGAGATAGACCCTGGCGCTGCACCGATGCTGGTGCTGGAAGGCATGGTAAGCCAGCAAGCCAATGGACGGCGAGCGGCGGGTGTGGCGGTCTACGGCGTGGATGAGCGGTTCTGGCGTTTTCAGCAAGTGGCGTCGCCGGGTCTCATCAATCGCGATGCGGTGATGAGTCCGGCGCTGGCCGCCGAGATTGGCGCGCAGGCCGGCGACACGCTGTTGTTGCGGTTGGAGAAACCTACCGATATCCCCGCTGAATCTGTGTTCGGCCGCAAGCAAGCCGCTGTTCCCGCCGTTCGTTTCACGGCCAAGTCGATCCTCGCTCCGGCGCAGATGGGCGAGTTCGCGTTACGTCCGCAGCAGGGCGAGGTGAAGGCTCTATTCGTGCCGCTGGCGCATCTGCAAAAGGAGCTTGACGCCGCCGGGCGCGTGAACACGATCGTTTCCGCACAAGTTGGGCTCGACGCCGCGTTGCGCCGCCGCTTCACATTGGAAGATCTGGGGCTGCGGATGCGGGTCTTTGAAGACCGCGGCTCCGGGCAACTCGAGGCCGCCGCCGGAGTCTTCAGCGACAAGATGGCGGAGGCTGCGACCAAAGCGGCGGGCGAAGCGGGTCTGGCTGGAGTCACTCCACTGTTTACCTACATGGCGACGGCGATGAAAGCGAACGGCCGCGAGTTGCCGTATTCGTTGGTGGCCGCGCTCGCTCCGCGAGCGGTGGGCGCCACGGGCTCCGATGGGATTGTCTTCAACGATTGGGCCGCGCAGGATCTGCAAATCAGAGCCGGTGACCAGGTGACGATGGAGTATCTGGTGTGGCATGACAACGGCCGGATGTCCACCGAGCATGCTGAATTTACGGCGGCTGCGGCGGTCCCGATGCGCGGCTTGGCCGCCGATGCCGATCTGGCCCCGCGCTATCCGGGCATCACCGACGCCGCCAACGTAGCCGATTGGGACCCGCCATTCCCGATGAACCTGAGCAAGATTCGCCCCAAAGATGAAGACTACTGGGACAAGTACCGCACCACGCCTAAAGCCTTCATCCCGCTGGCGCGCGGACAGCAGTTGTGGCAATCGCGCTGGGGCAAGCTGACGGCGATTCGCTTCACGCCGGGGGCGTCCGCCGAGACTTTCGGCGCGCGGCTGCGGGCCTCGCTTGATCCAGTGGCCAATGGCCTGACGCCGATCGCGCTGCGCCAACAGAACCTGGGAGCGTCGCGCGGGGCCACGGACTTTGGCGAATACTTCTCCTACTTCAGCTTCTTCCTGATGGCGGCGGCGCTGATGCTGGCCGGCCTGTTCTTCCGCCTGGGCGTGGAGCAGCGCGCCGCGGAAGTGGGACTGCTGCGCGCGGTGGGCTTTGCTCCGAGGGCGGTGCGGCGGCTGTTTTTGACCGAAGGCGCGGTGCTGGCCACGGCCGGCGCGTTGATCGGCGCGGTGGCCGCCGTGGCGTATGCGGCGCTGGTGCTGTTCGGGCTGAGCACGTGGTGGGTGGACGCGGTGGGTACGCGGCAGTTGCGGCTGGCGGTGAGTCCGGGGCCGCTGCTGGGCGGCATGATCGGCGCGATGCTGGCGGCGCTGGGCGCGATTGCCTGGACGCTGCGCGGGCTGCGCGACGTGGCTCCGCGGCAATTGCTGGCGGGCCAACTCACTTCCTACGCGCCGGATTTCAAGCGCAGCCGCGGGCTCATCGTCGCGATCGTCTGCGCCGTGCTAGCGGCGGCCGCGTTATTCGCTTTGCCCGCCGCGGGTGGATTTTTCGCCGCCGGACTGCTGCTGCTGATCGCCGCCCTGGCTTTGCTGCGAAGCCGGTTGGCCGGTAGCTTGAAGCAGCGGGTGGCATCGCTGCCGGCGCTGGCGATGAGGAATGCGGGCTATCGACCGGGACGCACGGTGCTGGCCGCCGCGCTGATTGCCTCCGCAACATTTCTGATCGTTTCCGTAGATGCGTTCCGCCGCGATCCCGCCGCCGCGCCGCATGAATTCCCGATCATTGCCGAGTCCGTCCGTCCCCTCTATCACGACCCTAATAGCCTGGAAGGGCGCCAGGAGTTGAACCTGCCTGAGATGCCCGGTGTCGCATTCCACAGCTTCCGGCTGCGCCCAGGGGACGACGCCAGTTGCCTCAATCTCTATGAGCCGCGCAATCCGCGGATCCTCGCCGTGCCTGCTCAATTCAAAGAGGCCAGCCGATGGGTCTTCGCCGGCGCCGAAGGCGGGCAGGATCCATGGACGCTGCTCGAAGCGAGCCGCACCGATGGCGCGATTCCCGCCGCGGCCGACGCCAACTCGCTTGAATATGTGCTGCACAAGAAACTGGGCGAGGAGATGGTGCTGCCCACGGGCCAGCGTCTGCGCTTCGTGGCCGCGCTGGCCGACAGCGTGTTCCAAAGCGAAGTGCTGGTGGGCGCGAAGAATTTCCTGCAGGCATTCCCGGGCGAGCAGGGCTATCGGGTGTTCCTGATTGACGCGCCGCCCTGGCAACGCCAGGCGGTGATTGAGCAACTGGAGGCCGCGCTCAGTGACCACGGCTTCGACGCTTCGCTTTCTGCCAGCCGGCTGGCAGGCTTTCATCGGGTGGAGAATACGTATCTGGCAACGTTCCAGTCTCTTGGCGCGCTCGGTCTGCTGCTGGGCACGGTGGGCTTGGCGGCGGTGCTGATTCGCAACGTACTGGAGCGGCGGCGCGAACTGGCGCTCCTTACCGCCGTGGGATATTCCAATCG
>JAYTKJ010000145.1:0-8840 GCA_043730365.1 Acidobacteriota bacterium | reverse complement strand
TCTTGGGGACCGGCAGCGTCGGGGCCGTCATATTTGAAACGTTGGTGAAGGCTCCGGCCACCGTGGTCCAGGCTCCGCCGGTGGTTTCGGGGCGGAAGCTGGCGCCATTGACGACGGTCAATTGTTGCGCGCTGAGGGTTGCTCCGAGTACCAGAGCGAGGGTTGAGATTCGGGATTTCATGGTGAGGAGGGGACCGCTCAAGAGCGACCCTAAGACACCCACATTAGCGACCGCAGGTTAAGAACTGACTGCTAGATTGTGAACAAATGATGAATAACGGTCGGGATGGGAACCGATAGAATGAAGTTTCAACAATGAAGAACTTGTTCACGGTCCTATTGGCCTGCGGCTTCGGCGCGGTGGCAGCCGACGTGGCCGTTACTACTCCCGCGTGGCGGGGGCTCAAATTGGAAGCGCCGGCGTTGCCCGAATCTTCCGAAACGCATCCGGTGGACAAGATCCTGGATGCGTATTTTCGTGCCAATGAGGTCGAGCCTGCCGGACCGGTGAACGACGCGTTATTTGCCCGGCGCGCCTACCTGGACCTTTGGGGCCTGTTGCCAACGCCGGAGCAACTGGATGACTTCGTCAACGACAAGGACTCCGATAAGCGTGAAGCCCTGATCGAGATGTTGCTCGACGACGGCCCACGGTACTCGCATCACTGGATCACGTTCTGGAATGACCATCTCCGCAATGACGAAGGCGTGGTCTACTATGGCGAGCGTAAATCGATAACCCCATGGCTGCGTCCGGCGCTGGAGAGCAATCTGGCGTATGACAAGTTCCTGCAGGCGCTGCTCAATCCCACCACGAAGAAGGACCCGGCTGGCTTTCTCATTGGCGTGAACTGGCGAGGCGACATCAATTCCTCACAGACTCCGGAAATGCAGGCCGCGCAGAACAGTGCGCAGGTGTTTTTGGGCGTGAATCTGAAGTGCAATTCCTGCCATGATAGTTTCATTAGCCGCTGGAAGTTGAAGGATGCGTACGGTTTGGCAAGCTACTTTTCGGCAGCGCCGCTGGAGATGCACCGCTGCGACACACCCACCGGCCAGAAGGCGGAAGCCAAGTTCCTCTACCCGGAATTAGGCAGTGTGGATACGGCCGCAACGCTCATCGAGAAACAAGCCGTTGCCGCGCAATTGTTCACATCGCCGGCCAACGGACGGACGCCGCGCGTGCTGGTGAACCGCTTCTGGAAAGTGCTGCTCGGGCGGGCGATCATTGAGCCAGTGGACGATCTGGATGCCCGGCCGTTTTCGCCGGAGCTCCTGGATTGGTTGGCGGCGGACTTCGTCACGAGCGGCTATGACATGAAGCACCTGCTGCGCCGGATCATGACCTCGAAAACTTACGCCATGGCTTCGTCGCGTGAGCCGGATTCGAAGCCGTATGTTTTTCGCGGCCCCGTGGCGCGGCGGCTTTCCGGGGAGCAGTTCTCAGAAGCTATTTCATCGATCACCGGCGAATGGCGCCTGCTGGAACCTCGCAAGCCGGGCCGCGCTACCTTTGCCCGGGATTGGCAGCTGAAATCCACGACGCTGGGCCGCTCGCTGGGCCGGCCGATTCGAGACCAGGTGACGACCGAGCGCGTCACCCAGCCCACCATGCTGCAAGCGCTGGAGCTGGTGAACGGCTCTACGCTGGCCGGGGTGTTACATCGCGGCGCGCGGCGTATGTTGGGCCAACTGCCCGCCTCGCCGGAGCCCTTGTTCGATAGCGGCGTGGTAAGCGCCAGTAACAAGGTTCTGATTCCTGCCGCGGTGAAACTTACGGCAAGCCAGCGTAAGTTATGGCTGGTGGTGCAGAATGTCGATTCCTATGACGCCGCACGCACGCGAGCGTTTTGGTATGAAACTAATCTGACGGGGCGTAAGGAGTTGCCGGCGCCCGTGCCGTCTACGCAAGTAATCGATCTACCGGCGGGTATGAGGCGATTCCAAGCCAAAGTGGGAATCGATCAGGCTTCCCGCGCCAGCGATATCAACCCGCGTATCCGTTTTTTTGTCTTCGCGGCAGAGCCGGACCCGCAGCAGTATTTCGGCGTGAACGGTGAGCCGGTGGTGCCGCGCGCCGCGCCTACCAAGGATGAGGAAGTGCTGATTGCCCGCGTGTATCGGCACGCTCTGGGCCGCCCACCGAGCCAAGGCGAGCGAATCGCTGCACGTGACTTTGGTGTCTCAACCCCGGATGGCCTGGAGGATTTTCTTTGGGCGATCGCCATGTCGCCGGAGTTTCAGTACGTGAGGTAATTCAATGGCCGTCACCGGATCCGTCTGAATCGGGCCGCGGCTTGCCGCCGCCGAGCAGATGACGGAGGGTTTTCCAGTAGAGCCGAATGGCTGCGCCAGCCGCCAGCAGTCCCCCCACAGTCATCTGGAAGATCATACTCCCCGCCGAAGGGTCCAAGTAAGCGCTGGCCGGCGCCGGGGCGATGAGCAAGAGCGAAAACAGGCAGACGAGTTTCCGTGACAACTTTGTTCTAGTCCTTCCACAGGCTCAGAATCGAGATGGACCTGGCAATAACTCCGTCCTCGCTAGCCACGTAGATCTTGTTGAAGTCCGAGTCCGCGCCTGGAGCTGGCCGCCCTTCATTGAGCCATAGCAAAGACAAGATGCTGCCTTTGATTGGATTGACGATGCCGTGCGAGGCACCCGGGGTGCGGACCGCAAACATAACTGAAAATGAGTCTAACAGGTCACGAAGCGTGGGTTCGAGCGGGTACTTTTTCCCGAGGTCTTCGGCCTCCTCCAGGTTCTTCACCACCCGCACGCGGGCGCCGTGGTCACCGTGAAGCACCACTTGCGCCGTGTCGAGAATGCCGGCCTTCCGTAACTCGCCGAAGAAACCATCGAGTTGGTGAGCTAGGAAGGCCGATTGTCCGCAATAGTCCCGGTATCTGGCTACATACTCGGCGTCGGAAAGCGCCAGCGGCCCCTTCCATTCCGCGGACGGCCGCACGCGGCCTGTGGCGTCATAGATGAAAGGCGCATGGGGTGTTAATAAGTGAGCGAAGAAGAGAGTAGGCCGCTGCGCGGCGACGATGTCCGCCAGAATGACTTGGGGCCAGACCCTTCGCACTGCCAGGGGACCCATACGGATGCCCATCGCCAGCTCAGGAAAGCGCAGCTTGAGTAAGCCCGCCAAAGGCTGGTCCAGCATGAAGTACCAAACCAAGAGGTGGCGGACGCGCTCCATCACCGAGGCTGGAACGGCAAGCATGGCCGATATGTCGTTGGAATCGTACTCTCGCACCCGCTGGTAGCGATGGCGGTCATTGGAGAACCGCATGAAGTCCGATTGATAGACGGCCAAGTCTAAGCCGAGGGCGGTTGCCTTGGCAAACAACCGGTTGCCGGGTACGATATGGTTTCGGCGTTGGAATTGCCCTGCGCGTTCGAGTAGCTGTTCATTCAGGATGCTCGGAATCGAGATCCAGGTCATGTCATAGTTGCTGAAGGCATTCGGAAAAACTGTGAAGCCATGGCGTGTGAGGGTTTCCCGCCAAGTTCGCGCGGCACTTTCGCAAGCCCCGATCTGTTGAGGGAATCCGGCCATCCCGGTTTGTTCGTCGAAAATGAAGTGGATCGTGTGAGCGAGCGGCGGGCCGCTCCGGGGCACAGCGTTCGCGGTAGCGTCGCGCTCGCCGGTTAAGGCGAGCCCGGCCTCGGCCACCACCATGCCGCCGAGGTAAATCGCCATCAGCAGCGTAAAGCGCTCGCGAAAGACCAAGGCAGCGCCACCAACCAGCATTGCCAACGCCGCGAAATACATTCCCCATGGCAGGCCAGAGGAGACCTGGGCCTGCACACCAGTGGCGGCGAAAAAACTCACCCACAGAGTGAGCAGCCCGAGAAACACGGGCATTCCACCCGGCAGTGCAGCGAGCGCCAAGCAAGGCAACGTCAGAAGTAGCAGCGAAGCCGCCACCTCCGGACGCCAAGGTTCATACCGGGCCCGAATCAATAGCCGGAGCAGCGGGATTGCCAGCACAAGGTAGAAGGAGAGAAAGCGGCCGGTTCGAGAGTGCGGAGTAAGCCAGTTGCCCATCAGCCTCTTCTCCGGAGTAAGTACACGACGCGGCCTGAATCCGGCAGCGGAGTAGTAAGTTCGGTATCGAAGTAGCGGGCAAAAGCATCGAGAAACCCAGGCTGGTGGTAATCGTGGAACGTGTCCGGCCGGGACCGGAGGAGTTCCTTCACCTTAGGGTCTTGCTTGGGAACCCATTCGATCAGCAGCGCCCGCCCAAGGCTCGCCAGATACTCGGCAATTCGCGCCAGAGGAGCGTTGGAGGTGATCCGGAGGTGGTGGATTAACGCCAGCGCGAGCAGGAGATCCGCCTGCGGCCTCGCCTCGAGCCCCATGCGTTCGGCGCCGGCAAAGCCCAGGTTGGGCGAGGGATCGGATAGGTCCATAACCAAAGGCAAAAGGTTAGTGGAGCCCTCGCGCCGCGACTGCCGGTAGTTACCCTGAACACAGGCCGGATCCGCATCAAAGCTGACGCAATAACTGCCCCGCTCCGCCGCCAGGCGCGAATAGACACCGGTGTTCGCGCCCAGATCGTAAACCAATTGGGGCTGGATATGTTGCAAGGCGTTCGTGACGGCAGCGCGCTTGGCGGTCTCGGCACTGGGCGAGTAGTGATGCGATTGGTTGTAGTAGGAGCTCCAGGCAGATGGTTCGGCTGTGGCGGCCGGATCGAGGCCTTCTACCATCGCGCGCAACGAAGACACCAGCGGCCCTTTAGGGTCACGTGCCACAGCGGAGGTGGGGGCGGCGGGCATGGCCCCGGCACGCGAACCGGCGCGCTGGCTCCGCGCATGCCAGTGGATATGAATCAGGCACCCGAAGCGGAAGTAGGTTGACCAGGGTAAGGCCTTGGAGACCCACTCGAGCGGCAGGCCATCCAAGGCAATTCGAAAGAACGATCCGGCGTGCGGCCACAAATAACGGCCAAGTAGCAACGGCCCCAGGAAATGGCGGCAAAACTGGCTGTAGCCCGGCCATGGGCCGCCTGGATCGGCCTGGAAGGAGAGGGTGTCGATGAAGACCGGACGGGCGCCGCGAAATTGCACATTGAAGGCGGACGCGTCCTTCAGGCTCATCCCGTGCTCCATGGCTAGTTCCTGCACTCGCAGCGTCAGCAGTGCGGCGTCTTTCAGTTGGCCGAAACACCATTCGTACGGATAGGAGACAAACGGGATGACCTCGGGCAGCAGCACGGCTTCGGTCTCTGGCGGCCACGATGGTGACGAGTTCTCCTCGGTGTGTGGGATCAGGAGGTTCTCCTGACAGAGCCGGGCGTAAAGGCCGGACGAAATCAGCTGGCGGTAGTCCTCCCGTCCGTGAGGTGTCACCAGCCGCTTGAGACGACCGTTCTCCTCAAAGATGTGCCCGGCAGGATCGCGAAAGGAAGCACCGTGGAGTTTGGGCTCGCTCATCCGCTGGAAGGTCCACCCTTGGCCTTTGAAGTCATCGGGAGTCCTCAGTGTACCCGAACTGTGTGGGAAGTGAAGACCCTGAATCGGGCGCGCTGACTCCGGCAAAGGCCGGACTGGCTTGTTGATAAGATCAAGACAGAGCAGGCGCGCGGCTCCGCCGTTCCTGATCGCTCCTGAAGCCGTGAGGAGAAACTGGATGAGCATAAACAAGCGCTTGGTAACTGCCATCGAATCGATCGCGGAAACCAGCTGGCAGCTTCGCGAGAACGACCGCCAGCTACCCCAAATGCTAGCCGCCATTGCCATTGGTAGCGAACAGCAGCAAGAATGCCACGAATTCCGCGACGCCATGATGCGGCTGTCCGTGATCGCCGAAAAGCGGCTGGGCCGACGGACGCCTTAACGGCAGGTCCAGTAGAGTAATGGAGAGGAAATGATTTCCAGGCGCGGGTTTCTCGGATCGGCTGGCGCCGCTTTTGCGGCGACGCCTCCCAAAAAGCTGGGGGCCAAGGCCGATACGCTCATCCTGCTTTGGATGGCGGGCGGTATGGCGCAGACCGAGACCTTCGATCCTAAAACCTACACGCCTTTCGAAGCGGGCCTGGAATCCAACCGCGTACTGAGCACGTTCAAGCCGATCGATACGGCGGTGGACAATATCAAATTCTCCGAGGGCCTCGAGAATATCGCGCGCGTGATGGATCGCGGCGCGCTGATCCGCAGCTATCAGGCTGGCGATCTTGGCTTCATCCTGCACAGCCGGCATCAATATCATTGGCACACCGGGTATGCGCCGCCGCAATCGGTGGCCGCGCCGCACCTGGGCGCCTGGATCGCCAAAGCGCTCGGGCCGCGCCATCCCGACATGCCGGCGTTCGTCGACGTTGGGCAGAGCCTCGAGATTGGCGCCGAAAGCGACTCGCTCAAGTCTTTCCACACCGCCGGCTTTCTGGGCGCAGAGTATGGACCGTTCTTCATCACCAATCCTGAGGACGCGATGGCTGCGGTGCGTCCGCCGGCGCATATCTCACATGAGCGTTTCGCCGCGCGCTATGAGCGATACAAGAAGCTGATCGAGGCGGGCGAAGCCGAGTCTGGCGCGCAGCAGGATTCGCTGCGGCGAGCGGTGGACAACGCGCATCGTCTACTCACGTCGCCCGGGGCCAAGGCGTTTGACTTGTCGCTCGAGAAGCGGGAGACGATCGAAAAATATGGAGACTCGCGTTTCGGCCGTGGGTGTCTGCTGGCGAGGCGGCTGGCCGAGTCCGGCGCGCGCTTCGTCGAAGTAACTACCGAATACATTCCGTTCCGCTACTGGGACACGCACGAGAACGGCCACACGCGCGCGATAGACGTCAAGCAGACTATCGACCGGCCCATAGCTCAACTGGTTCTGGATCTGGAAGAACGCGGGCTACTAAATCGAACGCTGATCGTGGTTGCCAGTGAGTTCGGCCGCGACATGATTCAGGAGGGCAAGCCCGACAAACCCATCAAGGATCAGGTGAAGGTCCCCGAGCGCATACGCGATTTGCGCCAGTACGGCATGCACCGGCATTTTACCGAAGCCGGCAGCGTGCTGCTGTTCGGCGGCGGCGTGAAGAAGGGCTTTCTTTACGGACGGACCGCGGATGAGCGGCCCTGCAAAGTGGTAGAGAAACCGATCAAGATCGAGGATCTGCATGCCACGATTTACCATGCAATGGGGATCGCGCCCAACTACGGCGCCGAGATAGAACGCAGGCCTTTCTACGTGACCAAGGACGGGAAAGGCAAGCCGGTGACGGAGCTATTCGGATAGGTCGATGAAGGCCGGAGCCGCGTTTGCTGTTTTGGCAGCGTTGATCGCCTCCGGCAGCGTCGGTGGGCAGCCGGGCCCGATCATCAGCGGTCGCATTGTTTCGGCGGCTGGGGTTCCGCTAGCCAAGGTTCCGTTGACCTTGCACGATCAACCGTGTTGTCGCACCTCATTGGGAGCAGACCGGGAAGCCAAGACGAATGCGACCGGGAGATTCCAGTTCGCGCCGATGCGAGCTGGCGAGTACATCCTCACTCTCTGGGCGGCCGGTGTCAGAATGGGCCCTCCGCGTACGATGCGATCGCTGTCAAAATCGCCGGCGTTGAAACTGGAGCAGATTATCGTGGAGCCGAAGGTGTTAGCGGAGAATAGCAGTCCGATCAAAGAGAAGGTCAAGAGGGGCTTGGAACCATGCTGCTGCCCTGGCAAAGTTATTGAGTCTCCGGCCGATCCGGCCATTTTCGATATGGACACTTACAGCGAGTACACCTTCGCCTTCAAGCCCGACATCAGCATTGCGCGATTCTACGGCGCCAAAGTGAAGGCGATTCGTGTGACCAGGTTCCACTATCAATTCTGGCAGGGCGGTACTGTTTCCCTCGCCCAGATCCGAGCCCAGGTTCTCAAGGTCTGGAATGGTACGTTTTCGTATGCTTCCCCCCGGATCAACTGGGCCGAAGGCAACGAGTGGAACATCGAGGCGTCGGTTGAGTATGAGGACGGCACAAACAGTTCATTGGTGACCGACGGCATGCATGTTGAAGTGGAGAGCCAGGACGGCAGGCATTGGTTTCGACGCTTGCGCCCAGCAGTTTGAGTCAGGCAGACTCAAGGTCATATGCCCACCTCACAACAGCAGATCACTCCCTCCACGCCCATGGGCGCCAACCTGATCGACGGCGGCGCCACGTTCCGCGTGTGGGCGCCGCGCGCCAGGCAGGTCTACATCCTCGGAGATTTCAATAGCGGCGTTCGAGACGACTCTTCGCTGCTGGCCCGGAACGCCGACGGGCGGTGGACTGGCTTTGTTCCGGGCGCCAAAGACGGCGACAAGTACAAGTTCTATGTGGTGGGCACCGGCAGTGAAGGCCCCAAGCGAGACCCTTACGCACGGGAACTTACTCATGTTTGGCCCAACCCGGACTGTATCCTCCGCTCTGCCGCCGCCTTTCCCTGGCAGGACTGGCGTTGGCGCACTCCCGACTTTCGCGATCTCATCGTGTATCAATTTCACGTGGGCACATGGTATGGACCCAACCGCGAAGGCCGCGTGGCGAAGTTCCTGGACGTGCTCGACCGCATCGAGTATCTGGTTGACCTGGGCGTGAATGCGATTGAGCCGCTGCCCATCGTTGAATACAGCACGCCGCGCAGCCTGGGCTACAACGGCTCCGATTTGTTCTCGCCCGAGATGTACTATCAGGTTGGCGATGGCGAGATCGATCGCTATCTCGATCTGGCGAATCGTTTGCTCGCACAGAAGGGCAAATCACCCTTGGCTCATCTTCTACACTTTGCACTACAAAGTCGTCAGAACCTGTTGATTCTACAAGCAGCGATTGGCTCAGACGACAAATCCTAGTGACACGCCAAAGA
>JAYTKJ010000144.1:0-11702 GCA_043730365.1 Acidobacteriota bacterium | reverse complement strand
TCTTTGGCGTGTCACTAGGATTTGTCGTCTGAGCCAATCGCTGCTTGTAGAATCAACAGGTTCTGACGACTTTGTGGTGCAAAGTGTAGAAGATGAGCCAAAGATCGCCGCGAGCATGATGAACTCATTCAGGTCACTGCGCGGCAGGATCGAGAGTGATTGTTGAAAGCGCGAACCGAACAGTTCACGCAAGGCAGCCAGCGCGGACTTGCCGCCTTCAGATTGCTCCGAACTGAACATCAACACGACCGTCATCACTACCGCCACCAGCCAAAGTATGATGAGGAAGCCGACATTCGACCGCCCTCTGGACCAGGCCAGCGTCAACTTCAACGCCGCCACACCCTTGAGAATCCCGAGCGCCGTCCAGGTCAAGTGCGTCCGATGGCCCCGGTCTGGTGGCGGTCCCTTTTCAGCCAGACCCTGTGCTTGCTCTACGGTGGCCAAGCGCAGTTCCTCGTCGGCGATCGCAGCTTTGGGCCAGCCCTGCGCCTGAAAGTAGTCGACGATCGCTCGCTCGAGTTTAGGCAGCCGCGTCTCCTTCGCAGCCAACGCTCATCAGCATTTCGTCGTTGGTAGTCAGGTGGCCGCGCTCGAGCAAGGACACCATCGCCACCGAGATCGCGCCCGCCGGCCCGGCGCGCAAGTAGTATATGCCGGCCAGCACCGCCAGCGTGAGCAGCAAGTAGAAGCCGAGAAACGCCGGACCGGGCCAATCGAAGGGCTTCATCGGGTTAGCTCCCGCACCCTCCACAACCGCCGCCTCCGCATCCACCGCCGCCCCCGCAACTGCTGCCGCATGAGGATCCGCACCCGCTGGAATTCCCATTCTTACGGCCTTGCGGGTAGAGATCGGGCAGGTACGGCAAGGCGTTTAGAGGCATCGCAGCCATCCCGAAGACCGCGCCGAGCATCACCAGATCCGCCGTTCCCAAAGGTGCAATCTTCAGCCCCGCGAAGATATCGCGGATGTCGGCCAGAGCCGCGTCACCTCGCCGCGTGCGGCGATAGCCGTACAAGACGGCGATTAGGATCCCGACGGCGACGGCAGTAAAGAACACCAGAAACAAGACCGGCTTGCCGCGACTCATGCCTACGGAAACCTTGACCGCGCTCAAGTACAACAGAATAACTGCGCCGAACATTGCCAACCAGAATCGGAACTCTCGCCGCGAGGCGTCTGGCAGCAACCCGGCCCGTTCCAGTGCCGAGTGTCGCGGCTCCAGCACTCTCTCCCAGTGGCCATGGATCATCTTGAACGCCTCCGGCGCTGCCCGGCGCTTGTGGAAAAACCTGAGTAACTCCTGCTCCAGCGGATCATTCACTTGCGGAGCCGTCCGGCCCTTGGTGATCAGGTCGTTCTTCTCGCACCGTTCAAGCAGCCCGCGTTCGATCAACGAAATCGCGGCTACGCGGATGGCTTCGTTCTTGCCCCCACGCAGATAAGCAATCTGGTATGGATCGTTGAGCGGCACCCGCTCCTCTCCCGGTTGACCCATCTCGGAAGTTCGCCGCAGCCAATGCAGCGCGACGCACAACACCGCCGTGAAAACAGCATAGAAAACGAGAAACTCAGGACCTCGCAAATCGAAAAGGCTCATATGTTCCTCTTACGCATCCACGCGATCAATTCCATCGTCTCCATCAGCGCCTTGCCGACGGTGCCCGGTTCGGGTGACCGCTCCCGCAGCCTCGAATAGTAGCCCGGCAGATGGGGATGCATCCCACCGTCCGTGCTCAGCAGCGCCGCCTTGGGCGACTCAGCGGACCGACCGCCGAGTTCGAGAATACTTTGTGCGCAGGCTCGTAGTGGGCCGACGGCGTCGGCCAGTGTGCGCCCCAGCAAGTCTTTATGTTGCCAGCCGCTGGCCGCGCGTTCCCGCAGCCGGATGCCGAGATTCAGTAACACTTGGTCCACCTGCCGCTGCAGTGCTTCCCGAGGCGGCGTGATGCCCACAAACGGATCGGCGCCGTGCAGCACCAGGCGGCGCTTGGCAATGTCGCTGAACTTCTGCGCGAAGGCTGTCGCGGCCGCCGGAATCTCCGACGCCAGCAGAAACATCACACGAAGCTTGATGGCCGACTCGGCAAATCGGAGTTGCGGGGCCAGCGCAGCGGCAGCGTCTGCTTCAAAGGAAGACAGCACCAGGATCAGATTCACGTCCGAGGCAAGGCCGCAACCGGCCCTCGGCGGCGCTACCGAACAGGACTGCCGCCTCCAGCCGTGTCCCGGAGGCCTTTTTTGCAGCCTCGAGGAACTCGTTCAGTACCTTGGTCACCGTTTCCGGTAGTGCAGTCATCAGATGGAACCTCCGCAGTCATTGTAACTGTCGGACTTTCTGACTCTGTTGTCGCTTGGAAACGACTACAACATGGTGTCGGTATTGTTACGAATCCGTAACAGCCTTACCTACTTAGTACTTCGGCTTGCGAGGGTTCGTTTCTTCGCCGCCTTGCCCCTCTTGCCGACCTTGGCCTTGGCGCCGGTTTTGGCCGCCGCGCTGCCCCGGCGTTCCGACTCCACGAACTTGATCAATTGATCGGCATTCGCCGCTTCCTGCCCCAGCGCGACGCCAAATCGCGCCAGGTACTCCATATTGGAAAAGTCCCAATCGTCTCGATACTCGTCGGATGGCTGATGATAGTTGCGCTTGCCGTACTCGGTGAGCTTGGCCGCGGAGGCGTCTGCGTTGGCCAGAAAAGTGGAGCCGCCGTTCACGCTGAAGGCCGGAGTGCCCGCTTTCGCAAAAGGGAAATGGTCGGACCGGAAGAACGAGCCTTGCTCGGGCCGCGGGTCCGGCGCGATCGTCAATTCGAAGCGTTGCGCCACATCCTGAATCTGCTGCCAGAACGTCGTTCGCTCGGCGCCCACCAACACCACATCCTTCATGCGCCCGAACGGATAGAAGGAATCAAAGTTGAGCACCAGGCCGGTTTGGGCTAATGGGATGAGCGGCTTCGACACGTAGTACTCTGCGCCTCGCAGGCCGGACTCTTCGGCCGCCATGAAGATGAACATCGCGCTCCGCCGCGGCTTCACTTTGGCCTCAGCCCACGCACGCGCCATTTCCAGCAGCATCGCGCAACCCGTGGCGTTGTCCACCGCGCCATTGTAGATGCCGTCTCCGGCAAGGTTTTGCGTTGCGCCCAGATGATCCCAATGGGCCGAATAAATCACCGTCTCCGCGGCCAGCGCCGTGTCACTGCCATGCACGATTCCCGCCACGTTGCGAGTACCGATCTCGCGAATCTTGGATTGAATGGAGCCCGAAACTTTCACGCCTAGCGGGAAGGCTTTGAAGCCGTGAGTATCGGCTAACTTGAGCAAGCCTTCTACTGTCTTGGCTCCTGCCGCCCCCGCCAATTTCTCCGAGGCATCCTGAGAGAGCCACCCCGCAAAGGCCAGCGCCTCGCCTGTGCGCTTGACGGCAAAATCCTCGCGGCCCCAGGAATTGCGTACCACCTCCCAGCCGTAGCCCGCCGTGGGGATCGTGTGCAGAATGATCGCGCCCGCCGCGCCCCGCCGCAAGGCCTGCTCATATTTGTAGGTCCAGCGGCCGTAGTAAGTGAGTGCGCGCCCGCCGAAAAACTTGGCGTCCTCGCTCGGTGGCTCGTTGGTGAACATCACCACCACCTTGCCCTTCACATCCACGCCGGCGTAGTCGTCCCAGCCAAACTCGGGCGCGGTGATGCCATGTCCCACAAAGATCGCGTCGGCGCCGAACTCCTGCTCAGGCACTTGCGTTTGCGCGGTGCCGACAAACTCGGTGAGCCAGTTGAACTCGAGATCGCCGGCGCGGAGTCTGGCGCTCGCCTGCGTCTGCACGCCCACCAAGGGCACGGGCTGAAACCAGGTGCCGCCCACGCCGGCCGGCTTGGCTCCGGCGATGGCCAGTTGTCCTGCCAGATATTCGGTAGCGAGTTCTCCGCCGCGGACACCTACGCCGCGGCCCTCGAGTAGATCGCTGGCCAGGAACTTGACGTGAGCCCGGATGCGCTCTCCAGAAATATTCTGTGCCAAGCCGCAGGCCACGAATATGCCTGCCAGGAAGAAGCCGCCCGAGATTTTCCCCATGTGGTACTTGGGGCTAGTTTACCTAACTGGCGAACCGCTACCGAGCCACCGTTCAAAAAACCGCTGCCACGCCGGATCGATCGCCGGGCCGTTCGGCTTGTGCCCATCGTTGGTTGACGCAAACTGGAGGTGGTCTTCGGCTCCCAACAACCGATAGACCTCACGCGCTCGATTGACGTAGCCCCAGCTTTGCAGATCGTCTGAATCACCGCCGGAGTCTTCGCTCTGGCTGCCGCCAATCAGTAGAAACGGACGTGGGGCGGCCAGCGCGAGCAACTCGTGATGGTCGTGTTCAAAACCGGGCCGCGAAGGATTGGGATTGAGCAACCCCAGCACGCGCGGCGTCCACTCCAGGTACCACGGCGAATACCAATTGGTGCCCCCATTGATGGCGATATGCGCATCCAGCGCGACCGTGGCTGCAATCTCGGGCGCGAACGCCGCCACGTACACGGCCGCCTTAGCGCTCAGCGAAAATCCGATGAAGCCGATCCGCTTGGGGTCCACATCCGCGCGCGCTCGCAGGAACTCCGCCTGTCGCCGCGCGTCATGCACCATTTTCGCCAGCGGTGCCCACTCCCCGAACCGCTCGTGCAATTTTTCGGCGGCGCCCTTGGCATAGGTGGACCCGTCGCGATAGTTGCGAATGAAAGACCAACTCGTCAGTACCACATAGCCGCGCTCCGCCAGCCACGCGCCCCACCAGCCTTCGGGAGCCGTGTAGTCCGGCGTGGTGGACGTCCAACAGATCACGGCTGGACGGCGCTTGCCTCGCGCAGGCCCTTTCGGGATTAGTAGCAAATGTTGTTGATAGAAGTCGCGCTCAATGGGCAACTCCAGGTGAATGCGCGTGTAGTGGGCCGTCTCCTTTTGATCGAGAATGCGCGCTTGCCGGATATCGCCGAACCACCGGCGGTCCTCAGGTGAAGGCTCGAGCTTCCCCAGGATCTCCGTCCAGAGCTTCAGCAATTCCGGCCGCCGCCGCCGTTCCCAATCGCGGCGATCCACCACGCCTTCCACCAGCGACGGAATCAACTCACGGTCGGCGCCGGGTTCGGGCGCGGGGCTTCGGCGGTTGGACACGCGGTGTTGATTGAGGCGCTTCTCCGGCGGCACGCCGCGCCCCCGCGCAGCTTCCGCCTCTGCTTGCGCGGGCACCACCCGCTTGGATTCGCCAGCCGGCGCGCGTTGGTACGCCGCCACCGCCTCGCCGAACCGGCCCAACGCGAACAGCGTCCGGCCCAGGTAGTAGCAAGCTTCCGGCTCGTTGGCGTCCAGATCGCAAGCCCGGCGGAGCGGCGCTTCGGCCAGCGCAGCCTTCTGCTGCGCCGCATACGTCATCCCCAGCCACTTCTGCGCCGCCGCGCTCGCGGGTGTTTTCCGCAGCGTCTCCACAAAGTGCCGCTCGGCCGACGGCCAGTCCTGCACGTGATACGCGCGTTGACCCTGATCCATTTGCAATAGAGCGAAAGAGAGAAGCCAGCTAGACCACATCATCATAGCTACAATAGTGGTTTCCTCCCCCGGCTGTCGAGAATCAACTACTATGTCTCAGCCGTTCGTCCATCTTCATTGCCATACAGACTACTCGCTGCTTGACGGCGCGTGTGAAATCAGCCAGCTCATGAAGCTGGTTTCCGAGCAGAACGTGCCGGCCGTCGCCATGACCGATCACGGCAATCTTTTCGGCGCTGTCGAGTTCTACAACAGTGCGAAAGAGAAGGGCGTGCATCCGGTGATCGGCTGCGAAGTCTACGTGACGCAGCAGAGCCACACCGTCAAGAACGAAGCCAATCGCTACAACCATCTGGTGCTGCTGTGCGAGAACCAGGAGGGCTACAAGAATCTCACCAACCTGGTGTCCACGGCTTTTCTCGATGGCTTCTACTACAAGCCGCGCATCGACAAAGACCTGCTGGCCAAGCACTCCAAAGGCATCATCGCGATGTCGGCCTGTCTGCGCGGCGACATCAACGAAGCGTTGATGTCGGATCGCTACGAGGAAGGGAAGCGCCTGGCGCTAGAGTATCGCGACATCTTCGGCAAGGAGAATTTCTTCCTCGAGATTCAGGACCACGGTCTCGATCAGGACCGTATCGTGCTGCCGCTCATCAATCGCATGTCGGCCGACACCGGCATTCAGATGGTGGCCACTAACGATTCGCATTATCTCCGCCAGGATGACGCGCTCGCCCAGGAAGTGCTGGTGTGCATCAACACCGGCAAGACCCTGAGCGACAGTGCCCGCATGAAGCTGTCCACGCCCGACTTCTTCATGAAGACGCGCGACGAGATGATGCGGATGTTCGGCGAAGTGGAGCACGCGCTAGACCGCCCCTGGGAGATCGCTCAACGCTGCCAGGTGAAGCTGGAGAAAGTGAAGGAGCCGTTCCCCAGGTTCGAGGTCCCGGCGCCGCATTCTCTAGACAGCTACTTCGCCTACGCCACTCATCAGGGCTTTGAGAAGCGCCGCGTGCGGCTGGAAGCGCAAGCCAGCGCCGGGCGTCTCAAACATCCGCTCGAAAAGTATGTAGAGCGGCTGGAAGACGAAATCCGGATGATTCAGCAGATGAAGTTCTCCGGCTACTTCCTCATCGTGTGGGACTTCATCCGCCACGCCAGATCGCGCGGCATCCCGGTGGGTCCGGGCCGGGGCTCGGCAGCCGGTAGTCTCGTCGCTTTCGCGCTCGGCATCACCGACATCGATCCGCTTGAATATGACTTGCTGTTCGAGCGCTTCCTCAATCCCGAGCGCGTTTCGATGCCCGATATCGACATCGATTTCTGCACTCATCGCCGCGGTGAAGTGATCCAGTACGTCACCGAAAAGTATGGCCGCGATTATGTCGCGCAGATCATCACCTTCGGCACTCTCGCCGCCCGCGCCGCCATCAAAGATGTGGGCCGCGTCCTCGACATGCAGTATGGGGACGTGGAAAAACTCACCAAGCTGGTGCCCGCCCAGCCGCTCAACATCAAGCTCAAGGAAGCTTTCGAGATTGAGCCCGAGTTCAACGCCATCCGCCGCAAGGATGCCAATGTCGACAAGCTCCTGACTATCGCCACCCGCCTCGAAGGCATGGCCCGCAATGCTGGCGTGCACGCCGCGGGCGTGGTGATTTCGTCCACGCCCCTCAAAGAGCTGGTGCCGCTCTACAAGACCAACCGGGATGAAGTTGTGACCCAGTTCGACATGCTGGGGCTGGAAAAACTGAATCTCCTCAAGATGGATTTTCTGGGCCTCACCACGCTCACCATCATCCAGGAAGCGCAGGTGCTGATTGCCCGGCATCGCAGCGTCGAAGTGGTGGTGGACGACATTCCGCTCGACGACGCCAAGACCTACGAGATGTTTTCCAAGGGCTTCACCAGCGGTGTCTTCCAGTTTGAATCGGCCGGCATGAAGGACATTTTACGGCGCTACGTGCCGGACCGCCTCACCGATCTCATCGCTCTCAACGCCCTCTATCGCCCCGGTCCGATGAAGATGATCGACGACTATATCGATCGCAAGCATGGGCGCAAGCAAGTAACCTACGATGTGCCGGAAATCAAGGATGTGCTGGAGGAAACCTTCGGCGTAATCGTCTATCAGGAGCAGGTGATGCAGATCTCCAACCTGGTGGCCGGCTACTCGCTCGGCGACGCCGACATTCTTCGCCGCGCGATGGGCAAGAAGAAGCAGGAGGAGATGGATGCCCAACGCGTTCGCTTCCTGGACGGCGCGCGCAAGAAAGATATCCCGCCCAAGAAGGCCGAGAAGATTTTCGACCTGATGGCCGAGTTCGCCAAGTACGGCTTCAACAAGTCTCACTCGGCGGCTTATGCGTATCTCGCCTACATTACGGCTTACCTCAAGGCGCATTACCCGGTGGAATTCATGGCGGCCCTGCTCACGTCTGAAACCGGCAACACCGCCAAGGTGGTCAAGTACATCAATGAGTGCCGCGATATGGGCATCAAGGTTCTGCCTCCCGACATCAACAGCTCATACCTCAACTTCACGCCCGATTCAGACTCGATTCGCTTCGGCCTCGGGGCCATCAAGAACGTTGGCGCCAATGCCGTCGAATCCATCACCAAGGCGCGCGACGAGAAGGGGCGCTTCAAGACTCTCACCGATTTTTGCGAGCGTGTGGATCTCGGCGCGGTCAACCGCCGCATGATCGAAAGCTTCCTCAAGGCCGGCGCCATGGATTCGTTCGAAGGGCGGCGATCGCAGCTTTGGGCGGTGATTGACCGGGCCATGGAATCGGGCCAGCGCGTATGGCGGGATCGCGCCAGCGGGCAGGTGGATATGTTTGGCGAACTAATGGGCGATGCCGAGCCGCCGGCTATGGAGTTGCCAAACACGCCGGATTGGACCTCGCGCGAGCAACTCACCGGCGAGAAGGAGACCATCGGTTTCTACGTCACCGGCCATCCACTGGACGAGTATCGCGAGAAGGTGGCGGACCTGGCCACGCACGACACCACCACCACCGAAGGCCTCGAGCGCGGCGTGGAAGTGGCCATGTGCGGCGTCATCACCGGCATCCAGCGGCGCCGCAACAAAGAGCAGAAGCTCTGGGCGTCATTCGTCTTGGAAGACTGGGCCGGCACCGCCGAATGCATGGCCTTCGCCAAGGTCTTCGAAGATCTGGAAAAGGATATCGTAGAGGACAAAGCCGTGCTGATCCGCGGCAGCATTCTGCCCGAAGAAAACACCGCGCCGCGCATTTCGGTGAAGTCCATTGTGCCGCTCGACGTGGCCAGCCTCGATTTGCCGCGCCTCATCTCGGTGCGCGTCTACCTCAACGGCAAAGGCGAAGAGCGTGCGAATGAGTTGACTCGGCTGTTCCAGCGCAAGCAAGGACAAGCTCATGTACGTCTGCGCCTGGAGAAGCCGCGCGACTTCTCGCTTATTCTTGATGTCGATTCCAAGGTGAAGCCGGACAAGGAATTCGTGAGTGAGATTGAGAGGATCTGCGGGCCGCAGTCGTATGAGGTGTTGGGGAACTAACGCATTTTGAGGGTCACTTCCGGACCCGCGCTTGCCGTCCAGTTTCCCTTTGCAGGGCATCATGCAGGAGAAGTTTGATGTAGGTTTGATACCCAACGCCCTTGTGATCCGCAAGCTGTCTGGCGGCGGCGATGTCTTCACTCGGTAGCCGGATGGTGACTGGTTGTAGCGTCTTCTTCCTGGTGGCTTGAGCCAGGACGGCGGCTAACGGGATGGTCTTGCCGTTGCGCATGGCAGCACGCAGCTCCGCTTCGACAGCCGCGCGGTGTTTCTCCCACCAAGCCGCCTCCGCTGCTTCGCTCTTGAATGCCGGAATCGCGAGATTTGTCTTAGGCATGCCGTTATGTTGTCCTTCCCGAGTAATACTCTTTCTTAGGTTCAAGGCTACGAGGAGGATGGACGCAGAAACACTAGGCCGATTCCCAGTTGATATTGCCGATTACTTCAGGAGCCCATTTGCCCACCAGAAAGTCCCTGTCATTAAACATGTAGGTGTCGAAGGGTTTGTTTCCATCTGGCCTACTGATCTTAAGAAAGAACATGGTTCCCAGCTGAGAAAGAAACGCCTGTTTGGTGCCGATTGCTCCTTGGACTAGAAGCGTATGATCTTTTGGAAGCCTATCTTCTTGCAGTGCGAAACGAGGGATAGAGTAGGTTGTTTGAAAGTTGTGAGTTGAAAGGTTGTGAATCCACTCTAAACTAATGGGTGCTCGCCGATCAACGGAGGCTTTGAGTTCAGAAGCGCAGTGCTGGGGATAGTACACCAGCCTTGTATGCTTACCCAGGCGAGTGAGGCTTTCGAGAACCGGTCGAAAATCCAAGTCTCCGGCCACCAAGGTAAAGTGATCAGCCCTGCCCTCAAAGGCATCAGTTAACATGTCTACTGCTAGGCGAACGTCCACTTCTTTCTGGCGCAGATTCTTCGCGCCTTTAAGAGTGCCAAGTCGAACACGATAATACTCGGTCGCTTCAATTCGATCAATCCGTTCTCTCTGGGGCTGTATCCGTGACTCCAGGGCCGATTCGCCTTCTGTGGAGCGCGGCTCCTCTTCCAAGCAGTCATAGTAGAAGGCTCGAATGCCATCCAGTCTCCGTAGCAACCCGCCGAAGTCTATCGAGGCCCTGACTCCAAATAGTGATTTGAATGCCGGATCACAATATCGATGCAGATAGGCGCCATCGATGTAGATATATTCTTTGGGGGCACGCTTGGAGGCGACAGTGCGTTGCAGCATTTCTCTATACAAGAATAGCGGCCATCTGGGTACAGCTCAAGTAAGGCTGTATGTGCTGCAGTGTTGCGGAGAGCAAATTTAGTGCCGACGCTTGGTACGCTGAGAGGCCGAAGCATCACCCGCTGGACGAGTATCGCGAGAAGTTGGCGGACATGGCCACCCACGACACCACCACTACCGAAGGCCTCGAGCGCGGCGTGGAAGTGGCCATGCGCGGCGTCATCACCGGCACCCAGCGGCGCCGTAACAAAGAACAAAAGCTCTGGGCGTCATTCGTCTTGGAAGACTGGGCCGGCACCGCCGAATGCATGGCTTTCGCCAAGGTCTTCGAAGATCTGCAAAAGGATATCGTAGAGGACAAAGCCGTGCTCATCCGCGGCAGCGGTCTACCGGAAGAAAACACCGCGCCACGCATTTCGGTGAAGTCCATCGTGCCGCTCGAAGTGGCCAGCCTGGATTTGCCGCGCCTCCTCGGCCGTTCCAGCGCAAGCAAGGACAAGCGCATGTAAGTCTGCGCTTGGAGAAACCGCGCGACTTCTCGCTTATTCTCGATGTCGATTCCAAGGTGAAGCTGGACAAGGAATTCGTAAATGAGATTGAGAGGATCTGCGGGCCGCAGTCGTATGAGGTGTTGGGGAACTAACGCCTCTCGACTGAGCCATCAGAGGGTGGCGAAGCAATAGAGCGTCGAGTCAGTGCGGATGTAAAGCCGGTTGCCGGCGATGGCGGGTGTGGCGATGATCTGCTCATCAAGATCAGCCGAAGCGAGCGTTTCCCACTCGGGCTTGGCCGCGCCGGGTCTGATGACGGTGACCTTGCCGTCCTTGCTGGCAAAGTAGATCTTGCCATCGGCGGACACCGGCGAGGCGTAGTATTCCCCCGGCGCATCCTTGAGGCGCTCCTGCCGGACCAACTCGCCCGTCTCAGGGTTGTAGGAGGCCAGAATGCCGCCGTTGCGGACCACGTACAGGGAGCCCCCAAACAAGAGCGGCGCGGTGACGTAGGGCATGCTCTTAATGTTGCGCCAGCCTACGTGCGTCTCGGTGACGTCGCCCTTGCCGCCGAGACGAGTGCGCACCAGACCGCCGCCGGGATTCTTCGGATCCCAGGACTTGTCCCATTCGGCCACGGTCATGACGCCGTCGCCATTGCCGTAGTTCTTGTCTACGGAACGGAAGATGCGACGGTAGATCTCGTCGGTCAAGGTGGTTCCGGTAACTTCGATGGCAATCGCGAGTTGGCCGTCCTTGTTCGTGTCGTATTTGCCGGCCATG
Organism: Acidobacteriota bacterium; assembly: GCA_043730365.1. Lineage (GTDB taxonomy): Bacteria > Acidobacteriota > Terriglobia > Bryobacterales > Bryobacteraceae > VFZP01. The sequence continues at coordinate 116 of JAYTKJ010000144.1, read as the reverse complement.
CTCTCAAACGTGGGAGCTTCTTCACCGGCCGGCTCCATGGTGTAGACGCTGTCGCCGGCGATCAACGGCAGTGCCGCCGGACCATTGGTGACCCCGCGGGCCCACCACAACCGTTC
>JAYTKJ010000143.1:0-3870 GCA_043730365.1 Acidobacteriota bacterium | reverse complement strand
GGCGTCCTCCAGCGGCACCGCGACTTTCCCTTCGCCCCGTACTGCAGCCGAAAAAACATCGCCTTGAATCGCGTATTGATCGCACGCCTGCACTTCTTCCACTTTGGCTCCCGCGCCTCGGAGGTCGGAGCCGTCGTCGATCCAGAACTTCATCCGCTCGCCCGGAATCGCGTTAAACGGTACTTGAATTTCAATTCGCCCTTTGGACCCGATGATCTGCACGCGCTGGTACGGCGCCTGCTGCGTGCCGCACACAAAGCTCGCCTGGCCGCCGGCAAAATCGAGAATCGCCGAAGCCAGCCGGTCAGTCCGAAATTCCGGATCGCGATCGGTCAACGCCACCACGCGCCGCGGTTCGGCGCCAAACAGCCATCGCGATATGTAGACTCCGTAGCAGCCGATGTCCATGATCGCGCCGCCACCAAGGTCTTGCTGGTTGCGGATGTTATTGCCGTCACGATTGAAGTAGCCAAATGACGTCTGCACCGCGCGGAGTTCGCCAATCGCGCCAGACTGAGCCAGTGACACCACCCGCAGCCATTGCGGATGCGTCCGGACCATGAAGGCCTCGGCCACCTGGACGCCGTTGCGGTCTCGCGCCGCAATCAGCTCGCGGACTTCAGCCGTGTTCAAGGCCACCGGCTTCTCGCACAATACATGCTTGCCGGCGTTGGCCGCTTTCACAGACCACGGGACGTGCATGTGATTCGGCAGAGGGTTGTAGATGACGTCAATCTCCGTATCCACGAGCATCTCCTCGTAGGAGCCATACGATTTCTCGATGCCCATTTGGCTGGCCGCCTCGCGCGCCTTCGACGCATCGCGTGAGGCGATTCCCACGATCTTGGCCCCGGTGCAGCTTTTCATCGCCGGAATGACTTTCGTCATCGCGAACTTCGACACGCCCAATACACCCCAACGAACTATCTTCATCCCAGTGATTATAGTCAGAACCACTCGCGCTTGTTCACCACGTTGATAAGCGGCTCGCCCGCCGTGAACCGCCGCACGTTCTCCAGCAGCACGCCCAGGTGCCGTTCGGCAATGCGCGGGGAGCAACCGGCGATGTGCGGCGTGATTATAACGTTCGGCATGTCCCACAGCGCGTGGTCTCTGGGGAGTGGCTCGATTTCGAACACGTCGAGCGCGGCGCCGGCGATTCGCCCGGCTCGCAGCGCGGCTACCAGGTCCGCCAGATCGACAATCGCGCCGCGGCCGATGTTGATCAGGTAGGCGCCTGGTTTCATCATGGCCAGTTGCGCGGCCCCGAACATTCGCTCGGTACTCGGTGTGTGCGGCGCGGCGATGGTCACGTAGTCACTGGCGGCCAGCAACTCCGGAAGCCGGTCCATGGGCCAAGCCTGGCAATTCACCGGATCGACAGCAATCACCTTCATGCCAAACGCCGCCGCCCGCTTGCCTATCTCCGTGCCGATCGCGCCGAAGCCCACGATGCCCATGGTCTGATCGCCGAGATGCCGATGGGCGAGATCAATGTCGTTCACCACGCCCGGGCCGCTCACGAAATTGCTGCGGGCCGCCTCGCCTCCGACCGACTCGTATCGATGCGCCATCTGCCGCCGGATGTAGACGTGCAGATTCCGAGCAAAGCAGAGAACGTAACCCATCACGTGGTCTGCGATGACATCGGAGAAAAGCCCCCGCATGTTGGTGAGCGTCGCCGGATGCTCCACCAGGGCGGGGAATACGTAGTGCTCCAGGCTCGCCGTGGGCGCCTGAATCCAGCGCAACCGCGCGGCGGCTTGTAACAGCTCCGGGGTCATCTTGCCGAAGAAGGCGTCGGCGCCGGCGATCTCTGCCAACGCGGCTGCCGCGCTGCCCGCGTTCACCACTTGCATCGCTCCGCCCGCCGCGGCAATCGCCTTATGCCGCGCCTCGTCCACCGCCGGATGAATCACCAATTTCATGATGGCCTCCGCCGCAGCGCTTTTAGGAATTGCGTGGCCGGCAGCGTATTCAGCACATCGCTCTTGGTCAACCAGCCGCGCCGGGCCGTCACCACGCCGAACGGCATGTTGGCCAAGTGCTTGGGGTGATGTGCGTCGGTGGAGATGGTAAAGCGCGCGCCCTTGGCCTTGGCCGTGCGAATCAGGGTGCTGCCCAGATCGAGCCGCTCCGGGCTGGCATTGATCTCAAACACCACGCCGTGCTTGACGGCTGCCGCCGCCACTTTATCAAAGTCAAACCCATAGCCCTCACGATGCAGCAGCACGCGGCCGGTGGGATGGCCCAGGATTGTAACGTAAGGATTCTCGATCGCGCGCAGGAGACGATCCGTCATTTCGGCGGGCTCCAGATTCATGTAGCTATGTACGCTGGCCACCACCAGATCCAGTTCCGCTAAGGCATCGTCTTCGATATCCATCGTGCCGTCGCGCCGTATGTCGCACTCAAGGCCGGACAAAACGCGAATGCCGATCTCGTCCCGATCGATCCCGCGCACCTGCTTGGCGAAGGCCTTGACGCGTGCCTCGTCGAGGCCGTTGGCCATGGCGAGGGCTTTCGAGTGGTCCGTGATGGCGATGTATTCGTAGCCTCGTCCCTTGGCTTCGGCGGCCATCTCTTCCAGCGTCGCGCGGCCGTCGGTTTCGCGCGTGTGCATGTGAAGATCGCCACGTATATCGCCTAGTTCGATCAGGGTGGGGAGCGAACCCGCTTCGGCCGCGTCGATCTCACCCTGCTGCTCACGCAACTCTGGTGCAATCCACGCCAGACCCAGTTTTTGGTAGATCTCTTCTTCGGTCGCGCCGGCGACGAGTTTGCCGCCGTCGAGCGTCGTCAGGCCATATTCGTTCAGCGTGTAGCCGAGTTTGAGCGCCCGTTGGCGAAGCGCCACATTGTGCGTCTTGCTGCCGGTGAAGTACTGCAGAGCCGCGCCGTAGCTGGCGGCGGGCAACGCGCGCAGATCCACTTGCAGTCCTTCCATCCCGATTTTGACGCTCGCCTTATTCTCGCCCTTCACCAGGATCTCGTGTACGCGGGGATGAGTCACGAAGCAGTCAATGATATGCCCGGCGTCGCCGCCCGTCACCAGCAGATCCACGTCGCCCACGGTCTCGCGTCCGCGCCGCACGCTACCGGCGGCTTCTACCTGCGTGGCCCCGCTTTGCCGCAAGTGCTGGCTCAATTCCTGCGCCGCGCTGGTGGCAAAACTGAGCAGGAAACGGCCTGCCCGCTGCCGGTAGGAGGCAATAGACCGCAACACTTTCTCTTCCAGCTTGGCGCCCATGCGCGGCAGCGTCTGGAGCTTGCCCTCTTTGGCCAGCCGCTCCAGGCCATCGAGCGTAGTGACGCGGAAATGCTCGATGATCAACGCGACGGACTTCGGCCCCAAGCCCTGGATCTTGAGCATCTCCAGCGCCGTGGGCGGGTACTTCCCGAGCATCTCGTCGCGCCGTTCAAACGAGCCGCGCACGGCGATCTCGCCCAGCGCGCTGGCGATGCCTTTGCCGATGCCGGGGACCGACGTCACGCTGCGGGCCGGGTCTTTCAGGATGTCGTCGATGCGTTCAGGGAATCCTTCGATGGCCGCGGCGGCATTGCGATAGCTGCGGATGCGGAAGCCGTCTTCGGAGGCGATCTCCATCAGATCGGCGGTTTCTTCGAGCAGGCGAGCGTATTCGGCATTCTCCATATATGGAATCTTCCATGTTAGCCGCGTTACGATGTGAGTGTGGTCGCTGCGGTGAAACAGCAATCCGCGCCCGTGTCCGCGGTGGGGCCTCTTTTTGAATGGTCCCTGCTCGGGATGCTTGCCACCAGCCACTTGGCGCTGCTCTCTTCCGACGTGCGAGACCTGCTGATCTCAGTCGTGGCCATTGGGGCAATCCTGATTCGGGCGGCGCAGGT
>JAYTKJ010000142.1:0-7067 GCA_043730365.1 Acidobacteriota bacterium | reverse complement strand
GCCTCGGCCGGAATCTTCCCTTGCAAAGCCTCCACCAGTTTGGTCGCGGCCGCACTCTTGCCCACCACATAAACGGCATCCGGCGCGCGTTGAAGAAGATAACGCCAAAGGTAGTGCGCCTCGCCGCCGGGCCCTCCATACGCATCGCCGGTAGGCGGAAACACCAGCCGATCGGGATCCGAGAACTTGTGCAGCAGCGCCGTGGCTCCACGCGCGCCAGCCACTCGCCGGGCCGTCGCCAGTGAAACATCCGAGCCGTCCAGCCCTCCAATCACCACCACGCGGCCGGACTTGCCCGCCACCATCGCCATCGGTTGACCGGCCGCCGTGACGCCGAACGACCCATCGCACCACGCCGTTTGCACCGCAAGCAACAACACCGCCAAACAATGTTTCATTGCCAAATTATCATACACGGATCGGAGTACCCTGGAATGGATCTTCATGCTTCCTGCCCTGCTGGCTGCCACTATCGTCATCTCCGGCGTCCGCCTCATTGATGGCCGTGGTGGACCGCCGATCGAAGACGCCAATGTCATCATTGATGGCGAACGCATCGCCGCCGCCGGACCGCGCTCACAGGTGCCGCTACCGGCGGACGCGCAACTCTTCGACGGCAAAGGACTCACCCTCTTGCCCGGCTTCCTCGACGCTCATTTTCACCTCGGCCGGGTCACGCTACCGAGCCTGTTCTTATCGCACGGCGTCACCAGCGTCCGCGACCCAGGCGCATGGAATCAGTCCTACGAACCGGTGAAGAATTCAGGCGCGCCCATTCCGCGGCTCTTTCTCACCGGCCCGCACCTGGACATGTTCCCACCCGCTTACCCCGACAACTCCTACATGGTTGCCGACCCGGACGAGGCGCGCGCGGTGGTGAACCGCTTCATCGACGAAGGCGCCACCGCGATCAAGGTCTACTTCCGCCTTCGCCTCGCCACCATCCGCGCCGTCTGCGAAACCGCGCATGCCAGAAACATTCCCGTCACCGCGCATCTGGAACTCGTCGACGCCGATCAGGCCATTCTCGCCGGCCTCGATGGCATTGAGCATGTCACCAGCGTGGGCACCGCCATCTCCGACCCCATGGACGCCGAACGGTTTCGCCAAGCGGTCACGGCCGACAACAAGGCGCGCGATGAAGGCCGATATCAGTTGTGGAGCAAGGTCCGTTTTGATTCGCCCCGCGTCGCGCGCATGATCAACCTCATGGCCGAGCGCGGCACCTTCTTCTCCCCGAACCTGGCCGTCTTCGAGCGTCGCGCGGGTGAGAAAGGCGCGACGGAGGTCCACGCGAGAGCTTGTGAAAACATGCGGCGCTTTGTCGGTCTGGCGCGCAAGGGCGGCGTGCGAGTCGTCGTAGGTTCACACTCCGGCGTACCCTACGCCGAGACTGGCTGGGCCTACCAGCGCGAAATGGAGTTGATGCTCGAAAGCGGCATGTCGCCCATGGAAGTCATCTCCGGCGCGACGCTTGAGAACGCCACGTTCTTCCGCGCCTCAGACCGCTTGGGGTCGATCGAGCCGGGCAAGCTCGCCGACATGGTATTGGTGCAAGGCAACCCGCTCACGGATTTCTCAGCCATTCGGCGCATCCATCGCGTCATGTTGAACGGCAGTTGGGTTCCGGCCGCCGAATCCCGGAAATAGCCCGCCCGACCTCAAGCCCGTTCACACAATCGCCGATATAGAGCCTATGAGGCTTCGCCTGCTCGGATTGATTGCTCTGGTTCTCGGCCTCTCAAGGCTGGCTTTCCCAGCCCAAGCGCCCGTCGCTCCCACTGCCGCGCCCCACCGCGCTCCCGTGTGGCAAAGGTCCGTGCAGCCTGCCGGACAGATTCGCGCAGCCAAGCGGAGCCGTTTTACGCGTAGCCGCCGGGTCGTACGCCCACGGTCTCAGTGGCGGGCACCCATACGCCAGCAACCCAGCACTACGCCGGTTATCCCGGCCCCCACGATCGGCTTGGCGTCGCTTGAGAGCTTGCGAAAGCCGCGCGTAATCCGGCAGATGATGTACCCGATTCTGGACTCTCAACCACCGGTCCGCCAGACTCTCCGCCGCCACCATTGGACGGCCGAAAATGCTGGTGCTGGCGTCTTCGCTCAGTCGTCGCCAGTCCGAATCATTGCCGCGCACGGCGATCCGCGTTTTACCATTCAACCGCCGCCAGTGGTGGCCAGGCTCTTGATTCGTCTATAATCCTTTCTTTCAATCTCTTACGGGATAGTATCTAAACAGTTTCTACCAACCGCTGCCAGAGGCCATTTTAGCGATCGGAATCAATGCTTTACAGCGTGCCGTCTAAACAGTCTGCTTAGACCAAGGCCGGTCGATTGTTCTCGTCAAAAATCCAAGGAAGCTTCACCTCGCCCATGCGCTGGAGGAGTGCATTGACCCCGTTGGCTGCCTTGTAGTCCAGCTCGGCCTCCGACAGCGGCACGTGCCACAGCAATTGCATCGGCTCACCTGCGCCCAAATCCAACTCAAATTCGGCATGGGGCTTCACCAGAGAAGGAAGAAACAGCGCGTTCGGCCAGGCGCTATTGAAGCTCGGATAGGACCCCACCGTATGGAAGAAATCCAAAGCGAAGCCTTGCGCCAGTGGCACCCACGCCATGTCGTGCAGACGAACCAGGTCCAGCATCTTGCAGTCACGGAAATACTGGATCAGCTCGCGTCGGCGGGGCGGGCCGTCCGCGGTGTTGTTGTCCAACATCAGGTAGTCCGACATGCCGCTGGTGACAGCCACCTGCACCTGCCCTGTTTCACGTTCGTAAGCCATCTCATACAAGTGGACGTCGAGCCGTCCACCGAAAGCCGGCTTCTGAAACTGGTCATGCGGTAGGACCCGGATCGGCTCGCCACCGAATAGCTTGCGATACGCCTCCGCTCGCCGCGCGGCAAGCTGGAGAGGATCACCCGCCGGACGCGCCAGCTTTTGCAGAGCATTACGAAAGCTGTCGAGCAAACCCATGCCCAGCCATCGGGCGGCGCGCAGTGGATCTTTACTTGGTTGTGATCACGAACTTGGCCAACACACCGTTGACGAACTGCGCCATGACCGTGGTCTCAGGCAGATCGTATGTCGCGTTGATCATTGGCAGTCCGGCCGCCTCGCCGGTCTTCCTCGTCTGCGCCCGGCCCAGTAGGTTTTCCACCTCGTCCTCGCTCATCCCCTTCTTCAGCGCGGCCGGGTTCGCAACCGGCTCGGGACGGCTCCGCAGAGACGACGACTGGCCCCGCCGCGAGCCCATGGGCGAAAAGTCGACGTGCTCGGCAAGAGCGGCCATAATCGCTTCCGGCGTCGCCGCCTCTGGCGGAACCCCAGTCGGATAGTGGAGATTGAACCGTGACCCCGATCGCAACCGCCGCGCCTGCTCCCACTCCTGTTGCTCAATCTGTGCGCGGCCCGCCATCGCACGCAGGCGATTCTCTTCCCTCTCGCGATCCCGCCGCAGGTAGTCTACCTCCCGGTCCAGACTCTTGCGCCGATCCCCCGTCGCACTGTTCCGCTCTCTTTCCAGGTCCCGCTCGCGATTCGACTTCGACACATACGTCGAGGGGACCGATGGCCGCCCCGACATATCGGCGAACGAGCCAAATCCCCCGCCCCCCAATTGAAACTCGATCAGCTTCGGCTTCAGGTGCACCTTGGTCACCGTCACCTCATCGCCTTTGCGAAGCGCGGTCCCATAGCGTTTAAGGGCCTCACCGATCTTGCGAAACTCCAGCGGGTCCTCGCGCTGTGGATAAAGATTAATGCCGCCGTCGTCGCCGGGCATGTCGAGCTTGACGATCACCGTCTTGCCCTCAAACGCCCGCCGCAGGGGCTCGTCCTGAGCCGGCGCCAGAGAGGAAAAAGTAAGCGCGGCCCCTAAGGCCGCCTTGAAACTCCGCAACATGAATTCAGGATACGATCAGCTTGGTCCCCTTGACAAATGTCAATACTTTCTGTATTTTCAGTCTAGACAGAAATTTCAGAAATAACAATGACTTCGGTTCAAAGGCGTTTCATTCTGCACTGGGGCGAGATGGGCACTCGCTGGGGCATCAATCGCACCGTAGCCCAGATCCATGCCCTGCTCTACCTGGCGCCCTCTCCCCTGACGGCAGATCAGATTGCCGAATCTCTATCGGTTGCTCGTTCCAACGTCAGCACCAGCCTGCGCGAATTGCAGGGCTGGGGCATCGTGCGAGTGGTGCATGTCCTGGGCGAGCGGCGCGATCATTTTGAGTCCATGAAGGAGGTCTGGGAAATGTTCCAGATCATCGTGGAAGAGCGCAAGCGGCGCGAGATCGATCCCACGATTGCCCTCCTGCAATCCTGTCTGGCGGAGGCCAGCCAAGGGGGCAAAGCCGAAGCCTACACGCTCGAACGGCTCAAGGAAATGTCGGCGTTCTTTGAAACGATGTCCTCGGCGTATTCGGAAGCCCGCCGCCTCCCGCTAGCGCTGCTCAAAGGCGTCGCCAAGACCAGGGGCCGACTGTCCACATTGCTGGAGACCAAATGACACGGTTCATCGGCCTCACCCTGACCGCGCTATTGGGAATCGGGCTCTGCCTCATCGCGATTTCTCAAGGCTGGTATGGCATCGGCGTCTTCGTCGCGGCGCCATTCGCACTTGGCTTGACCGCTGACCTGATCACCAAGCCCGTAAGGCGGCGAAACTCATTGACGTCAGCGGTGGTGACGCTACTACTTGGCATGGTGGGGATGTTGGTGACGGGAATTGAGGGTTGGGTATGTCTGCTCATGGCCTTACCACTCGCTTTCGGACTCACGGTCCTCGGCGCTTCGCTGGGCTTCACCTTGCGACGCCGCTATTTTTCTCCCCACCAGCAGCGCGCCATACTCGCCGCGGCGCTCCTGCTTGGCCCAACCACCATAGGCGCCGAAGCCATCTGGAAGCCCGTGGATCCGATGTTCGAACTGCAGTCATCGATCGAGATCGATGCGCCGCCGGAAACCGTGTGGCGCTACGTCATCGCCGCTGACATCCCAGAGGAGCGCGAGTGGCTCTTCCACACCGGGCTCGCTTATCCCACCCGCTCCACGATCGACTCACCCGGCCCCCACGCCACCCGCCGTTGCGAATTCTCCACCGGCACGTTTGTCGAGCCCGTCACCACCTGGGATCCTCCTCGGGTGCTAACGTTCGACGTGACGTCGAGTCCGCCACCGATGCGCGAATGGTCACCCTACACTCACATCCACCCGCCGCATCTGGACGGCTTCTTCACGTCGCGCCGCGGCCAATTTCGCCTCAGTCCGCTGACCGGCAATCGCACGCTCCTCATCGGCGCCAGTTGGTATCAGCACCATTTGCAGCCGGCTGAGTATTGGCGCTGGTGGTCTGACGCGGTGATTCGCCGCGTCCACCTCCGCGTGCTGCGCAACATCAAGACGCTAGCCGAATCCAAGTAGGGTGGGAAATCCTCACCCACACCGCAGCGCAATCGTCGGGTCAACTCGCGCCGCTCTCCGTGCCGGAATATAGGTCGCGGCCAAGGCCACCAAGAACAACGTCGCCGCCGCAGCCGCCAGCACCCTGGGATCCATGGGTTGCACGCCATAGAGCAACCCGGCGAGCAATTTCGTCACCGCATAAGCAGCACCCAGCCCCGCGAGAAGTCCGGCCAGCACGGTCGTCATACTCCGTTTCAAGATCATCCGCAGCACGTCGCCCACGTTCGCCCCGAGAGCCATGCGGATACCAATCTCGTGCGTGCTCTGCGCCACCGAGTAGCCCACTACGCCGGAAATCCCCACGGCCGCCAGGATCAGCGCCAGCACACCGAAGCTCGTCAGCAGCCCAGTCACCAACTGCCGGGAGCCCAGCCAGTTCTCCACCACCTGCTCCATAGACCTGATGCCAGAGGCAGCCTGATCCCGGTCGATCATCAGCAACGCTCGCTTCACCGCCGGCCCGAATGCCAGCGGACTCGATGCCGTCTTCGCGACCACCGTCATGAATGGCCAAGCCGCCTGCGTGTAGGGCCGATAAAAATGGGGCTGGGGATTGCTGTCCAGACCCTCGTGCCGGATATCGCGCAAGACACCCACCACGGTGAGCCACGGGTTGTCTGACCCGAACCGCCCCAGCTTGATTCTCGTGCCCAAGGGGTCTGTGCCTTTTAGATAACGTTTGACCAAAGCCTGATTGACGATGACCACAGCGGGCGACGAGACGGTGTCCTGATGATTGAAGTCGCGGCCCGCCGCCAGCGCAATTCCCATGGTCCGGAAATAGTCCGGGCAAGCCAGACCGTATGCCGCACCCGGCTGACTCTCCGTACCGGGATCGGGTTGGCCCTGGATCACGAACCCTCGCCCCGCATTGCCCCCGCCGATGGGTAAGTGACTAATGGCGCCTACGGAGACGACGCCGGGAATCGCGCCCACTCTCTCGCTGAGGTCCCGGCAGAATGCGGGTTTGTCCGGCGGGCTGGTGTAGAGCACCTTCTGAGTCAGCGAGATATTCATGACCAGAACATTCTTGGGATCGAACCCCGGATCCACCGCGCCCAGACGCCGGAGGCTCTCGATCGTCAGACCCGCGCCCACCAACACCGCCAGCGCCAGCGCTACCTCCGCGCCTACCAGCGTCTGCCGAAGCCACCCGCTCCGGCCTGAACCGCCGCGCCCCTGCCCTTCCTTGAGAACGGGATTCACACTGGTCGCGCGCAGTACGCCGTAGGCGGAAAGCAGTCCGAACAACAGACCGGTGACGCCGCAAAGCAGGCAGGTAAAAGCAAACACGGTTGTGTCCAGGCCGATGTCATTCAACTGCCGGAATGGCAATTGCACAAACCGGGGCAAGACCTGTTCAAGCAGCCGCGTGCAACCAGCCGCCATCCCCAGCCCTGCCACCGCGCCAAGCAGAGACAGCAGTAGAGACTCGGTGAGCAATTGCCGCACCACGCGCCTTCGGCCCGCGCCCAGCGTTAAGCGTAAGGCGAATTCTTTTTCACGGGCCGCGCCGCGAGCCAGCATCAGGTTCGCCACGTTGACGCAGGCAATCAGCAGCACGAATGCCACCAGCGCAAACAGGGCTGTGAAAATCGG
>JAYTKJ010000141.1:0-3489 GCA_043730365.1 Acidobacteriota bacterium | reverse complement strand
CCAATCGGCGCGGCGATACCAGGGATCGTCGAAGACCTGGAGTTGGAACTCGTCCCATTGATCGGGCGGGTTGTTGCCGGACGTGTGATGGAAGACTTTGCCGGCGCCGGCGACGCGATAGCCGTTGGCTTTGAAGTGCATGGGGAGGGTGACAGCGTCGGGCAGATTGGGACGCCAGAACTGGTCATTGTTATACATGCCGGTGGTGGATGGGCGCATCCCGGTAAGCAGGGCGGTGCGGGAGGGATTGCACAGCGGCGAGGCGCAATGGGCATTGGCGAAAAGCACGCCGCGCTTGGCGAGCCGATCAATGTTTGGCGTCTGGACGCCGTTGTAGCCGCCGAGGCAACCGATCCAGTCGTTCATATCGTCGACGGAGATGAAGAGGACGTTGGGCTTGGCGGCCGGGGCGGCGGCGAGAACGGAGGTAGCGAGGAATTGACGGCGAGTCATCCCGCCTACGCTATCGCGAATCAGCGGTTGCTGACAATAGGGGCGATGAGTCATGCCGGGAACACAATCAGTCGATGGGGCCGGCTTCAATTTCGGGATCGAAAGTCAACGCGACCGGTGTTGCGCCGTTCTCCTGAGGAAAGCGGGGGGCTGAATGGGAAATCGGCCGGCATGACCCCGAAAGGACCGGGTTCCTATTGTCCATTCTGATCGGTAAAGAATATATTGATTTCCGTACAGGTCACGGGTGACCTTTTGGGTAACACTCGGGTTATTCCCTCATCAGGTGCTGACTTATCAACGATTTTCCGGGAGCCGGTTTAATCTGCGATGGAATCCAGCATCGGCGCGAAGATTGACGAGGTAAGGATCATTTTGGATTTCTTTTCGGGAATGACCCTTTTGGATAGCGACTTCGAGTAAGTCCAACGCGCGCGCGCGGCGACCGGCAAGTTCATTGGCGAGCGCGAGATTGTAAGCAACCTGACTTGTTCCGGCGTTGACGTCGATTGCATCCGCCTCGGCCAGCGCCTCGCGGCCGCGGCCGCTTTTAGCCAGATAGGAGGCCAGGCTGGAGCGGGCCGCCAAGTCATCGCTTTTCAGGGCAATTGCCTGGCGCGCCAACGAAATTGCAATTTGGAACGCTTCCTTCGCCTTCGCATCGCGTCCGGGAGTCCAGCGGTAAGCATCGGCAAGGTTGCCCCAACCGCGGAATGAATTCGCACGCATTTCCACGGTCTTTTCGAATGCGATCGACGCGTCCTTGAACTTGCCTTGGAAGTAAAGCAGAACTCCTAAATTGGAGTAAGAAAGCGCCGAAGGCAGGATTTCGATAGCCCGCTGATAGTTGGTTGCCGCTTCCTCATATCGATCCAGCATCTGATAGGCGTCAGCCAGATGGCGAAACGTGAGGGCATTGTTGGCGCTGAGTTCGCGGCTACGATCAAAGGCGGCAACAGCGCCCGTAAAATCCCCCTGGCTGTAGCGATACAAACCCAACGACGTATGGACATTCCAGTCGTCCGGACTCAATTGGATAGCGCGCTCATAGTGCCATTTCGCAGTCGAGTGGTCCTTTTGGATTGCGAAGACGGTGGCCAGCCGGCGGTGCGCGTCGTGGTTCTTGGAATCGAGTTCGATGGCGCGTTCCAATTCCGCGCGGGCCAGATCCAGGCGATTCGCGCGCAAGTTGACGGCGCCGGCTGCCACGTGAGCGGCCACCAGCAGCGGGTCACGGTCCAAGGCAGCCTGGGCATGCTGTTCGGCCAAGCGGAGCCAAGTGGCGTCAGGGGACGAAATAAACTTCTGCACGTAAGCGATCGCCAGAGACGCATCCGGCAAGGGCCACTTGGGATCCTTGCGCTGGGCCTCCTTGAAGGCCTCAATGGCGCGATCCACATTTTCGGTGTAATCGTAACGATTAAGCGCGGCGAGTCCGGCGCGATGCAGTTCGCGCGCACCCTGCGACATATCGATCTGGACCAGACCCGTGGCGACCGGCAAAGGTCCGGCCGGCGGACGCAACGAGAGCGGGGACCAAATGGCAGCCGCCCCGATAAGCGCCACGCCGATTCCCAAGGCAACGGCCCAAGCTAGCCAAGGCCGTGGATGCGGGGATGAGGGCGCGGCGGCGCCGGTAGACTGCGATTTCTCCCAATCCAACCGGCCCGTCGCGAACGCCAAACCAGACAATTCTACGGCGGCCTCGTGCATGGAAGCGAGGCGGGTTTCCCGGCTTTTTTCGAGACAGCGGTCGATCAGCGCGGCGAGCTGCTCAGGCGTTTCCGGGCGCAGTTCCCGAAGGGGCTGGTGCGGATGGTGGACGATACCGCGCAGAACTTCCACTGAGCCCGAGCCGCGGAACGGACGCTGCCCGGCGATGGCTTCGTAAAGAACCGACCCGAAGGAAAAGATATCGGTGCGAGCGTCGAGCGGATCACCCAAAGCCTGTTCGGGAGACATGTAGGCGATCGTTCCGGCGATCGTTCCGGGCTGGGTGAGCGCTGCCGTGACGGTAGCTCCGGTATCGGATGGATCGGCATCTTCCACATTCAATCGTTTGGCGATACCAAAATCGAGAACCTTCAGACGGCCCTCTGGAGTAACCATGATGTTGGCGGGCTTCAAATCGCGATGGATAATCCCAGCGCGGTGCGCCGCGGCGAGGGCACCGGCTGTCTGGCGGGCGTAGTCGATGACCTTCGGTATCGGGACCAGCCCTTGCGCGAGGATCTGGCTTAATGGGAAGCCCTCAATGAGTTCCATCACGATGAAGTCCGTGTCGTCGACCGAGCCAAATTCGTAAATTGTGACAATGTTCGGATGGTTCAAAGCAGAAGCGGCCTTGGCTTCCTTTACGAAGCGCACCTTATCAAGTGACGACGCGCCGCCGATCTTCAGGAGTTTGATGGCGACCGGCCGGTCGAGCCGCGTGTCCCGCGCAAGGTATACGGTGCCCATGCCGCCATGCCCCAGTTCCCGTTCAATTCTGTAGTGGCCCAGAAGTTTGCCGGACATTATGACCTCGAGCTTTTAGACAAACGCAGTATATCGTTATTCATTCAGCGGTTGCTGACAACAAATACCGCGACTTCGGCCATCAGGTTGGGGAACGATTTCACTTCGCGAGTGCCGGAGAGGAAGTAGCGGCGTTCGACCTGCCAGTTCTGGCGGGCGGCGAGGATTTCGAAATCGTCGACGGTGAGGAAATGGATGTTGGGAGAGTCGTACCAGTCGTAGGGGAAGAGCTTGGTCTTGGGCGCGCGGCCGTTGAAGAGATGGGCGAGGCGGACGGAGAAGTGACCGAAATTCGGGAACGCCACGATGGCGCGGCGGCTGACGCGGAGGATGTCCGTCATGACTTTGAGCGGAAAGCGGATTTCCTGGAGCGTTTGGCTGAGCAGGACGTAGTCGAAGGCTTTGTCGGGGTAATCGGCAAGGCAGGTTTCGATGTCGCCCTGATACGCGGAGACGCCTTTGGCGATGGCTTTTTGGAGTTTAGCGGGACTGATTTCGACGCCGCGAGCGTCGACGTCC
>JAYTKJ010000140.1:0-14402 GCA_043730365.1 Acidobacteriota bacterium | reverse complement strand
CGCCTCACCCGGGTGGCTCGCCACTTCATGCCCATTCAGCTTGACGCGAATCAGCTCGTTCCGCGATTCGATCTCGAGGCTGTTCCAGTCATTCTCTTTCTCATGCCCGAAAGTAGCAGGCGCGAAAAGATAGATGCTGCCGCTGGGATACTTGGTCTTCACGCCATTCAGAATCTGAATCTCATAGCCGAAATGTGCCGGGGTCTTGGCGAAATCCGGATTCGGTCCGTAGGAATACTGGCCACGCGTATGGTCGCGTATGGTGACGCCGCTGTTGCCGCCCGACGGCGTGAGGTACTCCAGATGCAGATCGAACTCACCAAACTCGGCCACCGTGTACAGCCATGATTGTGTCTGGCGCCAGTCCAGGTATTTCTTCTCCGGCAGCGTCACGGGCCAGTCTCCGAAAGGAGCCTTGCCACCGGAGACCGGCGATCCAATGAACGTGCCTCCGGCGAGCACCTTCCAGACGCCGTCGCCCTTGGCTTCCCATCCATCGAGGTTCTTGCCATTGAACAGCGCTCTCCATTCCTGCGCCATCAGGCCGCTCGTGGCAATCGCGCCCGCCAAAATCAGTCTCTTCGTCATGACTCAGACAGTATATCCGCCCGCGCTATGGTGGAGAGGTGTCAACTCCGCCCTCCTTCAGTCAGGAGATCGTACTCGTCCGTCATGGTGAGACCGAGTGGTCCCGCTCAGGCCGCCACACCGGGCGCACCGACATCGCGTTGACCGAAGCCGGCGTGCTCGGCGCGCAAGCGATCAGCCGATATCTGGCGGGCCGCACGTTCGCAGAGGTACTCACCAGCCCGTTGACGCGAGCCCGGGAGACCTGTCGATTGGCGGGCTTGGCATCCGGAGCGCTGACGGACGCCAACCTGATGGAGTGGGACTACGGCATCTACGAAGGGCGCACAACGCCCGATATCCGGCGCGAGACGCCGGACTGGTCTGTCTGGATCTCGCCGATTACCGGTGGCGAGTCGCTCGAACAAGTGGCCGTTCGAGCCGGGCATGTCATCGAACGAGCCTCGGCCACTGCCGGCCATGTGGCGATCTTCGCCCACGGACACATCTTACGGATTCTGGCAGCGCGTTGGATCGGTCTGCCTCCGGTGGCCGGGCGAGCTCTGGCCCTTGACACCGCCAGCGTCAGCGTTCTTGGCTTTGAACGGCAGACTCGCGTGATCCGTCACTGGAATGTAGATGTGCTACATTAGAGGTTCGGTCCGCGTCCGGGTATCTGTGCTATGGGCAGTTCCCCGCGTCGTCTATTTTCCCAGGATCATCAGTCACTTCTCGAGGTAGAGATATGTACGCAGTTTTAGGCAACGGTGGTAAGCAGTATCGTGTGGCCGTCGGCGATACGGTTCGGCTAGAAACCATAGTGGGTGAAGTGGGCTCAACCGTCGAGCTCAAAGACGTCGTGGCTCTGGTGGACAACGGCACGGTCACGGCCGGTGCCCCGGCGGCTGCGGCCCGCATCAAAGGCACGATTGCCGAACACGGTCGCGGCGACAAGGTCATTGTCTTCAAGTTCAAGCGCAAGAAGCAGTACAAGAAGACGATCGGCCATCGCCAGAACTATACGGCCGTGAAGATCGACGAAATCGTAGCCTGACCTTTATTTAGGAGAGAGCACCAGCCATGGCACACAAAAAAGGACAGGGCACATCCAGAAACGGCCGCGACTCGAATGCTCAGCGGCTCGGTGTCAAAGTTTTTGGGGGCGAAGTGGTGACCGGCGGGTCTATCATCGTTCGCCAGCGCGGCACCAAGATTAAACCAGGCGAAAATGTCGGGCTCGGCAAGGACGACACGCTGTTTGCCAAAATCCCAGGGACGGTTGAATTTCGCGACCGCGGCCGCATGGGCAAGTTTGTCAGTATCCGCACCGAAGCGTAATCGCCGACTCCCCGTTTTTTATTAGTTAAACCTGGGCCGCCGAGTCAACCGACCGGTGGCCCGTTTTGTGTCTATTGAAGCAGTAGTATGTTCATTGATGAAGTCCGAATTCTCGTAAAGGCCGGCGACGGCGGCAACGGATGCCTGGCGTTTCGCCGGGAGAAATTCGTTGCCAAGGGCGGGCCCTCCGGTGGCGACGGCGGCAACGGCGGCGACGTCATCCTGGTGGGCAACCAGCACTACAACACCTTGCTCCATTTTCGCTTTAACCCCGAGCACAAAGCCGAGCGCGGCCGTCACGGCGAAGGCAGCAATCGCACCGGCCGCGAAGGAAAATCAATCGAAGTGCCGGTGCCGGTGGGCACGATTGTTTACGACTTCGCTTCCGGCGAACAACTCCACGATTTCACCACGCATGGCGATCGCTACGTAATCGCCAAGGGCGGACGGGGCGGACGGGGCAACCAGAACTTCGCCACCCCCTGGCATCAGGCGCCCACCGAACACGAGCCGGGCAAGCCGGGCGACGAGCACATCTTGCGGCTTGAGCTGAAATTGCTGGCGGATGTAGGTCTGGTGGGCTTCCCCAATGCCGGCAAGTCCACGCTGATTTCTCGCATTTCGGCGGCGCGGCCCAAAATCGCCGACTATCCCTTCACCACCCTCGAGCCGAACCTCGGCGTGGTCTCCACCGAAGACGACCGCTCCTTCGTCGTTGCCGATATCCCCGGGCTGATCGAGGGCGCCAGCGAAGGCGCCGGGCTCGGCATCCGCTTCCTCAAGCACATTGAACGCACCCGGCTGCTGGTGCATATGGTGGACGTCTCCGAACACAGCGGCCGCAAGCCCACCGACGACTTCAAGATCATCATGAGCGAGCTGGCCAATTTCTCCGCCGAACTCGCGGCCAAGCCGATGATCCTGGTGGCCAGCAAGATCGACGTCGCGCAGGACTCCAAGCGCATCTCGAGCGTCCGTCAATTGGCCAAACGCAAGAAGCTCGAGTTCTTCGAAATCTCGGCCGTCACCGGCAAGGGTATCGCCGAACTCAAGCGCGCAATGGCCGAGCGGGTGCTGACGCCGATGCCCCCTCCGGCCGCGCTGGACTAACTGGCGGGATGAACACCAACCGGATTCTTTGGGCCGCGATGGCCTCTTCGTTGATCGCGTTTTTCGTCATCACCCAGGTGGTCCCGCCGGGTACCACCGACGGCTCCGTGTTGAACATCGCTTTGCCGGTGCTCGCCATTGTCGATCTGGGGTTGTCATTCGTCATTCCCAGACTGATGGTGCAGTTTCAGGATCAGCCCGTGGCCAGCACTCGCGGAGCGCTCCTGTTGGCCCTGGCGATCTGCGAATCGGTGGCCCTCATGGGGCTGATCCTGCATTTGACCACCGGCTGGCCTTACGCCTGGACGCTGTTTGTGCTGGGCGGGCTTGGGATGCTGCTGCACTTTCCGCGCGGGTAACGATCAAGCGAGCGGCTACTGGGCGAGAGCCTTCTCCACCCGCGGCCGCCGCTTCACGACGCGCACCTTCTTGATCGGCGAAACTCGATCGGACGAGAACGCCGCCTCGACGATGTCGGCCTGCTCTTTGTTGTGCGTCTTGTACGAACCACCCGCTGGACTGGCGCTTTCGGTCCGTCCGATATAACGCAACGTCCGTTGGCTCGACTCAAGCAGCGGTTGAATGAAATCGCTGATCACACGCCAGGGGCCCATATTGAGGGGCTCCTCTTGCACCCAGACCACGTCGGCTGAGTCCGGATATCGCATGATGTGATCGCGCAGGTCCTTCTTAGGGAACGGATACATTTGCTCGAGGCGGACGATCGCCACATGGTTGGCCCGGCGTTCCTCACGCGCGGCGAGCAAATCGTAGTAGACCTTGCCCGAGCAAATCAACACGCGGCTGACGCTATCGGCCGCCATGGCCGAGGTCTCGCCGATCACCTCGCGGAAGACTCCGCTGGTGAAATCGTCGGCGGCCGAGATGGCCCGCTTGTGGCGCAGCAGGCTCTTCGGCGTGAAAACGATCAGCGGCTTGCGCAACCCGCGCCGGTCCGCGCCGCCCACCATCTGACGGCGCAGCAAGTGGAAATACTGCGCCGGCGTGGTCACGTTGCACACGTACATGTTGTCTTCAGCGCAGAGCGTGAGGAAGCGCTCAATGCGGGCCGACGAATGCTCCGGCCCTTGCCCTTCATAGCCGTGCGGCAACAGCAGCACGATGCCGCTGGGCTGGCCCCACTTCTGCTGCGAGACCGAAATGAACTGGTCGATCATCACCTGCGCGCCGTTGACGAAGTCGCCGAACTGCGCCTCCCACAGCACCAGCGTCCGCGGGTCGCCCACGCTGTAACCGAACTCGAAGCCCATCACGGCAAATTCGCTGAGCGAACTGTCGTAGACTCCGAAGTTGGCCAGCGCCGCCGCCAGGAGCTTCAGGGGGCGGTAGCGTTCGCCGGTCTCGCTGTCCACCAGGGCCAGGTGCCGCTGCGAAAACGTGCCGCGTGCCGAATCCTGTCCGCTCAACCGAACCGACGTACCCTCACCCACCAGCGTGCCAAACGCCAGCGTTTCGCCCAGGGCCCAATCCACCGTGCCGGTGTCGAGCGCGGTCTTGCGTTTCTCGACGAACTCCTTCAGTTTGGGATGCAGATTGAATCCGTCCGGCAGAGAAGTAATCACGTCGATGACCTTGTCCAGAGTCGCTCGATTTACGGCCGTCCTCGCGGGAGCGGAAGCCGCGTCAGGCTCGCCCATGCCCATCTCTTGTACTTCGTACTTAACGGGAAACTGCTTGGCTTCGTCAAAGCCTTCGTCCAGGCGTAGCGCGATCTTCTTCCTCAACCGGTCAACCTGCTCGGCCGTCGCCACGCCTTCGCGCATCAACTGCGCGGCGTACATGTCGCTCACCGGCTTGCAGGCGGCGATCTTGCGGTACATGATCGGTTGGGTGTAACTCGGATCGTCGGTCTCGTTGTGGCCGTGGCGGCGATAGCAGATCATGTCGATCACCACGTCTTTCTTGAACTGCTGGCGGAAATCGAACGCCACTTCGAGCGCGCGCACGCAGGCCTCCGGATCGTCGCCATTGACGTGGAAGATCGGCGCCTGCACCATGCGGGCGATATCGGTGCAGTAGACCGACGAGCGAGATTCCAGGGGATTGGTGGTAAACCCAATCTGGTTGTTGATCACCAAGTGAATCGTGCCGCCCGTACGATAGCCGTAAAGCTGCGAAAGGTTCAGCGTCTCGGCCACCACGCCTTGTCCAGCAAAAGCGGCGTCGCCATGAAGCAACAGCGGGATAATCCGCCGGCGTTCGGTGTCACCCAGCCGCGCCTGTTTGGCCCGCACAATGCCTTCCACCACCGGGTTCACCGCTTCCAGGTGCGAGGGGTTGGGCGCCATCGAGATCACCACTTCCTTGCCGGAAGGCGCTCGATGCACGCCCGAAGCGCCGAGGTGATATTTGACGTCCCCGGAGCCCTGCGTGCTCTCCGGATCCGGGTGCCCTTCAAATTCGCTGAACACCTGGCTCATGGGCTTACCCACGGTGTTGGTGAGGATGGTGAGCCGGCCGCGATGCGCCATGCCCATCACCACTTCATGCGCGCCATTGTCGGCCGCACGGTCCAGCAGCGCGTCCAGAATCGCGATCGCCGTTTCGGCGCCCTCCAGCGAAAACCGCTTCTGGCCCACGAAGCGCGAACCAAGAAAACTCTCAAAGCGTTCGGCCGAGACGAGCCGCTCCAGGATACGTTGCTTCCGCTCCGGCTCTAGCGGCCAGGAGTTGGCCAGCGGCTCCATGCGCTGCTGCAGCCAGCTCTTCTGCTCGGGGAACTGGATGCTCATGTACTCGCAGCCGATTTTGCCGCAATAGGTCTGGCGTAGCGTCTCCACGATTTCCCGCAGCGTCGCCACGGGCTTGGTGGAAGCCTCGCCGAGCAGCGCGCCTAGATTGCCGGTGATGAACTGGCGGTCCAGATCCCACATCGAAAAGCCATAGGTGGCCGGATCGAGTTCAGGATGATACGCCGCTTCTTGGCCTAGCGGATTGAGATCGGCGATCAGGTGTCCGCGCACACGGTAGGCGTTGATCAACTGCAACACCGCCGCTTCCTTGGCCACCGATTCCTGCCGCGGCGCACCCCCACCGGCGGCGAGCATGGAACGCTGATCCGTCTCCCAGGCGACCGGGCGATACGGAATGCTCAGCGATTCAAACACGCCCTCGTAGAATTTGCCGGCGCCCTGCAATAGGTCCTGCAGCTTGCCGAGAAACATGCCGGACTCAGCGCCTTGAATCACGCGATGGTCATAGGTGCAGGTGAGCGTCATCGTCTTGCTCACGCCCAGCAAAGCCAGCGTCTCTGGATTGGCGCCGGCGAACTCGCTGGGGAAATCCATCGCGCCCGACGCGATGATACAGCCCTGGCCGGGCATCAGACGCGGCACCGATCCGAGCGTGCCGACCGTGCCCGGATTGGTGAGCGATATCGTGGTGCCCTGGAAGTCGTCCACCGTCAGCTTGCTCTTACGGCCCCGCTGCACCAAATCGTCAAACTTCTCCAGGTACTGCGCAAAACTCAGCGCGGTGGCGTCTTTGATCGAGGGCACCACCAAGGCTCGCGATCCTCCGGTGCCCGCCACGTCGATGGCGATCCCGAGATTCACGCGCTTGCGGACGAGCCGGAACATCTCGCCGTTCTGCTCGGCATAGGCATCGTTAAGCGACGGCATCTCCTGCAGCGCCTGTGCAATCGCCCAGCCCATCAAATGCGTATAGGAAATTTTGCTCTTGCCCTGCAAGGCCCGCGCCTGATTAATCAGCCGGCGGTTCTCCTCGATCACCTTGACCGGGATCATGCGCTGTGAAGTGGCGGTGGGCACGGCCAGACTGGCCGTCATGTTCGCCGCCAGACGCGCGGCCGCGCCCTTCAACGGCACCAGTTGCTCGCTCGGTCCCAACTGCAAAGCCGGCGTAGCCACGGCAGTCTGCGGCGGCGGTGGGGCGGGCGACACAGCGGCTGGTCCGTTGGACGACGCCGGTTGCGCGACTGCGTTCATCGCGGTCGGAGCGGGAGCGGGCGGAGGCGGAGCAACAGCAGCGACAGCAGCAGCAGACTGAACGGCGACAGGCGCGCCGTTGGTTTCAAAAATGTCCTTCCAGTCCTCGCCCACGCCCTTACGGTCGTGAAGAAACTGGGTGTACATCTCATCTTCGAGCCAGCTATTGATATCGGGCTTGGTCACAGTACGATCTGACATGGATAAAGGGGGATCTTCCACCTCTATTCTATCGTTGTTCGTAGGCCTGAATCACGTCGGCGATGGCTCCGTCCATCATCAGTTTTCCATGATCGAGCCACAGCGCCCGCTTGCAAAGCTCGCGAATCATGGCAGTACTGTGAGAGACGGCCAACATGGTCTTGCCGGCCAGCACGAACTGCCGGACTTTCTCCAGACACTTGGCCTGGAAAGCCTGGTCTCCCACGGCTAACACTTCGTCGACGATAAGAATGTCGGGATCCAGTTCGATCGCCACCGAAAAGGCCAGGCGCATCGTCATTCCGCTTGAATACGTCTTCAGCGGCTCATCGATGAAATCGGCCAGCCCCGCAAAATCGATGATCGACTCTTCTTTGGCATCCACCGCTCGCCGGTGCAGCCCCAGCAGCGCGGCGTTGAGGTGAATGTTCTCGCGGCCGGTGAGTTCCGGATGGAAGCCGGAGCCCAGATCGAGCAGCGCCGCCACCTTGCCCTCCACACTCACGCGGCCCTCATTTGGCGCCGAGATCCCCGCCATCAGGCTGAGCAGCGTACTCTTGCCCGCGCCGTTCGCTCCCACGATAGCGACACTTTCACCGCGATCGATCCGAAAGGAAACGTCCCGCAGGGCATAGAACTTCTCGGTGTGGCGCCGCGCGAGCAACCCATGCAGATAGCCGCGCAGCAGCTTGCGCTGCGTGTGCCGCGCAAAGACCTTGGAGACTCCGTCAAATTCAATCCGCGCCATTTCGTTCGTTACAAGTACTCGTAAAATCGCCGCTTGAGCAGCCGGAAGGATCCCGCGCCGATCACCAGCATGAAGGCCGAGGAGAACGCCAGGTTCCACAACAGCGAGGCCGGCGGTGGCTGCGCATCCAGCATCACCCGGCGCATGGCCAACACCATCGCCGCCACCGGATTGTAGCCGTAGAGGGTCCGGAACTCCGGGGCGATTTGCTCAAAACCATACCAGATCGGCACCAGCCAAAACAGCACCACGTTGGCCGATTCCACCAGATAGCGCAGGTCCCGCACATAGACGTCCACCGCCGCCGAAAGCAGCCCCAGCCCCACCACAAAGCCGATGAAGAAAAGCCAGATCACGGGCAGCCATATCCACTGCCGGTTGGCCCCCACTCCCACTACGAAAGCCATTACCAGCACGAGCGCCAGTTGCCCGCTCAGTTGGACGCAGTTGGACAACACACTGGCGATGGGGATGACTTCGCGCGGCACCGGCACGCGCTTGATCAACTGCGCGTTCTCGATAAGCGAAACCGTGGCGCCCACCCAGGAGATCGTGAAGAAGTTGTAGGGCACCAGGCCACACAACACGAAGAGAGGGAAATGTTCCTGGCGTCCGGCGGGATAGAGTTTGGTGAAGACGAACCACAACACGCTCATCATCACCAGCGGGTTTAATAAGGACCAAGCCATGCCCAGCGACATGTTGCGGTACCGCACGCGAAAGTCCTTCATCACCAGGGTGGACAACGCATACCAGAAGTCGCCGTGCCAGTTTTTCACGAGTCTTCATTATAAGGTTGGGCGCTGGCCAAAACGGCTATACTCAACCCTGAGATGAATCGCAGATCTTTTCTCGCCACCACCGCCGCCGCCACCGCGTCGCTGCAAGCGCAGCTGGACTCAAAGCCCAAGCGCGTCGGCTTGATTGGCTCCGGCTGGTATGGCAAGGCTGACTTGCTCCGCCTGATCCAGGTCTCGCCGGTTGAAGTTGTGTCGCTGTGCGACGTCGACAAACGGATGCTCGCCGAGGCCGCCGACATCGTCGCGGGCCGCCAGGCGTCCAGGAAGAAGCCGCGCACCTATTCGGACTATCGCAAGATGCTCGCCGAGAAGGATCTCGATATCGTCCTCATCGCCACGCCCGACCATTGGCACGCACTGCCGATGATCGAAGCCTGCAAGGCCGGCGTCGACATGTACCTGCAGAAACCGATCGGCGTGGATATCGTCGAAGGCCAAGCCATGCTCGAAGCCGCGCGCAAGTACAAGCGGGTGGTCCAGATCGGCACGCAGCGCCGGAGTACGCCGCATTTGATCGAGGCGCGAGACCGCATCCTGCGCGAAGGAAAACTCGGCCACATCGGGCTCGTCGAGATCTACTGTTACTACCACATGCGCGCCACGCAGAATCCGCCTGACGGGCCCCCGCCGGACTATCTGGATTGGGAAATGTGGACCGGCCCGGCGCCCATGCGCCCCTATAACGAACTGGCGCATCCCCGCCGCTGGCGCGCCTTCATGGAGTACGGCAACGGCATCGTCGGTGACATGTGCGTTCACATGCTCGACATGACGCGCTGGATGCTCAACCTGGGCTGGCCGAAAAGCGTTTCCTCAAGCGGCGGCATTCTAATCGATAAGGCCAGCAAGGCTAACATCAGCGACACGCAGAGCGCCACGTTTGACTTCGGCGATCTCAAAGTCATCTGGCAACATCGCAGTTACGGCGCGCCGCCCGATCCGGCCTATCCGTGGGGCGCCACTTTTTACGGAGACAAGGGCACGCTCAAGACCAGCGTGATGAGCTACGATTTTATTCCGCTTGATAAAGGCGTAGCGCCGGTTCACAAAGACGTAACGTACGAATTTGAGCAGTACCCGGAAGACCGCACTGAGAAGGATCTGGAGCGCCACGTGGCCCCAGCCATTCGCGGCCATATGAAAGACCTGCTCGCCAACATCGCTACACGCGGCAAACCTGTGGCCGACATCGAAGAAGGACACATCTCGACAACCAGTTGCATTCTGGCCAACATGTCTATGAAGCTGGGCCGTACCCTCACCTGGGACTCGGCCAAGCAGCGCATAGCCGGTGACGAGGAGGCCAATCGCCTGCTGCGCCGGCCCTATCGGAAGCCCTGGGTCCACCCGGAGCCGGGCAAGGTATAAACTACAAGCGGGAGGTTTCGTAACCATGAGACATCCGGTTGGACTGATGTTGACGCTGGCCCTCTGCTTGACGGCAGGCCCGGTTTTTGCCCAGCACCGCGGCGGTGGCGGAGGCGGATCCAGGGGCGGGGGCGGGCGCGGCGGAAGTGGCGGTGGCGGATTCAGCCGTGGCGGCGGTGGTGGAAGTGGCTTCAGCCGTGGTGGCGGCGGAGGCGGTATCCACTTCAGTGGCGGGGGTGGCGGGTACCGCGCGACTGTTCGGAGTTACAACTACGGCTACGGCGGGCGCTCCTCCTATTTCGGATATCGCGGAAACACGGGGATCGGCTTTGGCTATGGACCGTCGTGGCATCGGTACCCTACTCATCGATACCCATACTTGGTTCGCTCCTACCGCTATTCCAGTTACTATCCCTACCTCTATTCGTCGATCGGTTTGTCGCCTTACTATTACAACAACTGGTACACGCCCCCGGTGGCCACTTACTATCCCTCTTCGTACGCGACCACATATGTGACTCCGAGCACCGAGTACGTCGAAACAGCGCCCCCGTCACCCACCTATGTGCAGCCCGCTGAAGGCGGCAGAGACCAGTTCGGCCAGCGGCGCGAGTCCAACGGCGAACCAGTCAGCTATCTGATCGCGTTCCGCAATGGCAACGTCGAATCCTGTGTCGCCTATTGGGTCGAAGGCCGGACCTTGCACTACGTCACCCGGAATCACGCCATGAAGGAAATCTCGCTGGAGACCGTCGACCGCGACTACAGCGAGAGGCTCAATCGTGAGCGCCAAGTTGCCTTCCGCCTGCCGAACTGAACGCAAAACGGGTCAATGCGTCATCGCGTAGATGATGTAGTTGACCCCCACCCGATACGCCAGTGATGCGTAGTTCTCCGGATACCGCGGGTGATCGGCCCACTCCCAGGCGTCCCCCAGATCCATGTTGTGGCAGATGGCCACCATCACCCGGCCCTTGTCATCCAGAATTCCTCGCCATTTGGCCTCGACTCCATCCCGTTCATAGGTGCGGCCGGTCCGGAACATCATGATGCCCGGCACCTGAAAGCGTTCGTCCAGGTTATACAGCACGTGGAAAATGGCATTACTATTGTCCAGGTCCGTCACGGGGCGATCCGGAAAAACGCGCTGCAGGGAATCCATGAAACTGGCCCACTCCTCGGTGCCATGGAAGTCGTCCACCATCAGGAACCCGCCGCGGAGCAGATAGTCGCGCAAGCGCTTCGCCTGCCGGTCATCCACGCTCCAGTGGCCCACTTCCACCGCGTAGAGCCAGGGCACGGAGAAGATCTCGTCGCTATTGATGTCCACCACTTGCTCGACCGACCGGGTATGGATGCGCGTGAGCCGTCGCACGCCCTGCACGAACTGACGGTCTGCCTTCGGATAGTCGATAGCCCAGGACCCACCGCCACCCCAGCGGCGGCCCGTCCCGCTATAGCGCAGCCGTCCGAAGGCCCACTCCGTCTTCTCCGCCGCATCGGCGGGTATCGGCGTCGGGTTGTCTTCCTCGCCGGCAAACGAGCGGAACCCGCGCTGGGCGAAGGCTGCCGAGACAGCCAGCATGGCCGTCACAACAGCGAACTTCGCACGGTGATGCATTCCGTTTCAAGCTACAGGAGTGCGGCCCGGGACGCAAGGGTGGCGTGTCACTCTGAGCAAAGGAAATCTCTTGCGGAACTGATAAGATTGGAATGGAGGTCATCGGCATGGCCCGCATTCATGCAACATTCGACGGTCACGTTTTGCAGCCGGAGGAGGGATCGGTTTTAGAGCCCAATAGGCGATACCTTCTGACCGTGGAGGACGCGACCGGCGAACCCACGGGCGAGCAGTACCCGCTGGCGATCGTCGCGGCCCAGCCTACTGACTTGGGCGTCTGCGGGCGTGGATTGTTATGATGTACACCGGCCACGGAGCGCGAGGCGATGATTCGGACGATCAAGCTTAGGCCGGTCGGTCGCGCGGCCGATTCCATGCAGATCGGCCTGAGCAAGAGTTGGGCATTAGAATATAGAGGATGCCGGAGCTGAGCCGTTTTCTTGGGGTCGTGATCTGCATGTACTACCGTGAGCACGCTCCGCCTCACTTTCATGCCGAGTACGGGGAGTTCGAAATCACTGTGGATATCCACACGGGAATCGTCACAGGGAAGTTTCCGCGCCGGGCGTTACATCTGGTTTTGGAGTGGTACTCTTTACACAGGGCGGAATTGGCCGAGAATTGGTCTCTTGCTCAGATCAAGAATCCGCTGAAGGCGATTGAACCTTTGGAGTGATGATATGTTTCTTCACGTTCTCGAGGCACGTTATATTCGAGATTACGCCGTGTGGCTGCGGTTCAGCGACGGCGCCGCCGGTGAAGTGGATCTGGAAGAAGAACTGGAAGGCCCTATTTTTGGGCCGCTCCGCGACATTGAGCGCTTCCAGCGCTTTTCGGTTGCACACTACACCCTCTCTTGGGACAATGGCGCGGACTTTGCGCCAGAGTTTCTACACGCGCGAATTGCGATCGCCGCCTAAGCGAGGGCATGTCCGCGACCGCCCAACGCCGGGCGGCAGGTGATGCCCCATGCCGGACTCCGCCTGGGGTGCCGAGAACCGTCCCGGCTTTTCCGCGTGTTGAGGAAATCCTCCCTAAAGCAACAGAGAGGCCAGGGCCGGGCTGGGCGCCGATGTCGGCCAGGCGGTGGGCCGGATTGTGGGGGCCGCTCGTCATCGCGCCCGCGCGGCAGGCGCCAACGGGCTCGACGGCCAGCATCTTGATCGACGGCTTGAACATCGGAAAAGGTGGCGCCGGCGAAGCGGGTTGCGATGCGTAATTGGTGCGCGCCGGTTCGGTGCCGTGCGCGCCGGGCGATCCGCAGAGCGCAGTTTACGTCTGCGAGCACTGCGGCGAGGAGATTCGCAACCACCAGAAGCAGTCGATGCTGGCGCGCGGCCAGTGGCGCGCCGGAGCCAAGGGCAATGGTAGGACGGCGGGCTTCCACATCTCCAGCCTGCACAGTCCGGTCGGTTGGTTCTCGTGGGGCGACGCAGCAAAGCAGTTCGAGCAGGCGCAGAAGAACTGCTCACTGCTCCAAGTTTTCGTCAACACGGTGCTTGGCGAGACCGTGGACGATGCTGGGCGAGGCTCCGGACTGGCAGGTGCCTTACGACCGGCGCGAGGATCTGAAGACCGGCCTCGTCCCTCGTGGCGGTCTGTTCCTCACGGCTGGTGCTGACGTCCAAAAGGACCGCATCGAGGTTGAGATCGTCGCCTGGGGGCGCGGCAAAGAGTCATGGTCCGTCGATTATCGCGTGCTCGAAGGCGATACGTCGCGCCCGCAGGTGTGGGAGAAGCTCACCGGGCTGCTGAATGAAGCGTTCACGAGTGCCAGCGGTCTGGAAGTGCCGATCACGCAACTCGCGGTGGATTCCGGGTACGCCGCGACGGAGGTCTACACATGGGCCCGGAAACAGGGCCATCGCGTGGTCGTGATCAAGGGCGACTCGCGCTCGGCGGCACTCCTGGGTAACCCGCGCCGATTGAAATTGGACCCCTTGGTGCAAACATCAAGCGGGGCGTGAAGGTCTGGCTGCGCCTTGAACGACCTACTGACGAAGACCTCCAGCAAGGGCAATCGTTCTCGCCCGGCTACTGCCACTTCCCGCGCTACAGCGAGGAGTACTTCAAGCAGATCACCGCCGAGCAACTGGTCACGAAGATTGTGAAGGGCTACCGGCGTCACGAGTGGCAGAAGATGCGCGAGCGCAACGAGGCACTGGATTGCAGGGTCTACGCTCGCGCTGCGGCGAATAGGATCGGACTGGACCGCTACCAGGACAAGCACTGGCAGGCGATTGAGGATCGCATGGGCGTACCGAAGACTCCTGAGAATCCATCCCCGGCTGCTCCGGCGGCGCCAGCGGGATCGCGTCCGCAGCCACAACAGCGCCAGCCCAGGCGCCGGACGTGGGGGCCGGTTCTGAAAGGAGGAGGCCATGGCGTATACGCATACTCATTTGGATGCATTGCAAGAGGCGTTGGCCTCCGGCACGTTGACGGTCACCTTCGAGGGACGAAGTATGACGTACCGTTCAGTCCAGGAATTGCAGCGCGCGATCTCCGTTGTGCAGAATTCGCTGAACCAACAGTCCGGTAAGCGCGTTCGGCAGTACCAACTATCGGGGAGCAAGGGTCTCTACTTGAGAGTACCGAGTTCCCACCGATCAGTCAGCCTTCGATTCCGCCATCGACATGGTGAGCCGTGAGTGCTCGATACTCAGATCGATCCACTGGTC
>JAYTKJ010000139.1:0-2300 GCA_043730365.1 Acidobacteriota bacterium | reverse complement strand
CCAAAAAATGCTTAGCTCCAGCGCTCGCTAGTGTCGTGATTACGATGCTGAGATTTGTTGCTACCTGACTGACATTACCAGCGAAGAAATCGTTGCCCCCGCCTGCCACCACAAACAGGCCACTCGGATCGGCAACGCCGCCAACACGAGCCAGGTATTGGCCAGCTTGCGTCGGCAAATCGAGTGGCGGAAGCGGGCCTGTCTGAGAACTGAGTGCCCCTGTGGTGGCGCCGCCCCACGCGAAATTACGGCGCGGTCACGCCTCTCGACAATGCTCGAACCCTTCCCCGACGGTCCTCGCAATCCGTCGAATAGGGCGGTTATAGTTCCTATCCGCGATGATGCGGGAGTCTTCACCGGCATCGTCCGGCTGAAAGGAGCACAAAATGTCGAATGCAGCCATTTTTGGCAAATACAGCAGGCGATTTTACGGGATATCCAGAGTGGCGGTCGTTGTCTCCGGCATAGGTATAGCCGGCAGCGCGCTCGCCGCCCCCATTCTGGCGGATTTCACGGTGAGCGGCAGTGCCGCATTGGGCTTTGCTTCGAACTCAGTCACTTTAAGCGCCCCTGGAACGGTCAGTCTTCCGCCGCCGAACGATTTTGGAACCGCCACGCTTAATGCCACCGTAGGATCTATCCCGAGTACCTCGGTCCAGATTGATTCCCATCCCTTTGGCCTTACCGCCGGTGGCGGCGGCTCAGTCGTGCTCACGTATCACATGATGTATTACAACGCTGCCGCCGAGCCCGGAAGCACGATCGGTGCGACCATCAACATCAGCAACGTCGTAACGCATTCGGGCTCGGCGAACGCCCGCACGACGTTCACAATTCCTGGTGTCTACTCCGGTTATGAGTGCTCATCCAGCAGCGGCCCCTTTTCAAACTGCGGAGGATCCAACCCGCTCCACGATGGCGCTCCGTTCGCATCCGGAGCGATAACACTGACTCAAAATCTGGATTACCTGCTCCGTCTCGTGGTTGAAGCCGCCGGGCCTGACGGTCAAGCCTACGCCTTTATTGATCCGTGGTTCTCCGCACCCCTTTCAGGCGGCGGCGAATTCGTCTTTAGCCCCGGGATCACGGCGTTTAATGCCAGTGCAACCCCACTTCCCGCGGCACTTCCGGTGTTCGCCACCGGTCTTGGCGTGATGGGTCTGCTTGGCTGGCGCAGAAAACAGACGGTCGACTGCGGTCAGGCCGCCGCCGATCTGTAAGCCAGCCCGTCGCGAATAATTCGCCACTGCGGGTGTGGCCTAGATCAGGGCATCTACCTGGCGCCGTAAACGATCGGTTCCCGCCAGCGAGGTACCGGGGGCGACAAAGTAGTCGAGGACTAAGCCGCCCTCATCCATGCGCGGCATGCAACCGGAGGGCCGAGGCAGGAAGGCAAGACCGGCTTAGCGCTCGCACAGACGACTGGAGAAGCCGCCACTCACGTCGGAGAGAAATGCCAAGGGCACAAACACCACGACGGACAAGGACGCCGTCGCTGGAACTGCGCGTGCGGGCGCATATGCGCGTCTCCGGCCCGAACGGACACGTCTGTATCAACTCGTTGAACAATCCTACCCGGCGTTCGTAGCGAACCTGGCGGCGCGTGCGTAGACGTTGCCGGTGCAGCGCGCGTTCGACGCCACTCTGAAGGGCGCTCGCCTGGAGCACGGCTTCTGCGCGCTCGCTGCGTGGTCCGTCACGCCGATCGCCGGCTGGCGTTAGCTGCAAGCGAGGCGGCTTGTGCCCGAGTCAGCAACGGTCGGCCCCGCCAAAAAGGGCGGTTGTATTTCCTATCCACCCCGCAGGACTGCGTCAATTGGTGACCCATCTGAAACCGGGCGGGGTGTTCGGCTTGTGGTCCAACGACGCGCCCCGTGCTGCGTTCACGGCCCGGCTGGCGAGCGTCTTCGCGCCAGCTTGGGCTGCGCCCGTCACCTTTGACAACCCACTCCAGAACCGGCCATTCACACAGACGGTGCATCTCGCGCGCACATCTGCACCGCGCTCCCGCCGCCGCAGATTCACCCTAAGTCCGACTGCTAGCTTGTCCGTTGATAGACCCGCAAACTCGCTGCATCGCGCAGCAGGTCGATGCTCTCGACCTCGACACGATCCGCAGCCAGCCCCGTGCGGGCGCTGATGTCGCGCAACAACTCGTCCTGGCGATCGGGGTTCAGCAATTCGAGGTTGTCATAGATCAAGGGTATCCAGGAATCCTGCGCGCCGAAGCGCCCGTATTCGATGAACACCGTCATGCCGGCAATGATGACGTTGACGGTCAGCAACTCGGCGAGGCCGAC
>JAYTKJ010000138.1:0-10777 GCA_043730365.1 Acidobacteriota bacterium | reverse complement strand
TAGACGTAGCTGATGATGAGGTTGTGGCGGCGGTCGAAGGCCATGAAACCGCGGTCACGCTTGGCGTTGAAGCTATCCATAGGCTGCTCGTTGAAGCCGCTGGCATCGGTGATCGCGTTGGACCAGGTGTAGGAAGTGCTCAACTGGCCACCGCCCTTGATCTGGCGGCGGACTTGGACCTGGAGTGAGTTGTAGATCGAGTTGGCTCCATTGACGTACTGCTGGATGTCGGCGTAGCCACGATAGGGACGGAGGGCGTTGACGTTGACACCAGGGTTGGCCTGGAGAGTGCCGACTCGCAACTGGTTGATATTCAGAGCGCGGGTGAGGCTGGCGGCGCTGGAGCCGACATAGGCAGCGTCGAAGGTCGTCGCGCTACCCACTTTATGCTGAACGCCGAAGCTCCAGTTGAGGATACGCGGGACCTTGAAATCGACGGGGTGAGAATTGGTGATCGAAGCCGGGAAAGCCGCGGCGGTACCGCTGGTGGGGTTATCGATATTGGCGCTCTGGATCGTCTGCTGCTGAATGAAGGGCGGGTTGTTGATCGCCGAGAAGATGAAGTTGCCCTGGGTTCGTTCGTAGAAGACTCCGAAGCCGCCGCGGACAACAGTCTTCTGCTGACCGGTGATGTCGTAGGCGAAGCCGACACGCGGAGCATGAGTGCCCCAGGGAGTATTCGCGCCACCCTGCGGGATGCCACGGAAGAGCGCCTTCACGCGGGCATCGCCGGTGATCGAGGACGGGATGCGATCAAGAGCGGACTGCGGGAAGCCTGAACTGCCAAGGGCGAGGCCGTTGAAAGGGTCGCCAGTGTTGGGGACGATGGAGCCGTTGGAGGCGAGAATGGCGGGGGCGTTGGCCAAGCTGAAGAACTCAGGCAGGAAGGAAGTGGTGTTCTGCAGCGCGGCGTATTGCGGGCCCATGTACATGAAGCGGTACCCGAGGTTGACGGTCAGGCGTGAGTTGATCTTCCAATCATCCTGGACGTAAGGCTCGATCTGAGTGAAGCGGTACCAACCCTCGCGGTTGGTGTTGGCTTCCTGATACTGCTGGAAGTTGCCGAGGAGAGCGTCGGCCAGTGGGTTGCCTGAGCTGAAGGCATGACCAGCTTGGAAGTTCAGCGTGCCATTGATGGCCGGGATATTGTCCTGATTCTTGCGGCTGCGCTGGAAGAGGAAGCCGGCCTTGATGTTGTGGCTGCCGACGAGTTTCGAGAAGTCTTCCTTGATATTGATGATGCGGTTGAAATTGTTGAACTGGCGGGGTGCCGCGTTCAGGCCGTTGAAACCGGCGATGGAAAGAGTTGGCACGTCGTTGGTGATTCCGTAAACAGAGGGCGCGCTGTAGCCGGAACCTTTTCGTGTGGTGTCGGTAGTGAAGGTGGGATTGGGGCGATAGCCGTCCTGCCGAATGACGTTGCCGGAGGTGGAGAGCTGGAAGGTGTTGACACTCGAGGCGCTGATCACGCGGGTGTGCTGGAGTTTGTAGCTCTTCCCGGGGATGTTGCGATCGAACAAGACCAGGTTGGTCAGGTTTTGGAGCTGGTAGAACTGGTCAGCCAGATAGTGGAAAGAGATCTGGTCTTTAGCACTGAGGTTGTAGTCGACCTTGAATATGTTCTGGTTGGTGTTGGAAGGCGTGGTGGTGGGGAAGATCAGGTTGCCACCGGCGCCGTTGAAGTTCGGCGCGGGGTAGTTCTTGAGGAGAGCGGTCATGCTACGGTTGATGCGATTGGCCGGGATGATGCCGCCGGGGAAAACCGCATTGGTCGTGATGTCACGCGGTTGTTGGGCCGCGGGCAGTGCAGAGAAGTCACCGCCGCGCTGAACGAGTGTGGGGACGATCCAGGTGTTGATAGCGCCCTGGCGGAGGCGTTTGTATTCCTGGCTAAAGAAGAAGAAAAGCTTGGATCTGTCGGCGTTGAGTTTCTTGGGGACGAAGATGGGGCCGCCCAGATTCCAGCCGAAATTATTGAAGCGGAGTTTTTGCTTCTGGATGGCGTTGAACGCGCGGGCGTCGAAGGCATCGTTGCGGACGAATTCGTAGCCGCTGCCGTGGAACGTTCGCGAACCGGATTTGAGAGCGAGGTTGATGATGGCGCTGGCGTTCTGGCCATATTCGGCGCTGTAGTTGGTGGTAAGGACTTTGAACTCAGCAATGGCGTCAGGGTTGACGTTGACAAAGTTATTACCGCCGCCGCCATTGTCTTTGTTGTCGACGCCGTCGACATTCCAGGAGAAAGAATCTGAGCGGCCACCGTTGGCGGACTGGCCGCTGGCGTTGGTGCCAAAGCCGCCGGCAAGATTAAAGCTGCTGGCGTAGTTGGTGGAGACGCCGGGGATGAGGGCGAGGAGCTGAATGTAGTTGCGACCGTTCAGTTGGAGTTGGGTAGCCTGGGTCCCGGTGATGACACGGCCGATTTCGCCACTCGTTGTTTCGACACTGGCGGCGTCGGTGCGCACCGTGATGCTCTCGCTTACGGCGCCAATTTCGAGTTGGATGTCGGCGGCGACTTTGGCATTGACTTCGACGCGCAAATCCTTGCGGATATTCTTCTTGAAGCCCGCGGCCGTGGTTTCGATGTCGTAGAGCCCGATGGAGATGCCGGTGACGGCGTAGGCTCCGCTTTCGTTGGCCGTCGCTTCCCGTTCAAAGCCTGTTGCGGTGTTGCGGACCACGACTCTGGCGTTGCCGACGGCGAGGCCGGACGGGTCACGAACGATGCCGGAGATTTGTTGTGAAGAGGCTTGCGGGAAGGCGAGGCCAGCCGCGAAAAGCACGCAGATAACGAGATGCGAGAATTGATTCATTGTCTTAGACCCCGAACTGGTCCAATGCTAACACTTTGACTTGGTGGACACTAGCGAATGATCGCGCAAGGGTGCTTAACCGTTTTGGGTTTCGGGTCACCGTCGAGCCCCGAGACCCACGCCACGCATCACAGTTTCATAGATCCGGTCGAGCGCGGTCTGCTGCGTCTGCACCGAGTAACGTTGCTCACACCGCAGGCGGCCCGCCACGCCCATACTGGCCACCAGTTCCGGCGTGTCCAGAAAGCGCGTGAGAGCCGCCGCCAATTCGTGGACGCTCGACGGCGCCACCAGCAAGCCAGTTTCCTCGTGCGCGATTGCTTCCGGAATTCCCCCGGTTGCCGCCGCCACCACGGGCTTGCCGTAGGACATCGCCTCAATCACGGCACGGGGAAAGGGATCGGGCTCGACCGACGGGGTTACGGCGACGTCGATTCGGCTCCATATAGGCGCCAAGTTCTTCTGAAACGGCAAATGCGTGATCCCGGGGCGGCCCGACAGGACGGCGGCCTCAGGACCATCGCCCACCACCAGCAACTGGGCGCCTTCATGTTTGCGGCGAACCACCTCGAAGGCCTCCGTCAGGACGCGAATGCCTTTCCATCCGTCCAGCCGCCCGACGAAACCAAACACTGGTGGTGTTCGGCGGACGCCGCTACCGCCGGCCGGAAAGGCGGCTTCGATCGGGGGCAGCTCCACCGCGTTGTAAAGGA
The DNA here is from genome assembly GCA_043730365.1 of Acidobacteriota bacterium. Lineage (GTDB taxonomy): Bacteria > Acidobacteriota > Terriglobia > Bryobacterales > Bryobacteraceae > VFZP01. Next base: position 7,251 of record JAYTKJ010000138.1, on the reverse strand, counting down.
CCTCGGTCTTGGTCCGGTCCGGCAGGTGGTGCGCAACCGCCTGAGACACGGCAAGCACCTTGGTGGCCGCGCGACTGGCGAGCCGCAGCAGGCTCAGCACCGGCTGCCGATCGGGAAAGATGTCGCGCACGTGCCACACCATCGGCAGCGACGGCGCGGCCAGCGCGGCAAGGTGCGCCATCTTCAAGTTATTGGCGTGAATCAGATCAATGCCCTCGTCGGCCACGATTTTCCGCAGGCTCCTGATCGTGCCCCACAGGAAGCTCGCCGCGGCCGGCACATCGAATAGCGATGCACTGTTGCGCGAAAGACGCCGGAAGCGGGCCGGCAGATTAAGGTCGCAAACCCGGACACCCGGGTCCAGGATCTCTCGGAGTTTTTCGTCTGGCGGACAAGCCACCACCGGCTGGAATCGTTCGCGGTCCAGATGCCGAACCAGCAGATTGAGGCTGCGCTGGCCGCCACCGAGTCCAATGTCATTGGTGTAGTCAAGATAAAGAACGCGCATTCTGGTAAACCTCCAGATTGATGCCGCGGACTGGCAGCGCGGGGGATATGGATGGCCCTCGCCGACGGCGAGGGGAAGGGCGGATCGGTGGAGCACCCAGGCGAGTGCTTCATACAATTTCAGCTTAACACGCACGGCCGATCCCAATGAGTTGATAGACTGCAGACGGGTAGTCCATGCGTCGCCTTTCGCCTCTTGTTCTCATTGCTATCGCCGCAGCCGCGCCGCCTCCGCAGCAACAGCAGCCAACGGCCTTCGGCGCCATTCAACCGTTCCTCGCCAAGAATTGCCGTGGATGCCACAACGCCGCACTCAGTTCAGGCAATCTGAATCTCGAGGCCTACGCCAAATCCGAGTCACTCGAAACGCAGCGCGATGGATGGGAGGCTATCTTACATAGGCTCCGTACCGGAGAAATGCCCCCCAAGGGCGCGCCCCGCCCGCCAGCCGTTGAGTTACAAGCGATGAGCAACCGCATTGAGCGAGAGCTGCAGCGAGCCGACGCTGCCGTGCGGCCTTCTCCCGGCCGCGTGACGGCACGCCGTTTGAACCGCACCGAGTACAACAACACTGTACGCGATCTCTTGGGCATCGACTTTCGCCCCGCCGATGATTTTCCGCAGGACGATTCCGGCTACGGTTTCGATAACATCGCCGACGCGCTGTCCATGTCGCCGGTGTTGATGGAAAAGTATCTGCGCGCGGCCGAGAAGGTGGTCCAAACGGCGCTGTTCGGCCCAGAGCTTTTCAAACCCACGGTCACGCGCCACCAGCCACCATATCGCGAAGGGGCCGACGGGGGAGACAACAGCCGCTTCCTCGCCTCGCTCTCGTTCACGATGACGAGCTACGATCTCACCGGTCTAACCTTACCCAGCGCCCTGCACACCACCCATCGCTTTCCGGTCGACGGCGAATACATCTTCCGCATTGATCCGGAGGGGAACCGGCCCCGCCCGTCTGAACCCTTCCAGGTGGCCGTGTGGATCGATGGCAAGCAACTGACGTCGGTCGAGTTTCAAGCCTCCGACAACCCGACGGCCATGGAGGGTCTCGACAAGGAAGTTCGGGCCAAGGTGCCGGCGGGTGAGCATTGGGTCGCCGTCTCGGCGCTGCGCCAATTTGAAGGCCTGCCGAAAAAATACGGGGGGCTGAACCCGACCGCTCAACCTGATCTGCCGGCGACGGAGCCAGTGTTTTTCCGCAAGCCGCCTCCCGACATCACGCCAGAGCAACTCAAGGAATTTGAAGCGGCGCGCCAGGCCGCCGCAGCCCGCCGCAACCGGCCTCCCAGCATTACCGACGTCACGTTTCACGTCAACTTTCTGGAGATCATGGGCCCGTTCGAGCAGCGGCGCGGAGCGTCACCGGAGAGCCGCGGGAAGATCTTCACTTGCGGACACCGCGATGGCGGTCACACTGCAGCCTGCCCGCGCCGGATCGTCGCAGACTTCGCACGCCGAGCCTACCGTCGCCCAGCCACGCCCGCTGAAATCGACCGGCTGAGCGCTTTGGTCTCGCAAAGCCAACAACGCGGCTTGCCATTTGAGCAGTCCGTGGGCGCCGCTCTCAAAGCGATGCTGGTCTCGCCGCATTTCCTGTTCCGCATCGAGAGCGATCCCAAACCCGGACCACTGGGCGACCCCGAGCATCGCATCAGCCAGCACGAACTGGCCGCGCGCCTCTCCTATTTCCTGTGGAGCAGCATGCCGGACGAAGAGCTATTGCGCGAGGCTGACCACGGTACGTTGCGTGACCCTGCGTTACTGACGCGCCAAATCCGCCGCATGCTCGCCGACTCGCGCGTGAAAGCGCTGGTTGAAAATTTTGGCGGCCAATGGCTACAGTTCCGCGCCCTGGAATCGGCCAAGCCCGATCCGGTGCGCTTCATGGCCTATGACGATTACGTGCGCCTCTCGATGCGCCGCGAAACGGAGCTGTTCTTTGAGAGCATCATTCGCGAAGATCGCAGCGTCCTGGATTTCATCGACGCCAAGTACTCGTTCCTCAATGACAAGCTGGCGCAACTCTACGGCGTTGCTGGCGTAACAGGCGCCGAGTTTCGCAAAGTGGATTTACAAGGCACTAATCGTGGGGGCGTACTCACTCACGGCAGCGTCCTCACGGTGTCATCGTATGCCACTCGCACGTCCGTCGTGCTGCGCGGAAAATGGATCCTGGAAAATCTGCTCAACGCGCCGGTGCCACCGCCTCCGGCCGACGTACCGGCGCTCGATGAAAAAGCCGTAGGCACGTCGATGTCGCAGCGCCAGCAGATGGAGGCGCACCGCGCCAACGCCATTTGCGCGTCATGCCATTCCCGGATGGACCCGCTGGGCTTCGGCCTGGAGAATTTCGACGCGATCGGCCGTTGGCGCACCCGCGACGGCAAGTTCGACATCGACGCCTCCGGCTCCCTGCCCGATGGCAAGAGCTTCAACGGGCCCGGAGAGCTGAAGAGTTACCTGGCTGGTCAGAGCGCGGCATTTACCGAAGCGCTCACCGAAAAAATGTTGATCTACGGGCTGGGCCGCGGTCTCGAGCGTCCCGACAAAGCCGTTGTCAAATCCATCGCGCGCCGTCTGAGCACAGACAACTACAAGTTTTCGAGCCTCGTCATGGGGATCGCCCAGAGCCTGCCGTTTCAAAGTCGAAAAGGAGATCGCGGAACCAATGTTCGTTGAATGCAAGAGCCTGCCCAGAAGAACTTTCCTGCGCGGCGCCGGAGCGGCGATCGCGTTGCCATTCCTGGACGCCATGGTTCCCGCGTTACGCGCGGCGCCCGCGGCCACCAAAGCGCCGGACCGGCTGATCTTCACGTACTTCCCGACCGGCGCAATCATGGGCGAGTGGACCCCGGTGGGCGCAGGCAAAGACTACCAGACTGGCCGCATCCTGAAGCCGCTCGAGCCATTCCGTGAGCACTTTTCCCTGCTTTCGGGGCTCGATCACAAACAGGCCGAAGCACTCGGTGACGGCCCGGGGGACCATGCCCGCGCCGGAGCCGCGTATCTCACCGGCGTGCATTGCAAGAAGACCGGCGGCACCGACATTCACGCGGGCATCTCGGTTGATCAGATCGCCGCCCAACACCTCTCGTCCAAGACTCGCTTCGCCTCCATCGAATTGGGATGCGACGACACGCGCACCGTGGGTGCGTGCGACTCCGGCTATAGTTGCGCGTATCAGAACACGCTCTCGTGGCGGACGCCCACCTCGCCGCTGCCACCGGAAACCAATCCTCGCGTAGTGTTTGAGCGCTTGTTCGGATCCGATGACCGCACCCTGACGCCGGAAGAGCGTGCGGCCCGCCTCGCCGAACGGCGGAGCATTTTGGACCTGGTTCGCGGCGATGCCCAAACACTGTCGCGCGATCTGGGCCGGGCAGATCGCCGCAAAGTGGACGAGTATCTATTCGCCGTGCGGGAACTGGAACGGAACATCGAGAGCGCCGAACGGGACCACAAGGAAGTAGCCGGACTCATCGAGAAACCGGCGGGGGTCCCCGTCAAGTTCGCAGACTATACCAAACTGATGTTCGATCTGCAGTTGCTGGCGTTGCAATCGGACCTGACGCGCGTCATCACCTTCATGTACGGGCGCGAGGCCAGTCAACGGACCTATAACGAGATCGGCATCCCCGATCCGCATCATCCGCTGACGCACCATCTTGGCAACAAGGATTGGATCGAGAAGGTGACGCGCATCAACATCTACCACGCCCAGCTCTTTACTTACTTCCTCGAGCGCCTGCGAACGGCGCAGGACGGCGATGGCTCGCTGCTGGACCATTCGATGGTGGTGTATGGCAGCGGCCTCTCGGATCCCAACGCCCACTCCAAGATCGGTCTGCCGGTGCTGGTCGCGGGCCGCGGCAACGGGAAGCTGAAGCCGGGCCGGCATATTGCGTTCCCTAAGGGCACGCCCATGACGAATCTGTTCCTGACGCTGCTGGACAATATGGCCGTGCCGGCGGAGTCAATCGGCGATAGCAAGGGGCGGCTCCAGGGCCTCGGCGAGATCGGATGAGATCGGCTACTCTCCTCCTGCTCACGGTGACGCAGGCATCCGCGCAGTATTCAGCCACACGCACCACGATCGATGGCGTCGAGAATATCCGCCTGGAGGACGCCGCTCACCACACTTCCGTTTCGGTGGCCCCTTCCATCGGCAACATCGCCTATGAGATGAAGGTCAACGGCCAAAACGTCTTGCACTTTCCTTACGCATCCGTCGCCGCGTTTCGCGACAAGCCAAGGATGTGCGGCATTCCACTGCTGGCGCCCTGGGCCGATCGTCTTGACGAAGCCGATTTCTACGCCAACGGCCGGAAGTACAGCTTCAATCGAAGCCTCAGGAATGTCCACTTCGATGGAGCCGGGCATCCGATTCACGGCTTCCTGACACTAACGCCAAATTGGGAGGTGACGGGGCTGGAGGCCAACGCCAGGGAGGCGCGGGTTAAGAGCCGGCTCGACGTTTCCCGACGGCCCGAGTGGATGGCTCAGTTCCCCTTCGCGCACGTCATCGAGATGACTTACGCGCTGCGTGACGGCACGCTGGAAGTGAATACCCGGGTGGAGAACAAGAGCCGGGAGGCGATGCCGCTCGCGATCGGATATCACGCTTTCTTTCAGGTCGCCGATGCGCGCGCCACGCATGGACCGCGGGCCTCGGTGCGGCGCGGGAATGGCCCGTGAACAGCGAGCTTCTCCCCACCGGCCACACGCGTCCGCTGAGCGAGCTCATCTCGAACCCGGCCGATTTCCCGTTGGCCAAGCGCGACTTCGATAACGGCTTCGATGAGCTGATCCGCGATCCAGCGGGCCGCGCTACGTTCTGGGTCAAAGGCCAGCGGCAGAAAATCGAAGTACTGTTCGGGTCCAAGTTTATCACCGGCGAAATCTACTCGCCCGCCAACAGCAATTTCATTTGTTTTGAACCAATGACTGCCATCAACAACGGCTTGAACCTGGCTCATCGCGGCGTCTACAAGGAGCTGCAGTCGATCCCTCCCGGCCAGTTCTGGCAGGAGAGCTTCTGGGTGCGCCCGAGCGGGTACTAAACTGATGCGGGATGGGGCAGGATTGACTTCGCCGGCCGGTCCGACAGATGATGAGGGTAGGAACCCCGTCGTCATGCCTGAACACGTTCGCCCAACGCGCAATCGCCGCGAGTTCATCACCGATGCGTTTTGCGGTTTCGGCTCGCTGGCCTACGCGGCGATGCTGGCCGAACAGCAGGCTCGCGCCGACGGGAATCCGTTGGCGCCCAAGGCCTCGCACTTCTCGCCGAAGGCCAAGTCGGTCATCTTCCTCTTCATGGCCGGCGGGCCGTCGCATATGGAGACGTTCGACCCCAAGCCGCTCCTCAATCAGCTGGACGGGCAAAAGCGGCCGAAAGAATTCGGCGAGGTGAAGTATCAGTTCGTCACCAACGAAGCCAAGCTGCTCGGCACCAAACGAACGTTCCAGAAATACGGCAAGGCGGGTATCGAGGTGTCGGACCTGTTCCCGCATCAAGGCAGCGTCGTCGACGATCTGGCCATCCTGCGTTCCTGCCACGGCGACATGGTCGTGCATTCGGCGGCGCAGTATCAGCTCTTCACCGGCCGCGTGATTCCGGGCTTTCCGAGCATGGGCTCGTGGATGATCTATGGGCTCGGGGCCGAGGTGCGCTCGCTTCCTTCTTATGTCGTGCTGCCCGATCCCGATGGCGCGCTCGAAGGCGGGCAGCCCATGTACACCAACGGATTCCTGCCGGCCGTTTATCAGCCGACGATGTTGCGCGCCGGCAAGAAGCCGATCCTGAATCTCGATCCTCCGCCGGGGCTTTCGAACGAGAAGCGGCGCGACACGGTGCAGTTGATCCGCGAGCTCAACCAGGCGAACCTCAAGGCCAATGACGATGAGTTCGCCGCGCGCATCAACGCCTATGACCTGGCGTTCAGGATGCAGATGGAGGCGCCGGAGATATTCGACCTCACGCGCGAGCCGCAAGAGACGCTCGATCTCTATGGCGTGGGCAAACAGCCCACGGACGACTATGCGCGCCGCTGCCTGCTGGCCCGGCGCATGGTGGAGAAGGGCGTGCGCTTTGCCTGCGTGGTGTCCGGCGGCGGCCCCGGGAATTTGCAGTGGGACGCGCATGACGACATCGAAGAGAATCATCTGCGCATGGCCAAACAAACTGACCAGCCCGTGGCCGCGCTCATCAAGGATCTGAAGCGCCGGGGCATGCTGGATGAGACGCTGGTGATCTGGGGCGGCGAGTTTGGACGTTCGCCGGAATCGCAAGGCTCCAAGGGACGCGATCATCACAACACCGGCTTCTCGATGTGGATGGCCGGGGGTGGTCTCAAGGGCGGCCAGGTGGTGGGCGCGACCGACGCGATCGGGCTCAAGGCGGTGGAGAATCCGATTCACTTCCGAGACGTGCACACCACGATCCTCAATCAGATGGGCTTGAGTCAGCACGCGCTTAATTACCTGCATCTGGGTCGCAAGGAACGGCTCACCGAGATTGAAGGCTCGGTGATCAAGCAGATCGTCTGATAACTAGGCCAACCCAGACAGACACGGCAGTACCGGAGCTCTGCGATGGCGCTTGACAGCGCTACCGTCGGCGTTCCAGAGTATTAGTCAGCCCAAAATTCCAAAGTCCACCGAATCGGGATCAACCAAAAATGCGGCCCATCGCGATTATCTCTGCCGGCCTCTTGGGGATCGGTCTACTAACCTACC
>JAYTKJ010000137.1:0-6553 GCA_043730365.1 Acidobacteriota bacterium | reverse complement strand
TCGCCTCGTTCGACTCGGCATGGATCGAGCATGCTCCCACCAGTCCCCGCGAGGGAATCCTGATCCGTCACTTTATTTTTCGCCACTTGCCGTTGCTGGTATCGCCGCTGGCGCGCGCTATGTTTACGCCGGCCTTGTGGGCTGTCTTGATAGCTCCTGTTGGCCGGCCGATGCAGAACTGCCCGGGCCTGCCTGCGGCACCCCTCGCTGCAATAGCGGCGCCGCCGGTCGCAGTCCTGACAGAGCCAGAAGGTGGTGTGGCAACCCGGGTTGCCGCACCGGCGCTGCTGCAGAACTACCGGTCCGTGATCGGCCATGGCTTGCCGTGGCGCTGGACGACAGGCTATCTGGCATGCAGGCTGGGACCATCTTCGACCAAGATGGCAATCCGCCTTGGATTGCCGGGGCCCCGCCGGTCGTACGGCTTGGCCCCTGTTTACTCCAACGCTTGGTTAGCCTATCTCAGTCGGTTCAGCATGAGAATGGCGCCCTGCGGGCGCGATGATGCCTCCGGCTCCGCCGCCCCGCAGAACCGGACACACCAATCCACGGATTGGCCGGTAAACGAGTGACATCGAACGCAACTTTTCTTCCCCATCATTCCAAACCACTTACTCATTCACCTGCCCCACCCCGTTCGATCCCCCTGCTACTCTTCAATCGCCGCGGTACGAAATGGAGCCGCGCCACGACCATCATCATGAACTCGTCAACCTCGCCAGCACAAATCGACGCCAACCGCGCCAACGCCCGCCGTTCCACCGGGCCAATCACCGAGGAGGGTAAAGCCCGCTCCTCGCAAAACGCCCGTGTCCACGGACTCTGCTCGCGCCAACTCCACATTGCCGACGAAGAGGAAGCCGCCATCTTCGCCTCCCTCCGCGGCGCGCTCTCCGCCGAACTCGCACCCGTGGGCGAGCTTGAACTCCTTCATTTTGAGACGATTCTCCACTCCCAATGGAATCTCCGCCGCTGTCGAATGAATGAAGCCAAACTGCTCGCCTCCGTGCCCGATCCCTTCCTGGATGCTGAAACGCGAACCGCTCTACGGACCCTCGCCATCTACACTTCACGCCACGAACGCGCCCGTCGCAACGCCTTGCAGGAGTTGAAACCTCTCCAGAACGAACGCGCCGCGCGCACCAACTTCGCCGGCGGCGTTGCTGATGGCGATGAAGACGTCGAGCCCTCGCCCCTCGTCGAAACCGTGCGTGTTCGCCGCGCGCTGCTCGCCGAAATCCGCACCAAAACCGGTCTCAACAAGGCCAATTTCGAGGCCGCCATCCAACAAATCGACAAAGGCTCACCCACTGCGCCCGTCTCCTATTTCCAATTCGACGCGGCTCGCGCTTAACAGCCCCTCTGAGCACCCCCGGTTATATAATGAAGACCAGATGAGACGCGCCCTACTATTTACACTCGCGCTCGTGTTGGCCCTCGCCGCCGCGCCAGTAGTGGGCGACAAAGACGACGCCTGGGTGGCGCCCCGCAAGAACTGGTGGTCCTTTAAGAAACCGGTTCGGCCGCCGGTGCCGGCGCTGGCCAATGCCTGGGTGAAAACTCCGATTGACGCTTTCATTCTCGCCAGGCTCCAAGCCAAGCAACTCACCCCATCGCTCCGCCTGAATCGGGAACAATTGTTGCGGCGCGCGACGCTGGACTTGACCGGCCTTCCGCCGACGCCGGAAGAACGCACCCGCTTCCTGGCCGACGCCTCGACGCAGGCCTATGAGAAGCTGATTGACCGCCTGATGGAGTCGCCCGAATACGGCGAACGCTGGGCCACCAAGTGGCTCGATGTTGCGCGCTACGCCGACACCAACGGGTACGAGACCGATGCCGAGCGGGCGCACGGCTGGCGCTATCGCGATTATGTGGTAGCCGCTTTTCATCACGACAAACCCTACGATCGATTCATCCAGGAGCAAGTAGCGGGCGACGAGTTGTTCCCCGGCAATCAGGAGGCGCTCATCGCCACCGGCTTTCATCGTGCCGGCCCCATTCATCTGGTGGGAGGCAACGCTGACAAAGAGATGGACCGGCAGGAAGTGCTCACGGAGATGACCAACGGGCTCTCGGCGGCGTTCCTCGGCCTTACGGTTGGTTGCGCGCGATGCCACAATCACAAGTTCGATCCGATCCCGCAGTCTGACTACTATCGCCTCCAAGCCACACTCGCCGCCACGGAGTTCAAAGACCAGCCCCTGGTGAACGAAGCCGTCATCAAAACGCAGGAGCAGGCCAAGCAGGCCTATGAGGAGCGGCTCAAACCCCTTCGCCAGCAGATCGAAGAAATTGAAAAACCCTATCGCGAACGGATGAAGGAGGAGCGCCGCCAAAAACTCGAGCCGCCTTACCGGGCTGCGCTTGAGATAGCCAAGGACCAGCGCAACGAAGAGCAGAAGCGGCTGGCCAAGGAAGCCGAATCGCAGTTGAAGCTGCTGTGGGACGACGTAGTGAACGCGCTTTCCCCGGAGGATCGCGAACGCCGGGCAGCGATACGCAGGCAGATCCATCGCATCGAATACGAAGAACCTGACCCGCCCCCTGCCGCCTTCGCCGTGCTCAACATGGAGAAAGCGCCGCAAAGCCATGTCCTCCGTGTAGGCAACCACAAGATGAAGATGGACGAGGTAGGTCCGGGCACGTTGCGCGTGCTGGGCGGCGGGCCGGGCACGACGGATGTGACGCGCTCGCCCGCGGGCAGGCGCAGCGAACTCGCCCGCTGGCTCACCTCGCCCGATCATCCTCTCGTGGCGCGCGTCATGGTGAACCGTATCTGGGGCCTGCGCATGGGCAGCGGCATTGTGACTACGCCGAATGACTTCGGCGTGTTGGGTGCGCGGCCAACGCATCCGGAATTGCTTGATTGGTTGGCCACCGAATTCGTGGCCGGCGGCTGGAGCGTCAAGAAACTCGACCGGCTCATTCTGCTATCCAGCGTGTACCAGCAGGCCATTCAGTACGATGAAGCCAAAGCCAAGGTCGATCCAAGCAACAAGTTGTACTGGCGCGCCCATCGGCGGCGCCTGGAAGGCGAATTCATTCGCGACAGTGTCCTCAAGGTGAGTGGCGCGTTCAACCCCAAGCGCGGCGGCAAGCCTGTTAAGACTCCGCTGGAGCCGGAGATCTACGACCTCATCTTCACCGAAGGCGAACCTGATAACTTGTGGCCCATAGCGCTGGACGCCACCGAACATGATCGCCGCAGCCTTTACCTGCTCAACAAGCGCACCGTGCGGCTGCCGTTCCTGGCTAACTTCGATCAACCCGATAACATGTCATCCTGCCCGCAGCGGCCCACCTCTACGCATGCGCTGCAAGCTCTGTCGTTGATGAATAGTAACTTCATGCACGAGCAAGCGAAGCGCTTCGCCGCCCGCCTTGAGTCCGGCTGCCAGGCCCAGGATTGCCGCATTCGCCAAGCCTACCTGCTTGCGTTGTCCAGAGAGCCGAAGCCCGCCGAGTTGACGATGGCCCGCCAGTTCCTGGCTCGCGGCGGTCCAGCAGAGGACTTCTGCCTGGCGCTGCTCAATCGCAACGAGTTCGCCTATCTGCCCTAATTTATGGCCGGTTCCGATCGTTATTTTGGCGTCTACATTTGGGCCGGTATCTTCACGGTGACAGCGCTTGTTTGTCTTGCCGTCGGCTTCCAGATGAAGCGCGGGGGCCTGTCCACCAAGCCCATCTGGTGGTTTGCCGGGTTCATGGTTCTGATCGGTGCTCCCCAACTTCTCTTCCATCTCTGGTCTGCTCTCCGGCCCGAGCCCGCTGCGGCATCGTTTGCCAGCGAGAAGGAGATTCTCGGGAACAACATCGACCCGGATCTGGTTAGCGATGTACGGCCGGCTTTTGGTTCGGTGTTCGCAGAGGCAAGCCAGGCGCGGATGGGCGTGAGGCGGCAGACCGGCGAATCGGTGATCGCCGCCCGGTTTGCCGATTCCCGGCAAGCTGCCCGAGCTGTCGGAGAGTACCTGCGATTCATCGGCGCTACGCAAGTGGCGCGCCCGGCCGCGGGCCAAGGCGGCACGTTCGCCCCACGCGCCGGTGACGTGATCGTTGCTCGCGCCGTGGGCCCTTGGTTCGTAGTGTGGAGTGGCGCCAGCGAAAGTCAGATTGCCGCGCGTCAGCGCGAGATTGGACTGGGACCGGGCAATGACGCGGAGCAGTTGCCGAAGCCGGTGTTAGCCGTCCTGATTCCCTTGCTGGTGATTCTCGCCGTGGTGTACTTTTTCAAAGGCGCCGCGTGGGCCGGGCGGATCGATCCTGAGCCGATCTCGACCCCAATCTCCAGTGCCGAATTAGCCGCGCGTCTCGAAGCGCTCAACCTGCAGCGTGAAAGCGATGGCCGCTGGTCACTTACCTGGTCACCTACACCCTCGCGCCGTCAGAAGATGGCGCTGGCGCCTGATGCCGCCAACCATACGGTGCGCGTGACGGATTATCTGGCCGCCAACTACTCCACAGCGGCGAGTGTCGACTGGCGATCAATGAGCGGTGTCGTCTTCTTTCAAACTGGCAGTCACGATCGGCTCAAGCAGCCGGTCATCAAGGCGGTTACCGCCGCTGGGTGGCGCTGGCAACCCGTGATTTGGAGCGCCGCTCCGCCGTGGCTCGGCTGGCTTACCGAATAGACAACGGCGGCCACGATTCGCGGCGCCAGGCCATGTCCCAGAACATATACTCGTAGCGCGCGCTGATCACGAACAACTCGATCGTGCGCCGACGCTGGGCGGGCGTGAGACGCGCGGCGTCGGCATTCATCATGTCCAGCACCTGGCGCACCGTCGCGCCGTAGCTTTCGCTGGCATACTGATCGATCCAGCGTTGATAGTCCTTGTCTTTGGATCCGCGCTTCACCAACTCCTTGCCGGCTTCCCAATAGATCCAATAACAGGGCAGCATGGCCGCGAGCCCTTCGGCGAAAGTGCCGCGCTCCACCGCCTGACGAAAGTGATTCGTGTAGGCGTAGTTAGTAGGGGCCATCGGGCCCTGGGACTTACTCACGCCGTAGGAGGCAAGCAGAGACTGATGCAATTGGCGCTCGGCATCGATCGCTTCGGTGGCGTGTTTGTTGAGTATCGCAGTCCACTCGCGGCGCGGGGCTTTCTTGGCCAACTCGCGGAGCGCATCGCCAAACGCTCGGAGATACTTGGCGTCCTCGATGAGGTAGAACTGGAAGCTCGCCTTAGGCAGCGAGCCATCGGCGAGACCTTGCAGGTATGGAAGCCGCAGGGTTGCATCGTAGACGGGCTTGGCTTCGATCCACATCTGATCGGTGAGAGCGGCCGCTAACAGGACGAGGCCCAGCACTACGAGAACACCCGCTCGATCACCTTGCCGCCAAAGTCCGTCAGCTTCTCCTGTCTGCCGTTGTTGAGATACCAGAGCTTGTGTTGCTCCAGGCCCATAGCATGGAGGATAGTGGCGTGGAAGTCCCGCATGTGCCAGCCATCAATGGCGTTGAGCCCAAGCTCATCCGTTTCGCCCAGTGTCTGCCCGGCCTTGATTCCACCTCCGGCGAACCACATGGTGAAGCCGTGAGGATTGTGATCCCGTCCGTTGCCCGATTGCGACATAGGGAGCCGGCCGAACTCTGAGCCCCAGACCACCAGTGTCGAATCGAGTAGCCCGCGCGACTTCAGATCCTTGAGCAGCGCGGCAATGGGCCGGTCCGAATGGCCGCACATTTTCTCGTGATTGTCCTGCAGGTGATCATGCGCGTCCCATTGCATGCTGATAGGGCCGCCGCCGTGATAGATCTGCACGAAGCGGACGCCGCGCTCAACAAAGCGGCGGGCCAGCAGGCAGCGCGTCCCGAACTCGGCCGTATGTTTTTGGTCGAGCCCGTAGAGACGCCGCGTGGCCTCGGTTTCCTGCGCAAGGTCAACGGCCTCAGGCGCGTGCGACTGCATGCGGAAGGCAAGTTCATAGGAGCTGATGCGCGCGGCGAGTTCGGAATCCCAAGCCGGCGTGTCTAGGTCATTCATCCGCTGTAGCAGCTCGAGCCGCGCGCGCTGGCGGCTGTCCGAAATATCGCCGGGATGCAGATGCACGATTGGCTTTGCGCCCGGCCTCAGCAGCGTGCCTTGATACACGGCCGGCAGGTAGGCTGAACCCCACATGGGTGTGCCGCCTTCGGGCGTGCCTTCCGGTTGCGGCATCACCACGTAGCCCGGTAGGTTTTCACTCTCGCTGCCTAGTCCGTAGGTGACCCATGAGCCCACCGAAGGATGCCCCATCAGAATGCGTCCGCTCATCACTTGATACATAGCCGGCGCATGCACGACGCTCTCGGTGTAGAAATTGCGGACGAAACAGATATCGTCCACGCACTCGGCGAGGTTTGGGAAAAGCGTCGAGACCCATGCGCCGGATTGGCCGTGCTGCTTGAAGCGCCACGGACTGGGCAGGATCGGTGTGGAGCCATCGGTGAATTGGCTGACGACCTTGCCGTAGCTGGCGGGGAGCGGCTGCCCCGCCAGTTTCACCAGCGCGGGCTTGGGGTCGAAGGTATCGATCTGGCTCGGGCCGCCCACCATGAAGAGGAAGA
>JAYTKJ010000136.1:0-10568 GCA_043730365.1 Acidobacteriota bacterium | reverse complement strand
TTCAGCCCCTGGAACGCCCGTGATCGAAACTGTTCCGAACGCAAAAACTTCTCCCTCATCGATGGCCACCGTCACCGCCAACCCTTTGACGCCACCTTCGGAAGGTTTGGTTTCGATCTTGGTGAACTTCATCCGGAGGCGCCCGCGCGCTTCATAGAGTGGCCTGACGCTATTCTCGAGCAATTCGCGGAAGCGGGATTCGCGGAACTGTGAGCCGACGGCAATGGGGTGAATGATGTTTTGAAGCTGGGCGGACGCAATGACCTTGTTGCCGGTGAAGCTGATGGTGGCGACGGCGGGCAATTGACCCGGCGGGGAAAACACCACGAACGTCTCGCCGTTCTCGCTGGCGACGCGGCCGGCCACCTCGGCGGGCTTGTTCTGAGACTTGAGGTAGGCCGCGATGGCGGCGCGGAATCGGGCGAGGACCAGCTCAGCGCCGGGGATCCGCGCACTGAATAGCGGTTCGCGCTCCTTGATAAAGGCTCGCAGTTTGGCTTCGTCGGCTTCGAGACGGTCAAAGCGATACTCGAATAGTTGTTCGAGTTCGGTTACTTCAAACGCGACGTCATAACCCTTCTTGCTGGCGGCCGGTGTGTATCGAAAGTTGATGGAGGTGAAGGCTCCGTTGGCGAGCAGGCTATCGCGAGCCGCTTCCAGGCGGCGCTCTTCGAGAGGCTCACCGGTGTGAAGTCCGGTGACAGCGATGACGCTGGCCTCGGCGAATTGCTTGTTGCCGGTAACTCGGATGGACTCGATCGGGTACTTCACCACCGCGGCTGGGGCTGCCGGAGGTGGCGGCTGAGGCTGCGCCTTGACGACAGCGGCGGGTCTTTTCCGGGGGGCCTGGGCTGGCGTCAACGGAGCCAGGGCGGTGGCGAGCAGAACAAACAAGGAGGCGCGGAACATCACTCTCTCTATAGTGCGACGAACGGCAGCGGCCGTGGGTTTCACTTTGCGGTCGCACGCGCCCTAACGAACTTGAATACGGCAGCATCGTCTGCCTGTCGCAATTCCGGAAACTGGCCGCGAACGAAATCCATCATCTCCCGGCGATACGCCCTGGCATTCTTAATCGCGTCGGCTGCGAAGGTAAAGCCGGCTGCCCGCCCCGCCACCATCAGCTCACGCGCGCTGTCTATTCGCACCTGGGTGAACTCGGAACGGGCGAGCATGGTCTCCAGATAAGGGAGAGCCGCGGCCCCGTACCCACGCCGCATTGCTGACGGCAAACCGGACAACTCCTTGTCCACGTTGCCGCGTCCGTGCGCTGGAACCAGCGTGAGTTGAGCCAGCTTCTGCAGATCGGCTGGCGAGTGGCGCCACGTGAGGGCGATAAAGGCTTGTTCCCGCGCCACGTTGCGATTTATAAGGTCCCACAGAACAGAACTGCCGCGGTCGTCTCGCAGCGTGCTCAACGCTGCGGTATAGTCGCTAATTGTTTGGGGATCACCTACGCTGACAACGTGATTGGCGGCCTGTACCATGGCCGTTTCGGCGCGGATGCGAACGGCAGGGTTGGCGCGGGAGTTTTCGAGTAGGGCGCCGCGAAAGATGGCTGCCACCGCTCCGCGCACCAGGACGGGGGAAGCCGAGCGCAAATAGGGAATCGCCCCGTCGACGAGGGAATCGCCTTGGCTGGCGAGAAGCTCCGGCGTCCGCAGGAGAAACTGCACGGCTACGTCGGTTGGGCCCTTCCGACTCATCGCCTCCCGAACCACAGCCTCAGCTTCGGGTCCTGGCCAATACGTCAGACCGCACATGGCGTACCGTCGAACCAGACTGTCCGAATGGTAGAGATACCTGGACAGCAGTTCAAGCGATTGCTGGTCTGGAACACCGAGCAGGTTGGGGAGGAAATCCGTCAAGAGCGCGACCGTGTCAACCGGCGCCTGCGCGCTCAATTCCTTCAGCCATTGCGTCCGCTCGCGTGGCGTTCCGGGCAGGATCTCGATGGCCGTCCACGCCGACCGAATTACTGGTGACGCGCCGGGGGGAAACTCGCGATGTATGGTGTAACGGACTTGGTACGTCCCCGGTTGGTCAAAGCGGTATTGCAGGTGAAGGGGAATCCTTCCGATATGGTGAGACTCGGAGGGCAAGCCCACTGAACCGCACCGTGGGCCGCTAGTGAGAATTCCGCCAATTGCCTGCGTAGCCAACGTGGCGAAGCGGGGCAACGGCTTGCCATCCCGCCTCACCTCGACGTCATGACACTTGAAGTCCGCCGGATGGATATCGAACGGATACTGGACCCTTGCTTCCATGCCAAGCATCGACAGCTTCAACCAAACCGGCATCCCCACCCTGGCCGGGCTTTCGAGTGAAATCAAGCTGGATTCCAGCCCCAGCGGCAATCGCACTCCGCGGCTTGAATGACCGCGGTAGATGACGCGGATCTCCGCGGTTCCTTCGACAGGAGTTTCCTGCGGGACCTTGAAATTGATCTGCCGCTCCTGAACATAGAGCAGCCCTGCCGGCACGCCACCCACCAGCACCTGAGTCTCGCAGAGCGCCTTCGGGTAGATCAGCGTCGAAGCGAATATCTGATTCGGACGCAGCGGGTTCGGTGTCTCCCGGCGTCGCGCGTCGGCGAAACCTTCGCAGCCAGTAACAGGCCCCAGATGATTTCCGTAGATAGATATCAGCAGGCCTGGCGCGAGCGGGACGGCGCGGTCTCTGCCGGAGGGCAGGACCCTGCCGGCTTCGAACGACGGTGCGGGCTGGGTGATCTGGGGTTGGCCGGAACAGAGGCTCGAGGCGATCGCCAAGCAAAGCGCAGTTCGAGTAGCGAGGTTGATCGACATCAATCTAATGGTCCAGCACTTGCACCTTCAAGAACGACGGTACACCGGGGCCACGATGGACACGATGCGTCGCCTTCTGAAAGTCCGCCTTACGGGCCGTATAGATATCGACGAATTTCTGCGGGTTGCGATCGACCAGCGGGAACCAGGAACTCTGCACCTGCACCATGATGCGGTGCCCGGCGCGGAAGGTATGAAACGCGTCCGGCATGGTGAACGCCACTTTGGCGGGCTGCCCGGGCGTGAACGCCTCCGGCTTGTCAAAGCCGTTGCGGAACTTGCCGCGGAAGGGCTCGCCGCGCACCAATTGTTGATAGCCGCCCATTCGTACACCGGTCGGATTGGGATTGGGATCGGGAAAATCCGGCGGATAGACATCGATCAACTTCACCACCCAATCGGCGTCGGTTCCCGTGGTGGAGACTTGCAGAGAAGTCTCGATGGGTCCGGCGAAAGTCAATTCATTTTCGAGCGGCTCGGTTTGGTAGACGAGCACGTCGGGCCGCGTGGCGGCAAAGCGCTGGTCGTCCAGAATATGCTCGCGGGTCATCGTGTTCGCAATGCCGGCGATATAGGGGACCGGCTTGGCGGGGTCACTGATGTACTCGTCGAATCCGGCTGCCGTGGGCGGAGCGAAACCCAGCCGGCCTTCAGGCAAGAGGTAGAGCTGACGGCTGGTGGCGGCCGAGGGCGGCCACTTGTCAAACTGGCGCCACTGGTTTCTGCCCGTTTCAAAGACAAACGCCTCGGGCAGCTTGGGGTCAGGGGCGTCCTTGAGGAAGTGTTCGAAGAAGGGAAGCTCGATTTTCTCACGATAGAAGACCGAGGTCTTGTCGGCGAAATTCAGGTTGCCCAACGACAGACCGTCGGTGCTGGACCACCCGCCGTGATGCCACGGGCCCATGACGAGGACGTTGAAAGCGCCGGGCGAAGAGCGCTCCACGGCCCGATAGGTCTCCACGGTTCCAAACAAGTCTTCGGCATCGAACCAACCTCCCACGGTCATGACCGCCGGCTTGATGTTCTTCAGGTACTGGCGAACGTCACGGGCGCGCCAGAATTCGTCGTACGTGCCGTGCGTCATCAGGTCTTTCCAGAACGGAACCTCGTGCTTGAGCAGCCGCTCGCTAATCTCCGCCAGCGGACCCATCGAGAGAAAGAGGTCGTAACCATCCGGCGTCGGGTAGTCGAAGTTGATGCGCTCGGTGTTGGGCTTGGCGTCGGCGCCGGTGCGGCTGTTGGACCAGAACCAGCGAAAGGCATGGGCCAGGTAGAACGTTCCGTTGTGGTGGAAATCGTCGCCGATGAACCAGTCGCCCACCGGCGCCTGCGGAGACACTGCTTTGATAGCCGGGTGCGCGTCGATCATCGAGGTTGACGTGTAAAAGCCCGGATACGAGATACCCCAGACGCCGACGCGGCCATTGTGATTCGGGATGTTTTTCAGCAGCCAGTCCACGGTGTCATAGGCGTCGGTGGTTTCGTCCACGCCGCCGGGGTTACGCGGCCGGATCTGCTCGAACGTGCCCTCCGATTTATAGCGGCCCCGCACATCCTGGTAGACAAAGATGTAGCCGGCTTTCCGAAAGTGATCGGACGGCCCGAGCGCCGATCGATATTGATCCGCGCCGTAGGGCCGAACGCTGTAGGGCGTCCGCGACATCAACATCGAATACTTCTGCGACTGATCCTTGGGAACGTACACCGAGGTGAAGAGCTTGGCTCCATCGCGCATCGGAACGCGGTACTCATACTTGGTGTACTTGGCCCTCACCTCGCTGGCCGCCGGATCGGCGGATTGAGCCGCGAGGACAGCGGGAATCAACAAGAGGGAAAGGCAGAGAGATCTCACCCAGGGATCGTACCGCAATGCGCGGCCCGATTTGGAGTAAGCTAGCGAAGACGTACCGCCAATGCCCTTCACCACCTATCAAAACCGCAAAGCTTTCCAGTTCGCCAATGACAAACTGGCGGTGACCGTCTCCGTTGAGGGCGGCCATATCGCGAGCATCCAACACCGCGGCACCGGGATCAATCCGCTGTGGGTGCCGATCTGGCCGTCGATTGAGCCCTCCGCCTATGACGCGGCGCGGCATCCGGAGTATGGCGCCGGCAACGAAGCGAAATTGTTAGCGGGCATCCTGGGGCACAACCTGTGTCTGGATCTCTTCGGCGGGCCATCGGAAGATGAGCTGGCCGCAGGGATGTACACGCACGGCGAGGCGAATCTGGTGAGCCACTCGATCAACGAAGAGAATGGCGCGGTATCGATGCGGTGTGTCCTGCCGCAAGCGGGGCTGCAATTTGAGCGCGCGCTGCGGCTGCCGGCCGGGAGCGACGTCTTGCAGATCCGCGAGACGGTGACCAACCTGACAGCGTGCGACCGGCCGATCGCCTGGACGCAGCACGTCACGTTGGGCCCCCCGTTTCTCGAACGCGGCGTGACGCAGTTCCGCGCGCCCGGCACGCGCTCGCGCGTCGTTGAGAGCGATTTCACCGAAGGGCGCGGCGCTCAGAAAACCGGGGCCGACTTTGATTGGCCGATGTGCCCGCGGAAAGACGGCGGCCAGATCGATCTGCGGGTATACACAGCCGAGCCGGTGTCCGCAGGCTTCACCACCACGCTCATGGACCCGCACCGCGAGCGTGCCTTCTTTCTTTCCTTTCACCCCAAGAGTCGACTGTTGTTCGGCTACATCTGGACGCGTTCGGACTTCCCATGGCTCGGGCGCTGGGAGGAAAACCACCTGCGGACTCACAAGCCGTGGCTGGGAAAGAGCATGACGCTGGGCATGGAATTCGGTGCGTCCCCCTTCCCCGAATCACGACGCCAAATGATTGAACGCGGCCAGCTATTCAGTATGCCGGGTTATCGCTGGCTGCCGGCGATGAAGTCCGCCACCGTGGACTACTGCGCGTTTGCCGTCACGCGCGCATCGATCCCGGACAACGTCGAGTGGGACGGACAAACCGGGCTGCGGTTCGAATAGCGACGATTCAGCGAGAGAAGTAAGCCGAGGCGATTGTTTCATCCTCCCGGCGGAGACCGAGGTGGAGTTGGCCTCCTGAGTATGTTTCTGCAGCGTAGCGGTATTCGGCGGACACTTCCTTGCGCCGCAGCACGCGCCCGGTGGGCGACACCGAATTCATGATCCAGACTGGGCGAGGCGCGAGCGCCGCCACCAGATCCGGCAGATCATAGCGCCCGAGAACACCCGGCACAATCGAGTCTTCAAGATCGCGATGAATCGGGCTTGAGACTATTGAGCGGTAGGAAAGCAGGCTCTGCTCGACGACGATTCCAGAGAGGCGATCATCCATCACTCCCGCGTGCAGCAAGACCGCACCCAACTTACCTTGCGCGAATCCCATCACGCCTCCCGCCGGACGCTTGTCAAGCGCATCGAGCGTGTCCAGGCCACGCATTAGATCGTTGATGCGAATGCCCAGGATAGGCCGCCCCACCATCAGCCCCAACCACGCGACCTGCGGAAAACCCCACGGAGCTGTGTCATGCTTGCGAAACTCCACTTCGCCGGTGCCTGAAACATCGATAGCAAGCACGGTGAAACCAAGCTTCACCAATTGCGCGACGTCCCCGCCCGCGCGCATTGCATTCGCCTTGCCGCGGGAATCGAGGTAAAGCGCAGTCTTGGCGCCGGCGCCGCACAGCAGCGCGGGGATGGTCAGGCCCGTGTCGCTTTGATAGGTAATCGATTGCACCGGATAACCATCGTGCTCAGTCGCTCGGCCTTGGTGGAGGTTGAGCGGAACAGTGGCCGCCCGATAGCGAGTCAAAAGGCCGATCTCGGTGCGCAACCTCCGGCGAAGAGCCACGATATCATTCGGCCCCCTGAGCGGTTTTCGCTCCGGGGTCCGATTGGCGAAGCGCTTCATGTTCCAGGTGCTGGCGGTCTCGCCGCCGAGCGAAGTTGCCACCTGTCCCGTCGTGGTGGCGTTCAAATCCTCTTCGTACTCGGTTCGGATCTCGCCGTGATCCACCGGACCCGACTCGCCGCGGAGCCACTTCTTCATCCACGCGCAGATAGCGTTCCTGCTGGCATCCGGTACGCCGTGGCCGCCGGGCTCATGGAACCAATCCACCTTCACGGCGGCGTCGTAGAGTGTGTAGATCCGCTTCATTTCCTCGAAGCTCTTACGGGCGCCTTCGAGCGGGAAGAAATCCTGATCCGTGGACACGATGAGGTAAGGCTTCGGTGAGGCCAGCCCGATCCAATCGGCATGATTCAACCCCTCGAGTAGTTGATCGGGAAACTGTTGCTCGGCGTCCTGCGGACCGGTGCCCTTGAGCTGCTCATCCCAATCGCTGATGTAACAGGCGGGCGCGGCGGCCTTGATGCGGTCGTCCAGCGCGGCGATGTAAGTGGTCAACGTCCCGCCGCCGGAACATCCAGTCACGCCGAGCTTGGTTCCATCCACTTCAGGTCGAGTCAGCAGGTAGTCAAATGCTACGGATGCCGTCCCAGATGCGGAATCGCGCTGCGCTCTCGCCGCCGAGCAGGCTTTGCCAGCCCACCATGCTATGTTCGCCGGTCGTGCTGCTGACTTTGGAATCGCCCAGGTCCGCATCCCAGTAGATGCGGCGCTCGCCCTGGTCGATCGGGTCGTAAGTCAACACGACGAAGCCGGTTTTCACCAACGCAATCGCGATCTTCTGATAGAACGCACGGTTCTTGGCACTCGCGCTGTGGCCGACCGGCTGTAACACGGCTGGATAGGGGCCCCGGCCCACTGTCGGAATGTATAGGTTGGCCGTCACGTAGAAACGCGGGCGGCTCTCGTAGATGACTTTTTCCACGCGATAGCCGTCTCGCACCAGCGTGCCGGTCACACGAGCGTTCAGTGGATTGCGTTCATCTGAGAGGCCACCAATCATTCGGAGCGCAGCCGTGCGCAAGCGAACCTTGCGTTTCTCGTAGGCATCCTTGGTTGAGATGGCGTGGACCTCTTCCTTGCGTGCAGCCAATTGCCCGGCGGCGATGCTCTGCAGGTAAGAACTAAGCATGCGTTCAGGCTGAGGAGTGCTCGCGGGGTCCAGCGCCCGCCAGTCCTGAGCAGACACGGAGGCCACCGCTGCCAGGAGGCCGGCCAGGCCCGGCGTCGTCCGTGCCCACTTGCGATATGATTCCGTCGTGCGCTCAAAATTCATGCTTTCACTTGTACTCGCAACGGCAGGACGGGCGCAACTCCTCCCGCCTGGGGATCCAGTTGGTGCATGCCACGAGGCCCGTTCAGTGCTCGCAGCGATCTCGGGTTTCCCGCTCGATCAGCACGGCCCGGCAAGATTGGCCCCTGGGCGGAAAGAGTTGTTTGTCGACGACGGAGTGATCGCCCGCGTTGAGAATATCCGCAAGCAGATGCACCAGCCGAAAAAATACGGGGCGGTGATTCGTGCGGACCAGCCCTGGGAAGGCGACAGCATTCAGGTCCGGACCGGCCCTTTCTGGAATCCAAATGAGAAGCAGTGGATGCTATGGTATCTCGGCGGCTACGCCACGTCTGGCGACGGCATCGCGTGGGAGAAACCGTTGCTCGGATTGCGCGACTACAAAGGTTCGAAGCAGAACAACCTGATGCTGCCGGTGACACGCTACGAGTTCAAGGATCCGTTGACGGGCCGCGAGATCCTCAAACAGGACGGCGACGGTATCAGCATCAACCATGCTCTCTATGATCCGTCGGATCCGAACCCGCAGCGCCGCTATAAGGGCGCCGGACACAAAGGCCCCCTCTGTTGTTTGCAGGGTGGCCGGGGAGCGGGTTTCTATCCCGCGATTTCCCCAGACGGGCGAACCTGGGAGTTACTCGATACGGCGTTTGTACCAACCGCGGATGAATCCCATCTCAACCTGGATGAGGAACGCGGTTTCTACTTCGCCACGGTGAAGCACAACGGTCCATACGGGCGGGCAGTGTATCTATCGCTAAGCAAGGACTTCGATCATTGGACCGATCCGCGTGACTGCCTTATCTTCCATGCCGACAAGCGTGACCAGGAAGTCGGCGCCGAGCGCGTGCGCTTGCATGTGCGCGATCCGGAACTTCGCAAACCGGCGTTCCACAGGCCCCAAGAGTATGTCACCGATATTTACAACCTGCCGGTGTTCCGATATCAAGGTATCTACATCGGCCTGCCCACGGTTTTCAATCACAGTGGCAACTCGCGGGTGAATAGTGACGGCTTCAGTATGGTGGAGTTAGCGGCAAGCCGAGATCTGATTCATTGGGAGCGCGTAGGCGGTCGTGAGAAGTTCATTCCCTTGTCAGTTCTCGATGGTGAGCGAAACTACGATACGGCGCAACTGCTGGCGGCCAATCGGCCGATCGTGAAGGACGGCGAACTGTGGTTCTACTACACGGGCCTGAAGTGGCGTCACCACCCTGACGACGTCAAATCGGAGGACTATGTTTCGCGGCCCGACACTGGCGCGATCTGTCTGGCCAAGTTGCGCCTGGATGGGTTCGTTTCGCTGGATGCGGGCACCGGGACGGGAACGGTCCTGACCAAGTCATTTATACTCGCAGGAGAAAGCCTGCGCGTCAACGTGAATGCGGAGGCTGGCGAATTGCGGGCCGAGATCCTGGACAGCCAGAGCGGCAAAGTGATTGACGGCTATGCAAGTGTCATGAGCGTGCCGGTGCGTGGCAATAACTTGGATGCTGAGCTAAGATGGAGCGGCGGCGCGAAGTTGGCGGCGCTGGCCGGACGCACAATTCAGATCCGTTTTTCCCTGCGCCAGGCAAGCCTGTACGCTTTCTGGACACGATAGAAGGAGCCCTGGATGTTTAAGCACAAGATCACGCTTAGACAGTTGATAGCCGGGGCCCCCATGCTGGCGGTGCAGGCACCGTCTCAACGGCGCCCGAAGATCGCGGCCATCGTCACCATTTATCACAAGTTCGCTCACGCGCAGCATATTTGCGATCGCTTTCTGATGGGCTACGGGTGGAACGGCGTGCATCACAAACCGGCCATGGAACTGGTTTCCCTGTGGGTGGATCAAGTGAAAGACAACGACTTGAGCCGCTCGTGCGCGAGCGAATTCCCGATTATGAAGATCTATCCGACGATTGCCGAGGCGCTTACGCTCGGCACCGGCAAACTGGCGGTGGATGGCGTGTTGCTCATCGGCGAGCATGGCGACTATCCGGACAACGAAAAGGGCCAGAAAAAATATCCGCGTTACGAGTTCTTTCGCGAGATCGTCAAGGTTTTCGAGTCGTCCGGGAGAGCCGTGCCGATGTTTAACGACAAGCACCTTCCTGGAACTGGGACTGGGCACTCGACATGTATAACACCAGCCGCCGGTTGCGCTTTCCGTTCATGGCCGGATCGAGCCTGCCCGTCACCTGGCGCACGCCGTCGATCGACATGCCAACGGGTGCGCCGGTGCGCGAGGCTCTCTGTGTGTTTGGAGGTTGGGTCGACGGCGGAGACATTCGCGCCTTAGAGACCCTGCAATGCATGACGGAGCGGCGCCGGGGCGGCGAGAGTGGTGTTCGCCGGGTGACGGCCTATCGGAAGGAGAACTTTTGGAACGCTCTCGAACAAGGTGTGTGGTCGCGGAAATTGATGGAGGCTGCCATGTGCCGCAGCCGCGAACTCAAGCCGTCGCGTCCGGGGTTCAACAATGTCTTTCTGGCTCTGAGCAGGAATTCGACGGGCCTCCTCATTTACGCGGCTTTCTTGACCAGTGAGGTTTTGACTTGCTGAACCGCGAGGAATTCGGTGTTGGAGAC
>JAYTKJ010000135.1:0-18844 GCA_043730365.1 Acidobacteriota bacterium | reverse complement strand
CCAGCGCAATTCGGCTCGCCGCGTTTGGTGCAGATGTCGTTGCTCGTCCTGTTGTCTCGTCGCGCCTTGGCCGCCGGTAGCCGGTTTCAATGGGGCGTGCTGCAGGACCGCAGTCTCGAGTTGACGACCGGCCTGGCAGCCCCTGACATTCGCCGGTTCCTGCGTGCCAGGAGTTTTGAAAACGCCGCGACAGTCCACAGCGATGCGTGGGCCGGCGCGGCTGATCATTGGCGAGGGCACGACGAGGTCTGGCTCATCGGCGCTAACCCGGCTTGGCCGGGCCCGACGACGAATCCAGGCACCGTCGTCCGGCGTGTCTTGATCGAAGATGTGCTCGATCCAGCCAAACGAAGCCTCGATGTGCGAGTGCTGAGCCCGGGCGCCGAACCCCGTGGCCTCCGGCTGGACCTTCCTGAGCCGGACCGCGATTGCGCCAACCTGCTCTGTAATCCTTTTGGCGCCGCCAGCCAAGAGGACGCCACTACGCAGTCCGGTGTGGAGTCGAACGTCCTGCTGGACCACGACGCCACCCATGCCCTGATCCGGACGTCAGCACGTTCGGTTGGGTCCTACTCAGCCCAACCTCCTCATCGCACGAGGGTCTGGCGCACCCCTTTCAATTTGCTCTTCGCCGCCGGCCGGTTTCGAGCCCGTTACTGCATGGCGGGCGAACTCGACGGGCGCCTCATGCTCCATTGGGTGCGCCGGCGGCCGCTGCTGCCGATCGGTCCCTACACGGTCGAGGGCGACGAGTTCGTCTTCCCCACACCTTCGGACCCGCTAGAACCATGCTATGTGTGCGAGGAGAACAACCTGCTGTCGGTCTTAGTGCTCGATCGGCGCCGATCGCTCTTCCGTCTGGAGATGTTCGAAGGGCGCTGCCGCGCGCGTAAAGTTATCGAACACGTGATGGCCACCGGACGGTTCGGCGAAACCTCGATCGTCGCGCTGGGACGTGTTCCGGGCGCAGAACCATTCGCGTTGTTTGGGTTTTCAGGCGGCATGCACCACCGCCCGCTGCCCATTCATACCGTGGCCGGAGCCTGCTTGGGCGCTCCCACGCAGGCGCCATATCTGGACTTGGCTTGGGAAGACAGCCCCGGCGTCTGGCAGATGTGCAATGAGCCCGCCCGCAGGTTCGAGCCACCGCCGGGAAGCCAAGCAGTGGGGCTAGTGACCCGGCCAGACGGCAGTCCCCGTTTGCTGGCAATTTCCCCGGACCGGCTCCGTCTGACGCTATCCGATTCAGTTGGCGAACCTCAACAGTTGAGGACGTTTCCCTCTCCGGTGGCCAGCGCCTCCTTCGCAGCCGGTCCTGGAGTGGCGGCGTGCCGAACGGTGGATCGCGGGATTTATTTCGTGGACGCGCGATCGTCATGAGTGTGCACCCGCGCCGCGCTACTTTCAGGGGCATCATTCAGGCCGATGGCCTGTGGTTTGACCTGCTCGTTCTTGGAGAAGCGACGACTCACCGCCGGGTGGTATCTTCCTGGCTCCCCGGTTCGCAGGTTCACCGCGCCGGGAGTGGACTGCTATTGATGTGGCCAAGCGCCAGAACACTGGACGCCGCCCGCGCACCCGGTTCGCCGGTGGTTCGCCTCGGGGCATCTCTCTCTACAGCTCCTCAGTCGCGGCACGAGCTTGACGCTCTGGATACTGCTTCCGCTCAGTCTTTGGTTATCGTCCAGGCCGGCGAGTGCGAAGTTGCAATCCTGAGTGATCGCACCCGGGAAGATCCGTCCACCTGGATTGACCTGACCGGATTCACATTTTGCCCGGCCGCTCGCACCATCGCCACGCCGCCACAAATCGCCGTGGTCGCCGGAGCCGCGGCCCCGCGCAATCTCTTTGGCGTAGATCCAATCGACGGCCCTGCGCGAGTGAGCGATCCGGGTGGGGCTCTCAATGGCCTGCGTGGCTGGCTAACCGCCCTCCGCAGCTCCGGTTCGATCTTGACCAACCGTGCGTCCGGCCTCCCTATGCGCCAGCGCCTGCTGGAGTTTTTCCATCGCCTGGCAGGTCTTGTCTATCTACGCCGAATCGCGGGGCGTCAATACGCAAGGCATCTGGCCAACCTGTTGCGCAGTTTCGAAGAGGGCGATCTGGACAACGCGCTTCGCAATGCCATCGCCTTGGGTCGCCCCGGCGAATCTCTCGACAAGCCACATTCCCCAGCGCGGCCACCGCGGCTTCGGCCGGATCTGTCGCTGGATCTGGACAGCAAACGAATCACCCATTCGGTTGGCCTCGAGACTCGCCTCATGGAACAGCTGCGCCTGTATTATCGCAGCGCGTTCGAGCAATTGCAGGCCCGCGGGCGCTTTGATGAGGCGGCGTTCGTCCTTACCGAGTTGCTGCAGGCTCACGAAGAGGCAGTGGCGTTCCTGGAGCGGCACGGTCGACTGGAAAAGGCCGCCCAGCTTGCCGAAGCACGGGGTCTCAATCCCGGGCTCGTGGTGCGCCAGTGGTTCATCGCCGGCAACCAGTCTAGAGCCTGCCTCGTTGCACGCCGTACCGGCGCGTTCGCCGAGGCAGTCGCTTTATTGGAGCGCGGGGCTCCAGGCGTCGCGCATCCGCTGCGGCAAGCTTGGGCGGAGCATCTGGCCAAGGCGGGAAACTACGCCGCGGCATTGGAGGCCGCCTGGCCGGCGCCGCAGCTCCGCGCGCTGGCCGACCCGTGGCTGGACCGCGCCATATCCGTGGGTGGCGCCGCGGGGGCACGCGCGCTCGTCTGGAAAATAAGTGCGCGTCCGGATGCCTACGACGCCGTTTGCAACCAGTTGATGCCGATTGTTTCGAACGGCACGCTGGAAGGCGCGGCGACGCGCTGGGCATTGGCTAAGGCGCTCGGCGCAGAACCTTCCACGGCGCCGACTCGCACGCTGATGCGCCCCGTAATCCGATCCCTCTGCGGCGATGTGGCCTCCGGTATGCTCAACATCCCGGGCCGGGAACTGCGCTCGCTGATTGACTACGCCGCCGATGCCTGTCTGCACGCCGACCTACCCGGCATTCCAGCCTCCATCGATATCTCTCACCCCTCCATCTCGATCCGGATCGATGCCGCCGACACCGGATTGACGCCGCTCAGTGAGGCGGTCTGGTTGCCAAATGGAGAGATCCTGGTGGCGACGGGCGAAGGCGGTTGCCGGCTGATCGACCGGGACGGAGCCGTCGTCGCGCGCTTTGGTCAACCCGCAACCAAGCTCGTGTTGTCCGATCAGGGCACGATAGCCATCACGCTGGCTTGGCGCGACGGGGTCTGGAAGCTGGGCCGCTTGGACTTGGCCGCGCGCAGTGAGGTGTCCTGGTGTGAAACAAGTCTTGACGATTTTGCGCCGGACTTTGACGGCTCACTGTGGTTTGTCGGGATCGAAGGTACCCTACATGCTCTGGACGCCACGTCCACGCGCCTGGAGTCCATTTGGCATGTCCCGGATGTAGGGATTGTGGGGGGAATTGACCGCGATCCGCGCAGCCTTCGGGTCCTGCTCGACCAACATTGCGAGGCGGCTGAAGAGTGGCAATTCCAACTCCCTAATTTGACTCTACGGCATCGGGTCTCGGTTGTTCCGCTGCCAATTCCGCTGCCCGGGGACTCCTGGCATTGGAATTGGCCGGCCGCCGCTCACTCGGTCCGAGTCCGGCGTCAAGCCGGAGCCGCTCACTTTGAGGTCCGAGAGGGGGAGGTAGGTAAGGTCCTTGTCGATCTCCACCTTGCCGGCACATGGCCGGTAGGAGTTTCGCTGCGCGAAGATCGGCTGGTGGTCTGCGACAACCTCGGGCGGCTCTTAGCCATCGATCTGAAATCCCGGCGGCTGCTTCGCAATCTAAGGATCTGAGGAGCACGTATGCCCGAACTGCCTGACATCGCCGTCTACATCGAAGCGATCTCCACTCGCGTGCTCGGCCAGCCCGTGCAAAGCGTCCGCCTTGGCAGTCCGTTCCTTGTGCGCACGATTGAACCTCCGCTGCGAGCGGTGGAGGGCCGCGCGGTCACCGAACTCCGCCGCATTGGCAAACGCATCGCGATCGGGGTAGAAGGCGAGATCTGGGTGGTTTTCCATCTGATGATCGCCGGGCGTCTCCACTGGCACGCGCCCACGAAGCGGCCCAAGCCCGATGGACGCCGCACGTTGATCGTCTTCGATTTTCAGGAGGGCTCGCTCAGCCTGACCGAGGCTGGCACGAAGAAGCGCGCTTCCATTCACGTCGTGCAAGGCGACGCCGGCTTGGCCGCGCTTGACCCTGGCGGTATTGACGTTTTCTCGGCCACGCTCGAAGAATTCTCCGCCCGCCTCACGTTGCGCAATCACACGCTGAAGCGGGCCCTGACCGATCCGCGTCTGCTCAGCGGCATTGGCAACGCCTATTCAGATGAGATCCTCCACCGCGCGCGCTTGTCACCCGTCGCCCTGACGCAGAAGTTGCCGACGGCGGCGATCGAACGACTTTACCAGGCAACGCAAGAGGTGCTGCGCGAGTGGATCGACCGGCTGCGCGGCGAGGCGGGTTCAGGTTTTCCAGAAAAGGTCACGGCGTTCCGTGAAGGCATGGCGGTGCACGGGCGATATGGCCAGCCTTGCCCGGATTGCGGAGCCAAGGTGCAGCGCATCCGTTACGCCGACAACGAAACCAACTATTGCGCACGTTGCCAAAACGGCGGCAAGCTGCTCGCCGATCGAGGCCTTTCGCGGCTGCTGGGTGCGGACTGGCCGAGGACCCTCGCCGAATTGGAAGAGCTCAAGAAAGACCGTTAACCGGAGTGTCACTTTTTGCAGACTGTTTGGCTTTGCGCGGGAAGGTCGGCGTCTGGTACGACGGCGCGGCTGGTACGGCTAAACTCTACGCTGTGCGACTTTGCGGTACCTTATGAATGTTTGGAAGCCCGGTTGTAAGATCGGTCTTCAGGAGGATGCAGATGATCCTGGTGGTCGGCGCTACTGGCCTGGTTGGAAGTGAGGTTTGCCAAAGACTGATGAGGCGTGGCGAACCGGTAAGAGCGCTCGTTCGCGCGACGAGTTCGAAAGAGAAGGTTGAGGTCCTGCGGTCATCGGGTGTTGAATTGTGTCTTGGCGACCTGAAAGACCCTCGTTCAATCGCCGCTGCTTGCCGGGGCGTTGACGCAGTGATCTCGACTGCTTCTTCGACCTTGGCCCGGCAGCCCGGAGATTCCATTCAATCTGTAGACGAAACGGGACAACTGAACCTCGTCAATGCAGCGAAGGACGCCAACGTCGGGCGGTTTCTGTTCGTTTCCTTTCGCAGGACGCCCGGCATATCGTTTCCACTGGGCGATGCGAAGGCGCAGGTCGAGACTGCCATTACCAGTTTGAACTTTACTGTCATTCAGGCGAGTTGGTTCATGGAAGTGTGGCTGAGCCCGGCCCTGGGATTCGATCATGCGAACGCAGCGGCCCGCATCTACGGACCGGGAACGAGCCCAATCAGTTGGGTCTCTTTCCGCGACGTCGCCGAGATTTGCGCGGTCGCGCTTCGGCATCCGGCCGCCAGTGGCAAGACGATCGAGTTTGGCGGACCGGAAGCTCTCAGCCCCCTTCAAGTCGTGGCTCGCTTCGAGAAAATCGGCGGCAGGCCGTTCCGGCGGGAACATGTCTCTGAATCGGTACTGCTCTCGCAATTTGAGGGAGCAACCGATTCGCTGCAGAAAAGCTTCGCTGCATTGATGCTCGGATATCTGCACGGCGACGCGATAAACATGGCACCGGTAGTTGATACATTCGGGATCACACTTACCAACATTGATGAGTACGCGCGCAGCGTGCTGGAGAGTGCAGCGCCGGCATAGAACTCCTCGGTATCGTAAAACGAGAACAACACGACATGCCAGCCGCGGGCGACGTATCTGAACGATATCAATCCTGACTAACGACACAGGCACCCGTAGAGTGGCACGAGCCCCGCCCGCGTCCGTACCAATCTATCTGCGCCAACGGCCGGTTCTTGCCACGAAGCGACTCACCTTCACGGTTCCTGGCCTTGCGCGTTGCGAAACATTATTGCGCTACGTCTGCGACTTGGCCACAAATCTTCCCAATGGCCGGGTAGTCAAGCTTGAGTGGCTCGGTACGCCAAATACCGTGCAAAGTTCAATGCCAAACAATTTGCAAAGCGACTGACGGGCGGCGGGATTCGCTCCGAGCGAGAATCCCGCCGCACACCTGCCCAAAGGGCTATCTCTCCTCCGAGGTAGTCCTCTTCTTGCTCAACTCCTCGGCAAGAATAATCGCTTCGGCGAGCTCCTTCATGGTGCGGCGCATCCGCCGCGCCTCGCCGCGCAAACGCAGGTACGATTCTTCCTCGGTGAGGCCGTGGTTGCGCATGAGAATGCCCTTGGCGCGCTCTACCACTTTGCGGGTTTCCAACTCGCGCTTGATCTCACCTGCCTCTTGGGCCAATCGCTGATTCTCTTCAACCAGCTTGGCGCGGCTGATGGCATTCCCCATCTGCTCACCCACAAACCTGACCAGGGAAATCTCTTGTTCGGTGTGATCGTGCGGTTTGCGATGGTGCACGTTCACCACGCCGATCGTTTCACCATTGGCGACGATCGGCACCGACAGAAACGCGTCGTAGGTGTCCTCCACCAACCCCGCAAACTTCTTGAACCGGGCGTCGGCACCCGCTTTGGAGGGCAGGGCCACCACCGATTTGTGTTCGGCCACCCACCCGGTGATGCCTTCGCCGACCTTCATCCGCAGCGAACCCAGCTCAGCCGCGTGGGGAACCTGAGAGGCGCGGAGCACAACTTCTTCCGTATCTTTTTCTATGAGGTAAACGAGGCACGCCTCGCAGGATGTCACTTGCACCGTCAAGCCAAGAACTTCACCAAGGACTTCATCCAGGCTCAACTCGGAGCTGACGATTTGGCTAACCCGATGCAGTAGGTCCACCTGCGACACGTGAGCGTCGGAGAGAGGTGTAATTACTGTTGCCACACTCTTACGGTAAGCTGGGGAAGCGGGGCGGTCCAATCTAAAATTTCTATGGGCGCTATCAAGTGGCAGTCCGGGCATTGTTCTCATGCGTAATCTTATTTTGACGACGCTGTGTTTCGCCGTCGTGACGAGCGTCTGCGAAGCCCAAACTTTGCAAGGTGTGGTGGATATCCACGCTCACTCCGGTCCGGACAGCGTGCCTCGATCAATCGATTCACTGAGTCTGGTGCGATTGGCGCAGCAGCGCGGGCTGCGCGGGCTGGTCTTGAAGAATCACTATGAGCCTACCGCCGCCCTCGCCGGATTGGCGCGCAAAGAAGTACCAGGCCTCGCGGTTTTTGGCGGCATCGCGCTGAATCTTACCGTCGGCGGTATCAACCCTGCGGCGGTGGAGCGCATGACGCGCGTCGAGGGTGGCGGGGGCAAGATTGTCTGGATGCCGACATTCGATGCTGAGAACCAGGTGAAGTTCTCGAAGGAGAACCGGCCATTTGTTTCGATCTCCCGTCAAGGGAAATTGCTTCCCGAGGTGTTGAAAGTTCTAGATCTCATCGCCAAGCATGATCTGGTGCTGGCCACCGGCCACTCTACGCCCGCCGAAGATCTGCTGCTCATCGAAGAAGGGCTTCGCCGCGGGGTCAAGCGCATGGTGGTCACGCACGGCATGCTAGCTCCCGTAAAGATGAGCGT
The DNA here is from genome assembly GCA_043730365.1 of Acidobacteriota bacterium. Classification (GTDB taxonomy): domain Bacteria; phylum Acidobacteriota; class Terriglobia; order Bryobacterales; family Bryobacteraceae; genus VFZP01. Next base: position 11,195 of record JAYTKJ010000135.1, on the reverse strand, counting down.
GGAGCAGGCGCGGCAGGCGGCCAAGCTCGGCGCCTACGTTGAGTTCGTCGGCAATGCGATGGTGGGCACCACCAGGAGCGTGGAGTTCAAAGACTATGCGGTCGTGATGCGGCAGATCGGCTTTGATCGCGTGATTGTCTCCAGCGATCTCGGCCAGCGCGGCAACCCGCTGCATCCGGATGGGCTGGAACAGATTTTTGCCGGACTCCGCCAAGCGGGCCTCACGGTTGCCGAGATCGAGCAGATGGCCAAAAAGAATCCGGCCAAGCTCCTCGGACTGGACTAGAGTTGCGGCATGCGGGGATGGCTTTCGGCTTCGCTGCTGCTGCAGTTGCTGCTGCCGGCGGCCTCTCAGGCGGCAGCATGGGTGCGCCTGACGTCCTCGCATTTTGAACTGCTCACCGATGCCGGCGAGAAGCATGGGCGGCAGGTACTGGAACGGCTTGAGACGGTCCGGCACGTTTTCCTTGAATCGGCCGGAGGCAAGGCGCCCAAACTGCCCGTGCGCGTCTTTCTGTTTTCCTCCGAGCGCGACTTCCGCCGCTTTGAGCCTCGCCAACCGGTGCGGGGTTTTCACCAAGGTTCGGCCGAGCGCGACTATATCGCAGTGTTCGGCCCGGGCGAAGAGGCTTTGCGCGCGGTTCGCCATGAGTACATGCACATTCTCCTCTCGCACGGTTCGGCGGCGCTCCCGCTCTGGCTGGAAGAGGGCACGGCCGAAATGTATTCCACGGTGGATCTGCGCGGGCCCAGTGCAGTGTTCGGTTCGCCCATTCCCAACCACGTCGGCGTCTTGCGGCAACTGGACTGGATTGGCGGCGACACGTTTTTCAACGCAGGCAAGGACTCGCCGTTTCTCGAGCAGTCCCATCAGGCCGGCATCTTCTACGCGCAAGCCTGGGCGTTGGCGCACATGCTCAACTTCTCGCCGGCGTGGCGGCGGCATATGCCGCGGTTTGTCGAATTGATTGACCAGGGAACTCCCGCGCCGTTCGCCTTCGAATCCGCATTCGGCGTTTCACCAGCGCGCGCACTGGCAGACTTGCGCACCTATGTGCGCGACGGACGTTTCGGGACCGCGCTTATTCCCATGCCGCCCAAACCGGTCGAGGCCGCGGCAATGGCGGAGCCCCTTACCGGAGGCGCGCTGCCACTGGCCCAGGTCGAGTTGCTGCTGGCGCTGCGGAGGGGAGAGGAGGCGGACAAACTGCTCGACACGTTTACCGGACCGCCCAGCGCCGAGTTGGAAACCGCCAGGGGACTGCAGGCTCTGGCGAGGCGTGACTCGCCTTCGGCAAAAGCGCACTTCGGCGCGGCCATGAAGCTGGGCGCGGCGTCATCGGTAGCGGCGTTCGAGTACGCCATGCTGTTGCGTGAAGAGCACGGCCCCAAAGAGGAAGTGCGCCGCCTGCTGAGCGAAGCGGTGGGTCGCAATCCGGACTTTGCCGAAGCGCACTTCATTCTGGGCCTGATGGCGCAGCAGGAGAATCGGCATCGCGACGCTGTGGCGTACTTTGAGGAAGCGACGCGCGTGCTCCCGCGCCAGTCCTACTTCTGGCATGCCCGAGCCGTGTCCCATCTCGAGTTGCGGCAGACGGAGTTGGCGCGCCGCTCTGCTCTACGTGCGGCAGCGTCGGCAGCAACGTCGGCTGAGCTGGAAATGGCGCAAGGCGCGCTCAAGCTGATCAACGCCGCCGCGCCGGTCTCCCCGCGTGCCGGGGCTCGGTCAACTGTGGTAGTCTCTGACTCTTGGAAGCCTCGCCAGGGCAATCAAAGCGTGGAAGGAGTGCTTGAACAGATCGATTGCTACGGCGCCTCCGCCCGCTTCCAGATCCGCCCTCCCGCGACGGCTTCGGTGCGGTTGTGGGTGGAGAAACCGGGCGAGGTGTTGCTACAAGACGCCTCCAGTCTGACGTTCACCTTTGCCTGTGGGCCGCAGCAACCTCGTCGCGTGCTGGTTGAGTATGAGACGCAGCCGGGTCTACCCCAAGCGGCAGTCGGCCGTATCACCGCCATCCGCTTTCTTTAAAGCGCTTTCAGGATCTACGTAGAGTGCGGATATCGGGAAGTGCTCCCCGCATTCCAGTAAGGCGACGAGTGGCGTACCAATTGGGTAACTACATCGCGACAGATCCTTACTGATTTCCCATAACGGCGTCTCACGGACTGAACCTTCCTCCAACCCGACTTCTGGCTCTCGCTTTCTCGACGTGCCCGGATGGAGATATTGTGCCGGGGATAGCTGTGGGGATCAAAAGCTCAACTTGGATTGCATGCCACGCGTTGCAGTCGGAAACGGTAGGTTGTAGATCGCTTGGTAAAGCGCATCAATCGTATCCACGATGGCCTGAATCGCGCGCTCAACAGCCTCTAGCTTAATGTGCACCATCTCCTTGGGGTGAGTCAACTGATTTCGGAGCTTCGTGGCGCCCGCAAGTCTTGACCACCACGTCTGCATGTGGTCGACGGTTTTGCCGGAAAACCGCAAGTGAAGGAACTGGATTCGATCCTCCAGCCGGAAGATCTTTAGGACGGGCGTGATCTTGTATTCTCCTCTTTCCAAACGCACTTCCCTTTCCATCAAAATTGCCTTGTCGTGAACCGTCATCTCCGGTCGGTCAACGAAGTCATCGCTGATTGAATTCACGTGCGCCTCTAGAGAAGAAAATGCCAGCATGATCGCCGCATGAAGGTAGGCATTTATCGCGACCGAATCATCGCCGTCTTTTGCCTTCTCAAGAAAACGTTTCGACTCCTCGAGTAACGACTGGGCGAACTCATCGATTTGAGACACTCACTTCTCCTTGGCTCTTATCACTTCAAGATTCGCCTGCTTGGCGTGATACTGCTTGATCGCCACCTCGATTGCTTTGGGCGTGATTCCCTCTCCGTTTTCAGCTTGAAGAAAGAACAGTTCGGCGAATCGAGCCCGCTCTTTCGCATCAGTTCGATATCCTAAACCACGATAGGTGTCAGAATCTGTCTTGTGCCGGCCCTTGGCCAACGCGACGGCATTCAGAGGATCCATGACAGAAGATGAGCGAATTGAAAAGTGACGCTTCAGGCGAGTGTCGTTGTCGTGAAGAATCCCAGCGCTGTAAGCCCAAGCCGAATAAATGGCGGCGCTAAATGCTTTTTCTGGGTAATCGGGCTTAGTCCGCGTTTTGCCCTGGAACGCCTTCCGCTGCGCAGCGACAAGGAGAGCGAATTCCTTGGCCGCCGCGATTAATTTCTTGTCAGTCCCTAGGCCCGGCGTCTTCGATTTCAGAAGGTCCCAATCCGGGTCGTGCTCTCCGCTAACGCAGAGCATGGGGGTGGTATCGGTCGTCGCGAACGCCTTCGCGTCAACATTCCGACCGGTGAAATAGTTCGTAATGAAGGATCTTGCAATCCGCACCGATATCGGTCCGCCTCGGGCATATTGATCGGCGAAGTCCTGGCCCGGCCCCAATAAGCCCACGGCTTGGCACCAGTCCCTTAGTTGTGGGCCTTGGAAGGTCTCCTGCATCCGATCAAATAGGTCGCCTGAGATTGCGATATTAGTGTTGGAAATTAGTTGAACGTCAATACGCTGATTCATGTCAAGATTGAAGTACACTTTGACGCCATGGTATTCGTCAACATTGTTCGCCACGGCATCTTGGATGGCTTGAAATCGATGCTGCCCGCCGACTATTTTCAACGGGTGCGCCGCGTCGAAGTCCTTCGTATATTCTGAGACTATGTTGCTGAAGGTTCTGCCCTTGCGGGCGTCCTCCTTCATCTTCAGAAAGGCAGGATGGTTCAGTCGGATCTCCCGGTTAGCGCGGTAATCTGGCTGGTCCTCCGGATCCAATGGAGCGTCGATGGTTCCCAAGCTGACCAGCGTGCTGCCCTTGACATGACATTCACAGAAGCTCGCGCCCGTCAGTTTATCAACAAGCAGAAGTAACGATTCCTTGGGTTCGAGCGGGACGAATTCCTTCTCGAATTGCTGCAGATTTTGTTGTGCTTCCGGCTTGGGCTTTTGCATGCCCTCCTACCCTAAACCACATTGCCCACTGCGTGATTAGTTCAAAGCCCCGTGTCCTTTATGCTTGGCGAGAATCAGACACGGCCTGCTAGTTTACCCTTATAATGTCGCCTTCACGCAAACTTGGTGCGGAAACCTGAAGCGAAGCTACTTTCTTGGGACAGTTGGGGATAGTTCCACATAAACGGCGCAGGTGGCAAAAGACTGGTCCGGTCTTCGCCTCGGTACCAGCGGCAGGCAGTCGGCAATGCGGTCGCCGATTCGAACGGCCGCGCAGTTCCAATCTGCGGTTCCCTACGCGACTTTGCGCGACGGTTGTCAGGAAACCTTGCAGACGACACTGGGCGACTCAATCTCCTTTGTGGCAAATGTCAACTTGCACTGATTCCTGCGCCTCAGGCAGCGATTCAAGCAGCACGGTCAGCTCTTGACGCACCTCCTCCACGTGAGCCCGCTCCGCGTCCGCTTCTTCTCGCGTGTGGACTCCGGGCCAGGCGCTGCGCCAGTGCAGCGCTCGCTCGTAAAGCGCTTCAGCGCGGGCGCGATCCGGATGCGGATTCCGCACAACGCGCTCGAGGGCGCTCGTGAACATGTCGCCGAGCGCCACCGATCCATAGATGTCATCGTTGGCCGCGCGCACCAACTTTTCGGCTTCGTCGAACCGGCCTTGCTCGACCAGCGCCTCGGCCTCGGATGCGGCGGCGGCGAGCTTCTTTCGCAAAGCTTGCAGCCATACCTGGTAGGATTCCATGGACATTGCCGGGCAGCCCTCCTCAATGCGTACAAGCAGTTTATTATGGCGAACGTCGGCGTTCTCTAGCGAAGAGCTCACGACCAAACGGCGAAGGCATCCCTGAACTACTACCCTAGACTAGGGTGCGTGCCGGTTCGCGGCTTCTGCCGCAGCGTTGCCCGGGGAATTGCCTGAACGCCAGCCCTGTTTGGTCAGTCTGGAATCAAAAATCCGGTACCGCAAAGCCCGCGTCACTAATCGAGATCACTTTCACGTCCGGTGCGTACTTGGCGACGGCGGCACGAATCTCCGCGGCCTTGCCTACCAGGCAGAACTGTAAGTTGGAGTCCACGAAATAGCGCCGCGCCAGGGCAGTGGCGCGCTCTGGAGTTACCGCGTCAAACCGCGAGAACAAGTCGTCGATCTCGCCATTGCCCAGTTGGAACAGTCTCAGATCGCCCAGCACAGCGGCCAGTTGCGAGTCGGTCTCCAGGTTGCCGGTGGGGAAAGTCCCTTTGACATAGCTCTTGGCCGACGCCAGCATGGTGGCATCAATGCCCTTCTCGCGCAAGCGGCGGAGCACCTGCAGCGCCATGTCGATAGCTTGCACGGTAGTCTCGGTCTTGGTGTAGGAACTGATGCGGATGGCGCCGGGCATCCGGTTCCATTGAATCGAGGAATTGGCGCCATACGTGAGGCCGGAGTTGACCCGAAGCGCATCGTTGAGGAGCGATGTGAACCGGCCGCCAAACAGCGTATTCACCAGCCATAGCCCCGCCCGATCCGGATTCCCGCGTTCGACGCCCGGCATCATGATCGAAAAGTAAGTCTGCGTCGCGTCAGGTTTGTCCACCAGCAGCAGCCGCGCCTTCTCGTGTTTCGGCGGCGGCAGCGCGGGTATCCACTGATAAGCCTCTCCTTCGGGTAAGGCACCCAACGTTGCCTCCACCCGGCTGCGCATCGCCGCCGGTTCAAAGTCACCGGCGACGACAGCGATCATATTCCGCCCTACATAATGGCGGCGGTGAAACGCGGCGATATCGGCCCCGGTGATGCGGCCGAGGCTACGCTCGTCCACCACCCGGCCATAGGGATGCTGAGGGCCGAACATCAGGGCCGCCGCATAAGAGCCCATCGCCTGGCCCGCTTCGTCCTTGCTTGATTTGACGGCGTCGATCGATTCGGCCAGCGCCTTCTTCACTTCGTCCTCGGCAAACACCGGCTTGCCCACCGCGGCGGCAAGTAACTCAAGCGCGGGCCGGGCGTCCTTGGCCAAAAAATCAAGCTGGATCGTGGTGGCTTGTGCGTTGGTGTTGACGCCAAGAGCGGCTCCGAGCGAATCGAGTCTCTCAGCGAAAGCCGCCGCAGTGAGACCCGCCGCACCGCGCTGCAGCAGTTCGCCAGTCAAGTCTCCGAGTCCGGCGCGATCCAGCGGATCGGCCTCGGCTCCGCCTCGCACCAGCAGCCTGACGGTGACCATCGGAATCTCCTTCCTTGGCGCCATGATCAGTTGCATTCCGTTGGGCAGCACGGCCGACTCGGTCCGTGGAAGTTTGACTTGCGCCACGGCTACCGCGCAACAACTCAACGCGAGCGCGATCCTCATTTGCCCTTCTCCTCAGCCGCCGGCTCCGGCTCCAGCGTGGCCACCGTGCGATTCCGCGCCTTCAGATACTGCCCCGCCACTCTCTGCACGTCGGCCACCGTCACCTTCCGCATATCCTCCGGATACGCGCTCAATCGGCGATGGTCCCCCAGGTACACTTCAAAGCGGCCAATCGTGTTGGCCTTGCCGGCAATCGTCCGCAGGCCTTTGTAGAAGTCCACCAGAATCAGGTTGCGAATTTTATTCAGCTCGCCGGCGCTGACTCCGTCTTTCACGACTCGCGCGATCTCTTCGTAGAGAGCCTTTTCCACGAGCGCAGTCGAGCCGCCGGCCCGCAGTTGCGCGCTTACACCGAAGAGCCCCGGATCGAGGTTCCAATCGATGCCGGCGTCGATGGATTGTACAGACTGGTCTGTGTCCACCATCCGCCGATACAACCGCGAACTCCGTCCCTGCGTCAGCACGCGCGCCAGAATTTCCAGCGCCGGCCGATCAGCGTGTTTGGCCTCGGGCGCGTGATACGCCACCATCAGAATCGGCGCCTGAGCGGTTTTTTGGATGGTCACTCGACGCTCGCCCAATTGCTCGGGTTCTTTCGTCCGCACCGCCGGCGGCGGCGTGTGGCTGGGGATGGGTTCAAAGTATTTCCGGGCCAGCCGCAGCACGTCCGCTTCGCGTACGGCGCCCGCCACCACCACCGTGCAGTTGTTCGGCGCGTAGCCCATGCGGAAGTGGTCTTTCAGGTCCGCGATGGTCCACGCTTCGATATCCGCTGCCCACCCGACAACGGGCCAGTGGTAGGGGTGCGCCGTGAAGGCCGCGGCGCGGAGTTGCTCGGACAACAAGCCGGCGTTGTCGTTGTCCACCGACGTCCGGCGCTCTGAGTACACCACGCCTCGCTCGCTCTCAATGATCTTGGGATCGAAGGCGAGATCCCGAATGCGATCGGCCTCCATATCGAAGATCAGCTCCAGCGCCGTGTTCGGAAAAAAGTCCGTGTAGACGGTCAGATCCTCGGATGTATAGGCGTTGTTCTCGCCGCCGTTCTTCTCCATTTGTACGTCGAATTGTTTGGGGCCAAACTTCCTGGCGCCATTGAACATCATGTGTTCAAAGAAGTGCGACATGCCGGTGGCGCCAGTGCGTTCGTTCCGCGAGCCCACCTGGAAGAACAGGTACATGGCGACATTGGGGATGTCGTGGTCTTCATGGATCAGCAGCTTCATGCCGTTGGCCAGCTTGTGGGGCTTGACCACAAGCTCTTGATTCCAGGCATTTTGCGCGAAAAACAAAACGAAGCCAATGAGACAGAGCCAGCCCATGGTCCAAGATAACACCCGGGCCGGGGGAGAGTTGCGAAATCTTGAAACCAAGGCCCATTGACACGCGTCAACAAAGGCGCGAGGATACAAGCATGAAGCGCATCTTCTTGACAGCACTTGGTTTTGCCGCCGCCGCCTTTGCTCAGGACGTAGTCAGCGCCCGGGCCGGAATGATTCAACACATCGAGGGGTCTGTCCAGGTTGATGGCAAGGCCATTACAATGCCGTCTCGCGAGAAGATGTTTTCGCAATTGCCCGAAGTCAAGAAGGGCAGCACGCTCACTACCACCGAAGGTCGCGCCGAGGTGCTGTTGACGCCCGGCGTGACGCTGCGGCTCGGTGAAGAAACCTCGTTCAAGATGATTGACTCAGATCTCGCCAACGCCAGAGTGCAACTGAAGGAAGGCATGGCCGTAGTCGAAGTGCTTGAGGTGCTCAAGGACACGGTGGTGACCATCAATGTGGGCGAGGCCATGATCGAGTTCCGGAAGCCGGGCACGTACAAGATCCACGCCTCTGACAAACCCGAGCTACTCGTCTATGACGGACAGGCCGACATCACCATTGCCGGCCAGAAGAAGTCTGCTAAGAAGGGCAATGCTCTCTCGCTGGAAAACAGCTTGGTGGCGCGCAAGTTTGATACCGAGAAAGGCGACGCACTGCTGCGCTGGAGCATGCGGCGATCCGGCTACATGGCTATGGCGAATGTTTCGGCCGCTTCAGCGGCGCGCTCCTCGAACATGGGCAGCACGATGATGATGGGCGGCCGCGGCGGCGGAATGATGGGTGGCTGGTATTGGAATCCCTACTACATGATGTACACCTACCTGCCTTATCACGGGATGTTCTGCAGCAGCTACGTCGGCACCTGCTACTACAGCCCCGGTCGCGTGCAGCAGGCATTCTACAATCCGGTGTACACCAACCCAGGTGGCGGCGGCAGCATCGGCGCTGGCGCGGATAACCACACTAGCTATAGCTACAACCAGAATATGGGCTATACGGTGGCATCAGGCGGCCGTTCCTACGAAGGGATCTCGAGTGGCGCGTCGGCTTCGGCCGGTGCTCCAGCGGCGGCGGCAGCCCCGGTGGCAGCCTCCGGTGGTGGACGCTCAGGTGGCGATGCAGGTGGACGCGGCGGCGAGGGCGGCGGACGCGCTCAGTAGTTTCCACAAAAAACCGGCCCGCGAGCCTCAAAAGCTCCGGGCCGGTTTCGCTTGGGCGAGCCGGCTACTCTTCTTCCTCCACCTCACCGTTGCGGGCGGCCTTAGCTGCCATGATGATCTTTTCGGCCTGCGGACCAGGCACGAAATCATAATGGTCAAACTCCATGTGGAACGAGGCGCGGCCTTGCGTCATCGACGTCAGGTCGTTCTGATACGTCAACATCTCCGACATCGGCACCTGGGCCTTCACAAACTGCATGACGCCCTTGGTCTCCATCCCCGCCACTCGCCCGCGGCGAGAGTTGAAGTCTCCCATGATGTCGCCTGCGTACTCCACTGGCGCTTGAACCTCGACCGTCATCACCGGCTCCAGCAGTGCCGGCTTGGCTTGCTCCATCGCCAGGCGAAACGCTTTGCGCCCGGCCATCTTGAACGACATTTCATTGGAGTCCACGTCGTGATAAGAGCCGTCATAGAGCGTTACGCGGAAGTCAACCACCGGGAACCCGGCCAGATAACCGCGCTCGGCTGCTTCGACAATTCCCTTTTCCACGGCTGGAATAAAGGTCTTGGGAATCGCCCCGCCGAAGATGTCATTGACAAACTCAAACTTGGCGCCCCTCTCAAGCGGCGAGATTTTGATCTTGCAGTCTCCAAACTGGCCGTGGCCGCCGGTCTGCTTCTTGTGCCGGCCGTGGACGTCCGCCTGCCCGCGAATGGTCTCGCGATACGGAATCTTGGGCGCGTGCAGTTCAACGTCAACGTGATAGCGCTTCTTCAGTTTTGAACAGACGATCTCGACATGCTGCTGTCCACTCCCGGCCAGCAGGAACTCCTTGGTCTGCGGGTCGCGATAGAAGCGTAGCGACTGATCCTCTTCGAGCACTTTGGCAATCGCCTGGCTCATCTTGTCTTCGTCGGCACGGGACTTGGCATGAATCGCAAAGGCAATGGACGGCTCGGCTACGTGCACGGCCTCGAAAGCCACCAGGGATGATTTCTCTCCCATCGAATCGCCAGTCTGCGTGTCTTTGAGCTTGGCCACGACGCCGATGTCGCCAGCCCTCAACTCGTTCACCGGAACCAGGTTCTTGCCTTGCGGGGCGCTGATATGCGCCAGCCGCTCGTCGGCGCCAGACCGAACGTTGATCAGATGTTGATCGTTCTTCAGAGTGCCCGAGATCACCTTGAAAAACGACAGACGGCCGGAAAATGCATCGGCCATCGTCTTGAAGACGAAGATCGACGCGGGGCCGTCGTTCACCGGCTTGCGCTCCACATCCTGTCCGTTGAGACGGCCGGACACGGCGGGGCGCTGTGACGGCGCGGGCATGTAACTTCCCATGAAATCCATGAGCGCATCGGTGCCGATGTTGAACGTGGCCGCGGCGCACATCACCGGGAAAATCTTGCCGGCCAGAACGCCTTCGTCGATCCCGTCATGTATATGCTCGATCGGCAGGGTGCCTTCGGCGAAGAACTCCTCCATCAACTTGTCGTCGCCTTCAGCCGCCACTTCCACCAGGGCTTCATGGGCCGTCTGGGCCACCTCGGCCAACTCAGCCGGGATCGGTATTTCACGACCCTTGCCATCGCCATTCGGCGTGTACTCGTAGGCTTTCATCGCGATCAGATCGACGAAGCCCCGGAAACTTTTCTCGCTGCCGATCGGCAACTGAATCGCCACCGCGCCGCGCCCAAAAGCATTCTGAATGGACTCCAGCGCGCGGTTGAAGTCAGACCGTTCGCGGTCCAGTTTGTTGACGACGATCGCGCGCGGCAGGCCAAACTCCTCGGCCAGCGCCCAGGTCTTTTCCGTATGAACTTCCACACCCGCCACCCCATCGACAACCACCACCGCCGAGTCAGCCGCCTTCAGCGCTTGCTTGACGTCGTTGGTAAAGATGTTGAAACCGGGCGTATCGATGATATTGAGCTTGTACTTCTTCCATTCGAGGGCCGCCACCGCGCTCGAGATCGTAATCTTGCGATTGATCTCTTCCTCGTCATAATCGGTCAACGCGTTGCCTTCGTCCACCTTGGTTAATCGATTGGTGGCGCCAGTGGCGAAGGCCATAGCCGCGGTGAGCGACGTCTTGCCGCTATTCAGATGTCCGAGCAACGCAACGTTGCGGACGTCGATTCCTTCATAGACTTTCAAGGGGCACACTCCATTCCTGGCCGCAATTGACTGTAACGCGGCCTTACTATTCGCTTGGAATGAAATGCTATCACAGCCGTTCGCCGGGGTATAGCAGGAGTCTTGTCTCATGCAAGATGAGCCTGGAGCAGGAGGCCGATTCTCACGCAAGATGAGCCTAAAGGCCGAGAGGTGGTGCACGCTGGGGATTGATTA
>JAYTKJ010000134.1:0-4991 GCA_043730365.1 Acidobacteriota bacterium | reverse complement strand
AGTCCCGGTTTGACGCCGCCCCCGGCCATCCAGAGCGAGAATCCACGCGGGTTGTGATCGCGGCCGGCATTCTTCAAACCGCCCTCGAGTTGCGCAATCGGCATGCGGCCGAACTCGCCACCCCAGATCACGAGCGTGTTGTCGAGCATGCCGCGTTCCTTAAGATCCTGCAGCAGGGCGGCAACGGGTTTATCGGTCCGCTCGCTGGCCGAGCGCATGCCCCTTTCGAGTTGATTGTGGTGGTCCCAAATCTGGCCGTTGATGTAGAGCTGCACGAAGCGGACGCCGCGCTCCACCAGCCGGCGCGCCATCAGGCAGCGTCTTCCATAGGAATCGGTGGCGTCTTCGCCGATGCCATACGCCTGCCGTGTGGCGTCGCTTTCTTTGGAGACGTCCAGTGCGTCGCTGGCTTCCACCTGAAGGCGAGCGGCGAGTTCGTAGCTGGAGATGCGCGCGTCCAATCGAAGCTGGCCCGGATGATTGCGCTTGTGAATCTCGTCCAGGCGGCTCAATAACCCACGTGCGGCGGCCACCATAGCGGCCGGTTCTTCGCGTTCCGGGCGGAGGTTGAGAATGGGAGAACCGTTTGTGCGGATACGCGTTCCCTGGTAGACGGGCGGCAGGAATCCGGCCTGCCAGTTTTGCGGTCCGTTGACAGGCAGGCCGAGCGGATCGTCCAGCACGACGTAGGCGGGGAGGCTCTGATTTTCGCTGCCGAGCCCGTACACGACCCATGAACCGAGCGATGGACGGCCCGGGATCGTGCGTCCCGAATGAATCTGGAACAGTGCGGGCTCATGATTCGGATGCGCGGTGAACATCGAACGGACCAGGCACAGCTTGTCGACGTGTTTGGCCAGATGCGGCATCAATTCAGAAACCCACATCCCCGATTGCCCATACTGAGCGAATTGAAACGGGCTCTTCATCAAGCCGCCCGCCTGCTCAGGCCCGGTGAGATCGGCTGCGACTTTGTCGAAATACGCTTCGCCGTGATGCTTAGTCAATACGGGCTTGGGATCGAAGAGATCCATCTGGCTGGGGCCGCCGTTCATGAACAGATGAATGACTGATTTGGCTTTGGGATCGAAGTGAGGCTGGCGGGGCTTCAGGTCAAATACGCGCGGACCGGACGGAGCCGCCTCCGCGCCGTAGACATCGCGGCTGAGAAGTGATGCGAGTGCGGCGCCACAGAAGCCGTTGGCAACGCTGCCGAAGAGATTCCGCCGGGTAAGTGGGTTCCACATATTTCCTCAATCGATGTACAGGAAGGACGCTGAGTTGAGCAGCGTGTGACAGAGTTTTCTCAGGGCGCCAGGGCCATCGATTCCCGAGAATTTCTCCAGGGCTTCCAGGCTGGCAGCTCGCTCTTCCTGATTCGGCGCGCGTCCGATGGCGAGCGAGTAGGCGTGATCGATCTGCCGCGCCGGGTCAGTGCCGGCTTCGCGTTTGACGCGATCGGCGAAGTAGCGCGCCAGATCGTCCACCATGCCGTTGTTTAGCAGATGAAGGGCCTGAGTGGCGACGATCGATTCAGTCCGGTCCAGGCACGCCGGATTCATGGCGGGCAGATCGAAACTCTCAAACAGGCTCGGCATTTCCGTGCGGCGCTGATTCACGTAGATGCTGCGACGCCAGCCTTTTTCGGTGGCCAGAGGCGTCACCAGTCCATCGCGGCGCGCGATCACGGGATCAGGCGGGCCGAACGGCGATCGGTCCAAGCGGCCGGCTACTTGCAGCATCGCGTCGGCAACCTCTTCAGCCTCCAATCGGCGGAGCGGCATGCGTCCGAGTAACTTGTTTTCGGGGTCGACGCGCTCCAGGTCCGGTGTCAATTGAGAGCCTTGCCGGTAGGTGTTCGAAGTCATCATCAGGCGATGCATCGCTTTCATCCGCCAACCTTGGCGGACAAACTCCGTACTCAGCCAGTCGAGCAATTCCGGGTGCGTGGGGGGCACACCAGCTTTGCCGAAGTTGCCGAGTGACTTCACGATTCCCGTTCTGAAGTGATGCCTCCAGATCCGGTTCACCATCACGCGCGCGGTCAGCGGGTGGTCCGGACGAACCAGCGCGCGAGCAAACGCGAGGCGGCGTCCGGTCTTCTTTGCGCCGGGCCAGGGAGCCTTGATCTCGAAGGGCGCGCGCCCATCCATGAGCACCGCGGGCGGGCCGGGATGCACCGGCGGGCCGAAGCTGGCAGCGCTGCCGCGGAGGAGGATATAGGTGGGGGACGGATCGCCGCGATCCCACAAGGCGCGGATCTTCGGTTCTGGAATACGCTTGGCTTCAGTGAGCTTGATCCGCTTTTCGAGATCTTCGGCCTGAAGCCGGAAGGCCGGGTCGGCTTGCTTGGCGTCTTCGGCGTCGATCTTGAGAATCTTCTCGTACTTTCCGGCGATTGCCTCCTGCGCTTCGGTGCGCTTGGCGGATGGAGTCGCGAAGACGGTTCGCAGTTGCTCGTGTAGTTCCTTCGGCACGGAGGCGAGCAAACGCTGCTCCAGAATCTTTTTCTTGACCGGTTCCTGCTTTTCTTTCAACTCGGTGTTGAGAGCTTTGACTTGCTCTTGTAGTTCGCGGTCGGAGGCTTCACGCTCCCGCTCGCGCTCGAGCGCCTGAAACGGGGTGAGGCCCGGTTCAACGTAAGGCAGAAATCGGCCCGGGAAATATTTTCCGTAGCGATCCGTTGTGACGGGGGTGATCCAGTCATGTTCGTCGTAGGCTCCCTTCAGAAGTGCGGCCAGGCGGTAATAGTCGCGATGCGGGATGGGATCGTATTTGTGAGTGTGGCAGCGGGCGCACTTCATGGTGAAGCCCATCACGCCGGAAGTTAGTACCTCGATTTCGTCGGCGATGACGTCGAGACGGTCTTCGGTGAAGTTCACCTCGCGCTCACTGGTAGAGTCTCCGGCCATGCGTAGAAATCCGGTGGCAATGAGATTGTCCGCTAGCTCCGGGGTCATTACCGGCGCGTGCTCGTAATCGGCGAGTTCGTCGCCGGCAATCTGTTCAAGCAGAAAGCGGTCATAGGGTTTGTCCGCATTGAGGGCGCGAATAACATAGTCGCGATATCGCCAGGCGTTGGCGCGCGGCAGATCGGCGCTGAGCTTGCCGCCCTCTGAATCTGAATAACCTGCGACGTCAAGCCAGTGACGCCCCCACTTTTCGCCATAAGCGGAGGAGGCCAGCAGTTCGTCAATCAGTTCGTCGTAAGCCTTGGGCCGGGCATCGGCCAGGAATGTTTTCACGCGTTGTGGATCCGGCGGCAGTCCGGTGAGATCGAAGGTGGCGCGGCGAATAAGAGTGAGTTTGCCGGTGGCAGGAGAAAGCGCACTGCCCTTGGCTTCCAGCTTTTGGAGAATGAAGGCGTCGATCGGATTCCGCACTTGGGCGGCGTTGCGAACCCGCGGCGCGGGCGAGGCCTTCGGTGGACGGAAGGACCAGAATTGGCGATCGTTGCTGGTGACTAATGGATCGGCCGCGGTACCGGCGATGTCTGGTTCGAGTGCAACTTCTGGCCCGCCTTGCGCGATCCAGCTTGCCAGCTTGTCTATCTCGGCGGCGCTCATCGGCTTCACGCCCGCGTTGAGCAGGCCGGCTTTCGGCGGCATCGTTCCCGCGCGCAGTTTCTGGATCGCGAGGCTTTCTTCCGGCTTCGCCAGGACGATGGCCGGTCCGGATTTGCCGCCTTTCAGGAGCGAGGCCTTCGTGCGCACATCCAAGCCCGCTTCGCGCTTTTGCGCCCCGTGGCGAGATCTGCAGTGCAACAGGAGCAGCGGGATGACGTCATGCTGCGTGACTTTGCGCGCGGCTGACGGCGACGCGGATCTTGCGCCGCTGTCGATCCATGCCCCGAGCGCGGCGATCTCCTTGGCCGTGAGCGGCGTGGGCCCGGGCGGCATCTTGCCGCTGCTCACCAGCCGATACAGCACGCTGTCATCCCGCTGCCCAGGGACAACGGCGGGTCCGGATTCGCCGCCTTTGAACACTCCGTCGAGCGAGGTGAGGTTCAGGTCCTTAGTCTTGACTTTGGCATTGTGGCATTGGTAGCACTTCGACTTGAGAATCGGAACGATGTCCGCTTCAAAAGTCTGGGCGTGCACGGCGAAGGGAAGACAGGCGAGGACAACCAGCCGCATCGCTTTTATCACTTGTACATCCGCGATCCTACCAGTTTTGGATCGTAGGGGACGAATTGCCCCCGGCTCAGGTATTGCTCATGATAGAGGCCGAGTTTCTGCTCATCGATCTCGATGCCGAGTCCGACCCCCGAGGGGATGCCCCATTGAGGACCGTTGGCAATCGGGATTGGGTCCTTTAAGATATCGTCCTGCATCATATGCGCGGTTTGCTGATGGCCGTCGACAAGGTTGGGAAGTGTCAGTAGGATGTGGTGAGCCGCGGTGGCGACGATGCCTAACTCGCCGTGAGTGTGACGGCAAACGAGAAGGCCTTCGAGTTCGGCAACGCGCGCCAGCCTCTGGAACTGCGCGAGCGAACCGGTGAAGTAGGGGCTGAAGCAATAGACGTCGGCAGCGCGCGAGGTGATCTGTCGATAGGCGTCGGCCGCGGTCCACAAGCCTTCGTTGGCTGAGATCGCGACCGGGCAGCGCGAACGCACTTCGATCATGTTGGTGACGGGATCCTGGCTGACCGGCTGTTCGATGAAATCGATCTGATAACGATCGAGCAGCGCAAGATTCCGGAGCGCCTCGTTGACCGTCCAGGCGCCGTTGGCATCAAGACGAATCTTGGCGGCGGGCCCCACCGTGTGCCGTAGCACGCGTACCATTTCCAGTTCGGCGGCAATGTCCAGGCCCACCTTCAAATAGAAAACGTGAAAGCCCTTGGCCACGCCGTCGCGACATTGCGCCTCGATCTGTTCCAGCGGCCCCTGCGAGAGGTAGTAGAAGTAGTTGGCGCTGTCACGCACCTTGCCGCCGAATAGGTTGTAGAGCGGCTGCCCGCAAGCTTTCCCGCAGATATCCCAAAGC
>JAYTKJ010000133.1:0-2290 GCA_043730365.1 Acidobacteriota bacterium | reverse complement strand
GTCGTTCCCCGGCGGCGTTTATCAATCCGAACTCGTCGACAGTTGGACGAAAGCCCGCGGCGCCGAAATTCCGCCGCCGTTCCCGCGCCCTATCTTTCGTAAGTTCGACCAGGACATGCTGCAGCAAGATATACGGGCTCATGCCGCGAACGTGAAGGTGCCCATCTTACATTTCACCGGCTGGTTCGATGTTTTTACCCAAGGCACGATCGATTACTTTCAATTGGCGCAATCAAAGGGTTCCGGCAGGGCGCTTGGGAACCAGAAGCTCATCATTCATCCAAAAGGCCACGGTGGCCGCATGCTCGGCAATTTACAGTGGAACACTGAAATCCCGGCTTTTGATGGGCTGAGCCGCCGCTGGTTCGACTACTGGCTGCGCGACATTAACACGGGTGTGCACAGACTGCCGGCGGTGCAGTACTATGCGCTGGGCGAGCCCGGCTCAACCGCGCCGCCCGGCAACGAATGGCGCTCCGGCGCAAGCTGGCCCCCGGTGCATACGATGGAAGGATATTACTTGCAGCCGGGTGGCGGACTTTCGACATCCGTTCCGGCTCAGACCACCAGCAGCAGCAGCTATGACTACGATCCGGCTAATCCCGTTCCCACTGTCGGCGCCCGCCCGAATGACTGGCTGAATCGTCCGCCGCTGGACCAACGCCCCTTAAAGAATCGCGCCGACATTTTGCGGTTTACCAGCCTCCCGCTGATGGCGCCCGTCGAAATCGCCGGCCCGCTGGAGGCCGAGTTGTATGTTTCCACAACCGCCAAAGACACGGATTATTTTGTCCGCGTCATCGACATTCACCCCAATGGATTTGAAGCGCTGATGATGTCGCGCCCGCTTCGCCTGCGCTTTCGCGAAGGCTTTCACAAGATGGTTCCAGCCAAAAAGAATAGAGTCTACAAGATTAATGTCAATCTCTGGTCGCTGGCGATGGCCTTCCCCAAGGGCCACCGCATCAGCGTGCAAATCACCTCCAGCGAAGTGCCCCGCTTCGACCGTCACACCAATACCTGGAACCCCGTGAAGTCCTACAGCGAAGCCATCAAAGCCACCAACACCGTGTACCACTCGGCCAAGTACCCCTCGCGCCTCTTGCTTCCGGTCGTCAAGCCCTTGATCGGATCGGCTCGTTAACGGATACAATGTGCCTATGCAGCTAGGCGCCGTCACCTACAACGTCCTCAAAGACTGGGACCTGGAAAAGATCATCACCACGCTTGAGGCCTCCGGTTTCTCGGGCGTCGAATTGCGCACCGAACACGCGCACAAAATCGAACCGTCGATCTCCGCCGAAGAGCGTGAGAAGGTGAAGCAGCGGTTCGCGCGGAGTAAGGTTCGCCTCGTCAGTTATGGCACAATCTCCGAGTTCCATTCGCCTGACGCGGCCGTCCGCCGCCGGCACGTCGAGACTGCCAAAACATTCATCGATCTGGCTCATGACACCGGCGCCTGGGGTATCAAGGTCCGCCCCAACGGCCTTCCCAAGGAAGTATCCGTTGACACGACCATCGGCAACATCGGCGCCGCTCTCAGAGAACTTGGCGACTACGGCATGGGCAAGGGTGTCGAGATATACATGGAGGTTCACGGCCGGGAAACGCAGGCGCCGCCCATCGCCGCGCGTATCATGAAAGCCGCTAACCATTCAAATGTCGGCGCTTGCTGGAATTCCAATCCCACGGACATTGTCAACGGCTCCGTCAAGCCCAGCTTTGACTTACTGCGCCCGTATATCAAGCACGTTCACATCAACGAACTCGCCGGTCCCTATCCGTACCGTGAGTTATTCAAGTTACTCCGCGAGTCCAAGTACGACCGCTACACCCTTTGCGAAGCCCAGGAAAGTAAGGAACCCGAACGTTTCCTTCGCTGGTATGCCGCACTCTGGAATGAACTGAACCGCGCATGAAACTACTGCTGTCGCTCGTCGTTTCCACCCTGCTGCTGGGGGCCGCCCCTGTTACGCCGGAGGCCCATTTCGGACACCGCATGGGTGCCGATTACAAGGTCCTGGATTGGGACAAGGTCGCCGGCTATTTCGCCGCTCTTGAAAAAACTAGCGACCGCGTCCGCGTCCGCGAATATGGCAAGACGGCCGAGGGCCGCCCGATGATCTACGCCATCATCGCCGCCCCGGAAACGTTGAAGAATCTGCCGCGTTACCAACAAATTCAGAAGAAGCTCGTGGACCCGCGTCTCACGCCGGCGATAGAAGCCGAAAAACTGATCGCGGAAGGCAAGACCGTTGTCCTCATCACCTGCACCATACACGCCACTGAA
>JAYTKJ010000132.1:0-2067 GCA_043730365.1 Acidobacteriota bacterium | reverse complement strand
GCGCAGAAGGGGCACCAGACCAGCCACCGTATGGTCGGCGTCATGCTTCAGCAACTGGGCTACAGTTTGCAGTCGAACCGGAAGCCGAAGGAAGGAGCCAACCACCCTGACCGGAACGCGCAGTTCGAACACATCAACCGCAAGGTTAGGGACTACTTAAAACGAGGCGATCCGGTGATTTCGGTGGACACGAAAAAGAAAGAATTGGTCGGAGACTTCAAGAATAATGGGCAAGAAAGGCAGCCCAAGGGACAACCCGGGAAAGTACAGGGACACGATTTCGCCGATCCCGAAAAAGGGCACGTCCGGCCCTGTGGCGTCTATGACATGGGTCGCAACGAAGGATGGGTAAGCGTTGGAGTGGATCATGATACAGCCGCGGTCGCAGTGGAGACGATTCGGCGCTTGTGGCGGCAGATGGGCCAGAAGACATATGGTGCGGCGAAACAACTACCGGTCACAGCCGATGCCGGCGGCAGTAACGGGGAGCGGGTGCGGATATGAAAGGTGGAATTGCAGAAACTGTCGGATAAAATGGGGCTGCGCATCGCGGTTTGCCACTTCCCTCCCGGTACCAGAAAGTGGAACAAGATCGAACATCGGATGTTCTGCCACATCACCGGGAATAGGAGGGGACGGCGGCTAGTGAGCCACGAGGTCATCGTCAATCTGATCGCCAACACGACCACGGAGAAGGGTCTGCGAGTGCAATCGGCACTCGATAAGGGTCAGTATCCGAAAGGCATCAAGGTCTCCGGCGAGCAACTCGCCGCCGTCCGATTAAGGCACCGCAGATTTCACGGAGATTGGAACTACTTCGTCCCGCCAAAGGGAGCGTCACATCAGTAATGTTATTTTGTTACGCTGCCTTAGAGTCGGGCATTGAGTTGCTCCACCGCTCCACCTCCCGGCGCTTACCCAAAAAGTGCCTGCTCTTCATTGCCCCCACATGCCATCTCCCACCCTTGCTGACCATCGCCCCTCCTGAAAACACCCCTCCCAAGCCGAAAACACACTTGCAACTTTGACCCTTCCTCGACGCGACTCCTAAATTCATGCAAAATCAGGCACAGATCACTGCCTCCGGCCTACTTTACGAAATCGCTGCCGGTACCATGCAGCCGACGCGCGGCTGCGTAGGCCGCTGTATAATGTCCGAAGGGCATCGACTTTTTCAAGAATGTAGGTCCTCGCCGATACGGAATGGTCGAAAAATCAAGGCCGCTCACTCGATGCATCCTTCAACAGTGGCGCCTGCTGACGGTGATCGCCGCCCTGACGGCGCTCAGCTCCCTCGCCGCCGCCATCCAACCATGGCCGGTTAAGCTGCTGATTGACTCACTCACCGGAACCGGATCGACTGCGGAATGGTCTTCCTGGCTGCCACCTGGCGCTTCCGGCTCGATGGGACCGGGGCCGCTGATCACGTTCGCCGCAGTGGCGACGCTCGTGATTTATTTGGCCTTATCCGGCTTAAGCTCGGCCCTCAGTTGGTTCTGGTCCGTACTCGGACAACGATTAGTGTACGCATTATCAACGTTGCTTTTCGATCGTCTGCTGCGCGTATCGACCGGCTATCATCACCGGCACAGTCCGGGCGACTCCTTATCGCGGCTGAGCGGTGATACCTGGTGCATTTACAGCCTCGCTTCTCAGATGTTCGCGCCGGCGACCCACATCTTCTCGATTGCCGCCATCGGCTCCTTTGCCTGGCGATTGAACCCGGATTTGACCATCATTTCCTTGGTTGCGGCGCCCCTTCTGGCTGTAACAACCAGCTACTTCGGCAAGCGCTTGAAGGCGAAATCCAAATTGGAGCGGGAGGCGGAATCCCAGGTTTCCAGCTTTGTCCACCAGACCCTCTCGGCCATGCCGATGGTACAGGCCTTCGCCTCCGAGGATCGGAACTCCCGCCGATTTGAAAGCTTGGCGGCGAACGCGGCTTATGCGGCCCGCCAGCGGGCTGTCGTCACGGGCGCGTACGGCATGGTGAATGGATTTGTGACCACGCTAGGCGGCGTTTTGGTGACTTACTTCGGCGCCCTGCAGGTTATGGATGGAGCGCTG
>JAYTKJ010000131.1:0-5089 GCA_043730365.1 Acidobacteriota bacterium | reverse complement strand
TTATCAGAAGTCTCGTGAACTGCTTGAGCGCGCCAAGCAGTCGTTGGCCGGCGGCGTCTCTAGTCCATTCCGCGCCATGTTCCCGGTGCCGCTCTATTTCGAAGACGGCCAAGGCCCGCGCCTGACCGATGTCGATGGCAACTCCTATATCGACTACACACTGGCCTGGGGACCGAACATTCTCGGCTACCGGCATCCGCGCATGGTGGAAGCGATGACGCGCGCGGCGGCTGGTGTCCACACCTACGGGGCGCAGCATCGGCTGGAGCCTGAGGTGGCCGAGAAGTTCTGCCGCATCGTGCCGTGTGCCGAGCGCGTCGCCTTTACGTCGAGCGGCACCGAAGCGGTGCAAGGGGCGCTGCGTTTGGCCCGAGGCTTCACCGGCCGCAACATCGTCTTGAAGTTTGAAGGCCACTATCACGGCTGGGTGGACTCGGTGCTGCTCAGCTACCGCGGCGAAGGGTTGGGTTCACGCGGGCAGGTGCCGAATGCCCTCGAGAATGTAATCATCGTCCCGTGGAATTCGCCCGAGCATGTCGAAAAGATCTTCGCCGAGCGTGGGGGTGAGATTGCGGCTGTCATCACAGAGCCGGTCTTGTGCAACAGCGGCTGCCTGATGCCGCGGCCGGGCTTTCTGGAATTTCTGCGCGAGATCACGCGCCGGCACTCGTCGCTGCTTATCTTTGACGAAGTGATCACCGGCTTCCGCATGGCCCCGGGGGGCGCGCAGCAGCACTTCGGCATCAAGCCCGATCTGGCTACGTTTGGTAAGGCCGTGGCCGCTGGTCTGCCGATGAGCGCGATGGCCGGCCGCAAGGATATCCTCGACGAGATGTTCAAGGGGGTGGTGTTTGGCGGGACTTTTAACGGTAATCCTATGGTGCTCGCTGCCGCCAACGCCGCGCTCGATGTGTTGAGCGCTGACGGTGGCGCGGCCCTGGCGCAGGCCAATCATGAGGGCGCCCGGCTCATGGATGGTATCCGGTCGATCGCGGCGCAGCATGGGGTGCCGCTGCAGGTGACCGGGTTCGGCGCGGCTTTCGGAGTTCACTTCACCGCCGCAGCGGAGCTCAACCAATACCGCGACACTTTCGCCGACGACAAAGAGCGGCTCGCGCGTTATGTGCGCGCGATGCTGGACCAGGGGATCTATCTGCTGCCGGACGGTCGCGCCTATACATCCTGTGTCCACACCGCGCGCGAGGTGGACGAAACCCTCGCGGCCTTCTCGCGTGTGGTATCGTAGCCGGGAATGAACGGAAAAGGGTTGGTTTCACTGGCGGCCTTCGGCGGCCTGCTCGGTGGTGCATTTTTTGTCACCGCCCAGATTGACACGATCAAAGAAGTCTCCAAGGGCGTGTGGTTTCGCGAAGGCGATCTCAAGGGGCACGGACACTGCAACAATATCGTGATCGAGATGAAAGACTATCTCGTGGTGGTGGACGCCAACTTCCCCTCGGGCGCGCAACGCCTGATGGCCGACATCAAGAAGATCTCTTCCAAGCCGGTGAAGTACGTCTTCGATACTCACCATCATGGCGATCACGCCTATGCCAACCCTGTATGGACGAAGATGGGCGCGACCACGATTGCCCACATCGGTGTGGTCAACGAGATGAAGGCGCGCGAGCCGCAACGCTGGCTGGACGCCGCCAAAGAGCGCGAGGATGTGCGGGCGTTGAACCTCTCCACCGCCGAGCCGCCCAAGGAGACCTTCTCCAAATCGCCGCACGTGATCACCGATGGCACGCGGCGGATCGAGCTGCATCACTTCGGCTGGGCCCACACCAAGGGCGACGGCTTCGTTTTCCTGCCGAAAGAGAAGATCATCGCTACGGGCGACGCGGTGGTGAACGGGCCTTACAATTACACCGCCGATGGCAACGTGGGCAATTGGCCGAACGTCGTCAAAGGCGCGCAGAAGATGGGCGCGACGATCGTGCTGCCCGCGCACGGCCCGAACGGCGGACCCGAGATCCTGGCCGGCGAACTGGCCTTCATGACCGAACTGCACAAGGCCGTCGTGGCCGCGCGCAAGTCAGGCAAAAAGCTCGAGGACGTCGTCAAAATGAAAGATGGCAAGCCCGCGTCGACTTCGCTGACACTGCCGGCGAACGTAAAGAATTGGGTGGGCGATTTCTTCGCCGCGCAAGTGTTCGATACGTGGAAGGAACTGGAAATGGGCAAGCCGCGCGGGGATTTGAGTCTCTAGCGCGACACTTAGCCCAAGGCCGCGCACCAGGCGTCTTTCAAGTCTGCGGGTCTTCCTTGATCGCCGGGTCTGTCGTGTCAAACTTCGGTCCGTCGTCCCACTGATCGGCCTTGAACATGCGGCCAGCGCCCTTGATGCCGTCAATTTCCTTGACCGTCAGGTCCACCTTGGAGCCTTTCACCCGGCCCCAGACATGGTGATAGAATCTGCCCTCCTTGAACCCGTGGCCCAGTTTGAGCGCGGCCTCCATCGTTCCCCCTGAACTGCCGACCTCCATATAGGCGACTCCGTCCCGCACCAGGCGCACAAACTGGTGGCCGTGGCCGCTGATGACATGTTTGACGTCGTACTTCAGCGCCAGTTTGTGGAGCGGAAAATCGCTCGCGCCGAGCTTGAGCATCGGAATCCAGTAGGGTTTGTGGAAGAAGATGAATTTGGGATTCTTGTCTTTGTTGGCTTCGAGGTCACCGGCGAGGAACTCGAGTTGCTCCGCCGTCAGGTCAGTGGTTCGCGAATTGTCCAATACCGTGAAGTGCGCGTCCTGGTAGTTGAAGCTGTACTGCAGGGGGCGGCCGGAAGCCTTCTCGTAGAGCTGCCGCGAGGTGTCGGAAAAAACGTCGTGATTGCCGGGAGTGAAGTAGAGCGGGTAGTGGTTGTAGCGCTGAAACAGGGGCCGCAACTCAAGCCACTGGGCCTCGGCGATCGCATCGTTACCGCCTTGAATCGTGTCGCCGACGTTAATGACGAAGTCCGGATGTAGCAGGTCAACCTCCCGCCAGACCCGGCCGTAAATCTGCGGTTGCGCGCTGCCCGTGCGGTCGCCGATGATCGAAAACCGGAAATCGTTCTTTGGCTCGGTGATGGCGCGCAGTGCCACGACGCCGCCGAGGGCCGCGAGCGCGAGGACGGATGCCACTTGGCTCCGTGTGGACTTGGTCATATCCGCTATTTTTTCACACTTTCACGTGAGAAGTTTGCTTCGACGCCGACACTATTCCTACATGGAGCCTGTGCAGCTTGCCCTTGAGTGGGTCGACCGCGCCATTGGCGCCGCGCTACTTCCCTTGGCTGTTCTGATCCTTCTGAGCGGCCTGGACGATCTGGTGATCTGTGCTGGCTACCTTGAAGCGAAGTTCCGCCGGCGACTGCCTACTCCCCCGAAAGCAGCTGAACTTGATGGCCTGCCTGAGCGCCGGATAGCGATTTTCGTTCCACTGTGGCACGAAGACGCCGTGATTGGCGGTATGCTTGCCCACAACCTGGCGGCGGTGAAATACTCGAGTTTCGATTTCTTTGTGGGTGCCTATCCGAACGACGCTGCCACAATCCGCGCGGTCCGAGCCGCCGCAGCGAAATCGGATCGCGTGCATCTGGCCTTGTGTCCTCACGATGGACCCACTTCCAAGGCCGACTGCCTGAACTGGATCTACCAGCGAATGCTGCTCTTTGAGAGCGAGCATGGCGTCACGTTTGACGTCGTGATGACGCACGACGCCGAGGATCTGATTCACCCCGACGAACTGCGGCTGGTCAATCACTATGCCGGCAGCTACGACATGATTCAGATTCCCGTGCTGCCACTGCCCACCCCGCTGAGGGAATGGACGCACGGCCTATACTGCGATGACTTCGCCGAATTCCACATCAAAGACCTGCCTGCGCGCTGGCGTTTGGGCGGGTTCATTCCATCCAGCGGCGTCGGCACGGCCTTCTCGCGATCCTCCCTGGAGGCTCTAGCCGTCTCTGACTCGAACATGATTTTCCGGCCCGACTGCTTGACCGAGGACTACGAGAACGGGTATCGGATCCGGCGCCTTGGGATGCGCCAACTGTTTCTGCCAGTGCACCCGGCCGGCCCTGGCCAACCACCGGTGGCGACGCGCGGGTACTTTCCCAAGCAGTTTGACGCGGCACGTCGCCAGCGCACGCGCTGGATTACCGGGATCGCCCTGCAAGGGTGGGCGCGCAATGGCTGGGGCGACACTTGGACCGAGGCCTATTGGTTCTGGCGCGATCGCAAGGGCTTGGTCGGCAATCCTCTCGGCCTGCTGGCCAACGCGATCTTCCTCTATGGAATCCTGACTTGGCTGATGTCGTTGGCAGCGGGCAGCAGGTGGGGATTGGCAGCGCATGTCGGCCCAGCGGCGACAACTCTGGTCCCGGCCACCGCGGCAGTGGGCATAGCGCTGGCCGCAGCCCGAGCTGGTTGTTCGGCTGCGGTTTATGGCTGGCGCTTTGCAGTCTGGTCTCCTATACGCTCCCTGCGCGGGAATCTCCTCAACTCGATTGCCTCAGTCGGGGCCGTAAACCGCTTTGCACGATCGGTCTGGTTCGGCCAGCCCTTGGTGTGGCTCAAGACCGAACATGCCTACCCGAATCTGGCCGCTCTCGACAGCTACAAACAGCCGCTTGAGACAATCCTGGCGGGCACCGGCGCGATCACACTGCAAGTCCTTGAAGAAGCCAGAAAAACCGTGGGTCTGGGGTCGCTGGCCGAGCATTTGCTGGCCCTCGAACTGGTGACCGAGGAGGTGCTGCTCGAAGCCCTCATGCTGAGGCACAGTCTTTCGGGCGGGGAAGTCCCCCCCAACGAGGTGAAAGCGGAGATCGTCCGGTTGCTGCCGGCCGAGCTTGCAGCCGCCGCAAAGGTCGTGCCCGTATCGCTAATAAGGGGGGTCCTGAAGCTGGCTTGTCCCGACCTGCCAGGGGAAACAGCCCTCGACCGGCTCCGGGCGCAGACGCGGTTGCCAATTGAATTCCATCTGGTGACACGGGCCAACTTTGCCGAACTAAAAGATCTGGCCGTCTAAACCATTTAAAACAATGAGATAGCCGCCCTGGAATGTGTCCGAATGGTGACTATTTGAAAAAAACTTT
>JAYTKJ010000130.1:0-11961 GCA_043730365.1 Acidobacteriota bacterium | reverse complement strand
AGATGCGCCCGCGCCTCACTCGGCATGAGCGACCCTCTTGACCAATCGCGCAACTCCTCCCGGACTTCAGTGCACTCCATGAATCCCCTTCTCCACCAGCCGCTCAAGCAACATGTGCCGGGCCCGATGCAATCGCGAACGCACCGTGCCCACAGGACAGCCCATCACCGCCGCGGCTTCCTCATAACTCAGCTCCGTCAGCTCACACAACACCACAGCCTCGCGAAACTGTTCCGGCAGGCTGAGAATCGCGCCTCGCAGCGCGCGGTGCCGTTCTCTGGTCTCAACATCGAGCGCGGGGTCTGCTGGCGCCTCGAGCCCGCTGAGCACGCGGTCATCGCTGTCGGTTCTCCCGCTGCGGCTGCCAAGCCTGAGCGACTTCAGACGCGCGACCCCTAAGAGAAACGCGCCCAGCGATCCCCTGCCCACATCGAAGCGTAACCCACCGCGCAATAAATCCAGAAACGTATCCTGGACCACTTCGTCAGCTACACCCCGTGAGCCGGTCATGCGCAGCGCGAACCGGTAAATCCGGCTCTGATGGCGATCGAACAATTCGGCCCACGCGGCGTTGGAGCCGCGGCGCGCGTTCGTGAGAAGCTCTTCGTCCGACTGATCCATCCGCCCTTCAGACAGTATTACCCGCGCGGCGGCGGAAAGTTCCCGCAAAGTGATTGGAGCGTTTTCAGATTTGCTGTAGAGTCACGTCGCGGTAGGGATGGCCGTTACCAGCCCCCCGCACAGACCCGTGCTTGCGGTATGCCCGAAACCATTGAAGTTTCCGTAGACCGCGACGAAATCCTCGCCCATCTTGATCGAGTCCTTGCCGACCGTCGCTTTGCCACGGCTGAGCGAATCGCCCGTTTTCTGCGCCATGAAGTCAAAGAATCGGTCGTTGCCACCGAGGTCTAGGGCCGGTCAGCCGGATATGATCCAAAGGCGGACTCAATCGTTCGCGTTGAAGGCACGCGCTTGCGGCAAAAGTTGCGGAGCTTTTACGAAAGCGAAGGTAGCGACAGTCCAATTCGATTTCTGTTGCCCAAGGGAGGATACGTTCCACTCTGCGAGCGTGTGCCTAAGGACAAACTGCCGCGGCTTGACGCTGACTTACCCGTTGAGGCGCCCGCGCTTGAGGACTCTTCCGGTCAGCGACAGCGACGCCACCGGTGGCCGTTGACAGCGTCGCTGCTGTTGCTGTAGACCTTGGCAGCAATGGGGATCACTGTGTGGAGGCGACCCGCTGCGCCGCCCGATCAGTCCACGCAAGAGGCAATGAGCTCATGGCAGGAGGGTGTGGCGCTGCTAAATCTCGATCCGCATACCGCGCAAACCGATGGCGGAGCCCCGAAGACACTTCTGGAGTGACCAGCCAGGATTGAGCAGTGAGGTAGAACCGGCCAGCCCAGGCACTCACCCGGCGAATACGGGCGCGTTCGGCTTAGCGCATGCCACCGATCGTCGACCACGCGCCCACGGCGACCATTACCACGAACATGGCCAGCGACGCCAAGGCGAGCGAACGAATTCGACCGGTAAGCCGGTTCATTCGTTGACCGAGTCTGACTTGTTGCCGCTCAAGCTCCTTTTCTCCGTCGGCCAGAAACAACTGGTCATCCTCGCGGAACCCGAGAATCGCGCGATGGATAAAGACTGCCACCAAAACCACAGTCGTACCGAGCCACGCCGCGCCGAAAATCTGGAAGATCGTCATACTGCCTCCTGACACCACGACTACGAGCACGAACGCGGCCAATGATTGAAACGGGCGAAGTTCCGGCCAGGGCGATTGTTCCGGCCCGGCGACGGCTGGGTGAAATGGCGCATAGCCCAGCTGAAGTCAAGAACTGCTCTTCTCCCGGCGGCGCTGGAATTGGATATTCAGGGCTTCGCCGCCCGCGATTTTGGTGAGCCCACGATAAACCTGACGAAGACTCGACGGCACGGCGATCGACTCAAACGAGCACGACATGTGAACAACTTTGTCCTTCTCAAGCTCCTGAATCAGGGACTGCTTCGCCGATTCCAGATCCGTCCAGTGTTCCCAGTAGACGACGTACTCAGCAGCCGCCACGGCAATTGCACCGTCCAGGCCAGACAGTGATGCGCCTTGAATTTTCGTGACGGTTGTTGCGACGCCGTTCCAAAACTGCTCCTCCAATGACGGCTCGGCACGCGAAGCCACCAGCACCTTGACGTGCCCCGATTGCCAATCAACATCCTTGACGAACAGAAAGTACGGCCTGCCGGTCTCCAACTTGCCAGAAAATAACGATGGCCAGTCGCTGGTCGAGCAGCGCGGCGCTACAAAACTGAATACGGCGCCGTGCAGATCCGCATAGGCCCGGCCCGCAATGGTGTCTTTGGCGCCATCATAGTCTTGCTGGCTTTCGTAGAAGGCCAGCGCAATCTGGTCTGGCACTCCGTTGGGCACGTCGGGTGGCAGCACCGCCGGTAGATACGCCGTCAAGCCCAGCGGCGCCTGAAATTGGGGCGTGCCGGGAATGAGGGTGGAACAAAGCTTGTCGTAAAACTCTTGTTTGGGCGGACTCTCAAGACTATAGCCTCGCCAGACTCGCACCGAATCCGGCCGCACCGGGATGCCGGGTATTCTCCGTTTCCGGCGCCATTGTCGCACCCGCTCGCCGAATTCCAACATATAGCCCCGCAAAGCGGTCATCCGTTCGCGGTAGGGCCGGTCGGAACTAACCAGTAGGTTGCTTCGCAGAACGCCGGCTTCCTTGAAAGCTGCCTCAAGCTGGTTAATCCCCGCTTCCACTCCGACGCCAACATGCTCCGGCAGGTGAACAACCTTGTTCCTGACCGACGTCCCTTCGACCCGAGGCAGGTTCTGCAATTCCAGCCTGAATGGCTCGAAGAAATCGCGATCACCATAGATAGGGCGGCCACCGACGATAACGGCTCTGACGTCGCGGTCTTCGGTCTTAAAGAAGACTTCCATGGCATTGTCCGACTCAAGCGGACTGCGGAGAATAAAGAAGTCCGCCAGGCAGCCCGGCGCAATGGAACCGGAATTCTCAATCCCCAGGCAGCGGGCCGCGCCAGTCGTCACCATCTGGAAAATCTGCACGTCGCTCACGATCGAGCCGATGGCCTCGAAGAAATACTTGGCGTTCTTGGCCTCATCCCAAACATGCTTGGAACCACTGGGGCTCCAATCAGACCCTAAGGCGACGTTGACACCGGCACGGACCAATGCTTCCATCTCCAGCGTGTCACCGTACAGCAGCAGATTCGAGACAGGCGACCAAATCACGCTGATGTTCCGGTCACGCAGAAATCGGATGTGGGTGGGATTACGAACATCGATACCGCTACCGTGAATCAGAGTCAGCGCGCTATTGCGCACGGCCGCCGCATCTTGCATCGACGGATGCGCCATCAGAGTCTCAAATTCCAATCTTGAATATGGATCGACCCCAGGGTCGTCGCCGCCAAATCCGGATCGGCCTTCGGCGAGATGCACCAACGTTGCTTGCAGGCCCTCGCGATCCCGAGCATAATCCTCTATGGTGGTCCGTTCGTTCTTCTGATCCTCAGTGAAGGCTATCTTGGCTTTCACGGCCTTGAATGGCCGTGCTTTTTCTACTGGTTCGAAAAAGTCAATTACAGAACGAACGTCTCGGGAAAGCCCCAAGTCCCTCCGAGCGCCGGTACCCCGGCAAAGCAAAGGGCTCTCGCTCTCACCGATGTCCTTATCCAGTTCGAAGGTCTCCTGCAAGACCGTCGTTCCCCCAGCCAAGGCTTGGATTTCGGCAAAGGCAGGGATAACATTCTTGTGCGCGGCGCACTTCATGCTGACGCTCTTGAAGATTCCGCCGATGTCGTTCTTGTAGTGAGGGTCATTCCGCCAGTGAAATCGATTGTCAAAGAAGAAAGACTTGCCGTAATACCGTGTTTGAAAGTCCCAGATGGGCATGACGTTCTTGTCGGTATGGGTGTGGAGATCTAACAGCCCGGGAAAGATCCAGTCGTTGGGTCCAGTTTCGACGAGCAAAGCCTCATCGGTCAGAGGCGGCCGCCGCCGGCTGACTGACTGGATAATTCCGTCCCTTACCAATACGTATCGATCGACGGCGGAACCGTCGGCCTGTACAACTTTGCCGCGCAGCAACAGAGGGTGCGGAATTGTTAATTGCATGACGGACCTCCAGTCGATCAATGTCCAGATTGATGGACCTCAGTTTCACATTTCCGCCGGCCAGAAACAACGTGGCTGCGTTGTATACTCTTTCTTTCCCATGAAACTCATTCGATTCGATCATAAGGGCTCGGTTCACGCCGGCCTGGTTACCGCGGCAGGCGTTGTACCCGTTACAGAGATGAACGCCAAGCACGGCACCAAGGTTCCCGACAGCGTGCTCGAGATCATCCAGACTCGCACCGAGAAACAACTGGTGCCGGACGGTGTGGCGGCAATCCCGTACGCGGAGGTCATGCCGCTGCTTCCCTACCCGGTGCCGCCCAAGATCTGGTGTATCGGGCTGAACTACAAGTCGCACGCGGCCGACATCAACGCCGTCCAGCCAGACGAGCCGGGCAGCTTTATGAAGCCGTCATCCTGCATGTTCCGCCCAGGCACTGACATCTACCTGCCTCCCGCTGACGTTTCAAACGACGTGGACGCCGAGGGCGAGCTCGGCGTCATCATCGGCAAGAGCTGCCGCTTCGTGCCCACCGAGCACATCAAAGAGGTGATCTTCGGCTACACAACCACGCTCGATCTCACGGCCCTCGACGTGCTGCGAAAGAACCCCCGCTACCTAACGCGCGCCAAGAGCATCGACACCTTCTTCAGTTTCGGCCCCGTGATTTTGACGGCCGACGAGGTGGCCGACGTCGACCAACTCGAGGTCATTACGGAACATAATGACGGTATTTGTTCCCGTGACTTTGTCTACAACATGCACCACCGGCCGTATGAGCTGGTGCGCTTCCACAGCGACTTCTTCACGCTGAATCCGGGCGATCTGATTTCGACCGGGTGTCCAAAAGGAGCGCGCATCAAGGCAGGCGACCGTGTGGGCGGACGCATCGAGGGTGTGGGCCGCATCACGGCCAGCGTCAAGCAGGGCGAGCGCACTCCGAAATACTGATGGGTCAGATTAGTTCTACTTATAAAGGCTAGTTGCATCTAGGGGGTTCGGTTGGCTAGCATTCTAAGGGTAAGCGGGTATTTTGCCCGAATGTAACGTCAGAGTCACCACGTGATGAAGTGCACGGTTGGAATTCGACATTGGCTCGTCGCAGCCTGGCTGGTAGCAGCAGCAGCCCCGCTGAGTGCAGGCTCCAAAGTGACGAAGGCTGTCGTGAAGAGCTTTGTGCCTCCGGCGCCAGCAGTTGCCAGCGGGGAAATGGCGACCATCGAGGGACCGGAATTCGACGCGAGCCTGCTGGCCAGCAAACTGCCGCTAGCCTTTGCCGCCGCCGTTCCCAATACGTCGCGCGCGATCGAGAGTGAACTCAGGCTCCGCAAGACGGAGGAGCATTTCCGAAAAGGCAAAGAGCTGGCTGGCAAGGGAGAACTCTCCGCCGCCAAGGTAGAGTTTGACAACGCGATCGAGGAGATTGCCGGAGCTTCGCCCATCATGCCCGAGCGGGCCCGGCTGATGGCCCGATATCAGACCTTGGTGGACGAGATTTTCAGCCTGGAGACCAAAAAGACGGACGAGCCGGCTGTGGCTCCCAGCCAAGCCGCTGCAGCCGAGGGTCCTCCGCCCGCGTTTGATCGGGCGCCGGTTGAGCAAATTGCCGAGGCCACGTTCTCCATCGAGCCCGAATTGAAGGGCAAGGTGCTCGATCAGGTCAAATCCACCGTGAGCCAGTTGCGCCTGGAGGTGGAAGACCCCGTAGTGGGGTTTGTCAACTTCTTCACCACGCCGAGAGGCCGTGAGATTGTGGCGGCGGGTATTCGGCGATCCGGGCGTTATGCGCCGATGATCCGCCGGATCCTGGATGAAGAGGGGCTCCCTAGCGAGATCATTTATTTGGCCCAAGCGGAATCGGGCTTCATGCCTCGCGCCGTTTCGTGGGCCGCGGCGGTAGGGATGTGGCAGTTTATTCAATCACGCGGCCGCGAATATGGCTTGGTGCAGACACCGTTCACCGACGACCGGCTGGACCCGGAGAAAGCCACGCGGGCGGCCGCCAAGCACCTGCGCGATCTTTACCATCAGTTCGGCGACTGGTATCTAGCCGTCGCCGCCTACAACTGCGGCCCCTCCGCGGTGGAGCGCGGTGTGCAGCGGACCGGGTATGCCGACTTCTGGGAGCTATATAAGAAGAACGTGCTGCCTCGCGAAACCGCCAACTACCTGCCAATCATTCTGGCCCTGACCATCATGGCCAAGAACCCGAAGGCGTACGGACTGGACGGCATCTCGCCCGACGCGCCCATCGAGTACGACACGATACGCCTGGCGGCCGATACTCACCTGGAGCTCGTGGCGGATCTGGCCGGGAAACCGCTTTCACAAATTCAGGAGTTGAACCCCAGTGTGCTGCGGTTGGTTGCCCCAACCGGGTATGATGTTCACGTTCCCAAAGGCATGGGAAAGACGATGCTGGCTCGACTCGAGTTTATTCCGGCGGGCAAGCGCAAAGCCTGGCGCGTTCGGCGGTTCCAAGACGGTGATGCGGTGGCGAGTCTGGCGGCGCAATTCCGGTTGACTGAACAGGCTCTGGCCGTCGCCAACCGTCAGCCGGCAGGCGGCGATTCTACCGCGGAATGGTCACCCGAACCCGGCGATTTCGTGGTGATTCCAGCTCCCTATGCCGGCAGCGCGGCTCCGGTGGCTGGCCCTCGGATCGTCAACCGGTACTCGACCCGCGCCAAGGCCGGATCCGTCCGCAAGGTCGTAAAGAGTAGCGGCGCCAGCACCGTGAAGAAACCTTCTCCCGTTCGCACGGCCGGCGTTCGCCGCTAGGCCTTTCGATTCGACTCCTAAACTTTCTCTCAGCATTTCTCTTGCACGGCGGGCAAAAAGCGATATTCTATTTTGTGACTGCCGTTCACCCCAGGAGAATCAGAACTCATGATGGACTTTCATCTGATTGATGCCGATGACGACGGGAACGAATTCCCCTACGACACCGAGCACATCGAAATGGAATCGGAGAAGCACGAATACAACTTGGACGATGAGGACGAAACGCTAACGCCTCCGTCAGCTTCCTCCGCGCTGGCCGAAGTGGCCCCTGCACCGGCTGCCGCGGCGGCAGCGGTAGCAGCGGCTCCAGTCGTAGCCAAGAAACCGGCCCCAACGCCGGCTCCTGCAGCGGCTCCACCGAAGAAGGAGGCTGCAGTGAAAGCTCCAGCCCCGGCTGCGCCAGCTAAGAAGGCTCCAGCTAAGAAGGCTCCGGCCAAGAAAGCTCCGGTGAGGAAAGCGGCAGCCAAGAAGGCTCCGGCCAAGAAAGCTCCGATGAAGAAAGCGGCAGCCAAGAAGGCTCCGGCGAAAAAAGCCGCAGCGAAGAAGACGACGGCCAAGCGCCGCTAGGCGCGCCTTCCCAGCCTGGTTCGGGAAGCCGGCTGAAACGCCGGCTGCGGGTAATCGCCCGCCCACTTGATGCCTACAGCCACTTATCGAGCCGCGACCTGATGCCCGTCAGAGCGCGCCGCTGGTTGCGCCGGATGAGGGGTGGTTCACAGCCGCACCTCATCGAGGCGGACGACGGGCATTTCTACGTCGTCAAGCCGAAAGACAACCCTCAACACCGGCGCGTTCTGGTCAACGAGTGGCTCGCGGCGGCGTTTCTCCGGTTCCTGCAGATTGCCGGCCCCGAAGTGGCCGCAGTGCAGATTGACCGGGAATTCCTGGCGTCGCATCCGGAAGTTGGCGTGCAACGAGGTCAGCGGCTGGAGCCGATTTCAACGGGCTGCCATTTTGGTTCCCGTATGCCGGGCGACCCGGCCCAAATGGCATTCTTTGACACCCTTCCGAACGTCCTGATGGCCAAGGTAGCCAATTTGCGGGACCTGGCTGGCCTCCTGGTATTTGACCGCTGGATCGCCAACGCAGACTACCGCCAAATGGTATTTTTTCGCGCACAAGTAGCTGAACCTGGCACAGTTAGGCCTGGTTTCCTCATGTGGGCTATTGACCACGGTTTCGCCTTCCAGGGGCCGGGCTGGAACCTAAAGACCGGCGGTCGGCAAGGACTGCACCACAGCAACCCGCTCTACGAATCGCTGCAGGATTGGGAGCAGCTCGAGCCATGGCTGACACGTATTGAAAACTTCCCGGAGGAGGTAGCCGACCAGGCGCTCAGCTCCCTGCCCCGGGAGTGGCTGGGAGGCGGCGACGAAGCCGAACTGGAATCGCTGCTGGCGCAACTCTTCCGCGCCCGGTCCCGGATCCGTCACACCATCGAAGACATGCTACGGGCCGAAGCTAGTCTGTTTCCTCATTGGCCCCGATGATTCCAGCCACGACGAGCCGAGCAGTTTCAGGCGCGAGCAGAATTCCGTTCCGAAAGTGGCCGCAGGCTAGCCAGATCGGCATGTCCTCAATATCGAGCGGCCGGATCTCCGGCTGGTGGGAACTGGTGGCAGGACGGAACCCGATCCATGGTTCAGACTGCAATCCTCGCAAAGGGGCGAAAAGGCGTTCGGCATTGGCGCGCAGATTCTGGACGATCTCCGGATCGATGCGCCGATCAAAGCCAACTTCCTCGGACGACGCCCCTGCCAGGAAGAACCCCGGCGAACGCTGCAGGAGATAGGTGTGGCCGCGGCGCAAGATCGGCGATAACACGCCAGGCGGAAGCCGGTATCCGATGAGATGACCGCGCACGGGGAAAAGGGCGGGCGCGGGAAATGCGACCCTCACCTCCGAATTCCAAGCGCCTGCGGCCAGCACCGCGCCGTCGGCGACAAGCGGCTGCCCGGCAGCCAAGCTAATCACCGCGTGCCCCGAACGCCATTCGACGGCACCGACCGGCGAGGACTCGCGAATAGTCACGCCACGGGCCAAACATGCCAAACGAAGCGCGGCCACGACATCACGGGGGTTGACGATCGCGTCGCCTGGAAACCAGCGGGCCATTCCGCCGGGAGGCAGCACGGCGCCGGGGGACAACCGTTCGAGCTCAGCCGCGCCGATCAACCGCGATGCAATACCGATCCCGGCCTGCGCCGCCACGCGAAGATGCAACTCGGCCAGCTCTTCGTCACCGGCGGCAATTTCGACGGCCCCGCCTCGTCGATAGTCGATCGCCAGTCCGGACTCGCCGGCGAGTTCGGTCACAAACCTGGGGTAGGCGGCCGCGCTGGCGAGCGCCAAATCAGACCAAGGAGACGACCCAGCCACCTCGGCCCCCGGCGCCAACATTCCCGCCCCCGCCCAACTGGCCTCGCCGCCCATCACGCGGGCATCGAGAAGCGTCACCCGGCAACCGCGCTGCGCCAGACGCCAGGCGATCGAACTGCCAATGATGCCTGCGCCGATCACCGCGATGTGCATTCCCATCTCTTTCCATCGTATGCTGGCAACTCATGCTCCTTCCAATCCTGTTGCTGGCTGGCGCCGCGGCGCTCGCGGCCGAGAACGTCGAGATTCGTTCGTCGCTTGACGGCGCGGCGCAGCCGGCCATCGTGGATCTGCCGGAGACGAGCGTGCAACCGGCGCCGCTCCTGGTTCATCTGCATTCCTGGTCCAGCCGCTTTGATTCTTCCAATAACTTCGCCGACATTCGCGCCGAGGCCAAGCAGCGCGGCTGGGCGTTTGTGTCTCCCGATTTCCGCGGCGTGAATGACCATCCGGAAGCGTGTGGCTCCGAGCTGGCCGTGCAGGATGTGCTGGACGCCGTGGAGTGGGTCTCCAAGCGCACCGCGATCGACCCGCGCCGCGTCTATCTGGCCGGCAGCTCCGGGGGCGGCTACATGGCGCTGGTGATGGCGGGCCGCTCGCCGCAGACGTGGGCGGCGGTTTCAGCTTTTGTCCCGATTTCCGATCTGGCCGCCTGGCATACCTTCTCCAAGGAGAAGGATTCGCGCTACTGGAAGATGCTGGAGGGCTGCATAGGCTACCCGCCCACTCACGGCATGGCGGTTCAGCCGTATCGGCGCCGGTCGCCTTTGCACTTCCTGCCCCTGGCTCTCGGTTTGCCGATCGACATTCAGACGGGCATTCAAGACGGACACACGGGCGCGGTGCCGGTGAGCCACTCCTTGCGCGCCTTCAACGCGCTGGCGGCAGCGGCGGACCGCGTGGCCGAAGCCGATATCGAAGCCATTACCAAGGATGCCAGGATTCCGGCGAGGCTGGCTGTCGAGATCGAGGAGCCGCGCTTGAAGCGAGTGCTGTTCCGCCGCACATCCGGACCGGCGCGCGTGACGATCTTCGACGGCGGGCACGAAGCGGATTTTCCAGCCGCGGTGCGCTGGCTTGAGCAGCACAAGCAAGCGGAGTACGCCATCGTCACCAGCTTGCAGAACGATCAACTGCTGCCTCGCAACGCCGCCGGGGTGGCCGAGGTTCCAGAGCCGGCAGTGCGCGGAGCCGGCCGGCTGGCGGTGCGCGTCAACGGAGGCGCATGGCAGATGTCGATGCCCAAGCTGCCCACGGGCGGCCCGTACACGATCGAATTCCGTCTGGGCACCGCCATGGTGAGGCGCACCGGCATTCTGGTGGGCGATCTGTACCTGTTGGCTGGCCAATCCAACATGGTGGGCCGCGCGCCGCTGGTTGACCCGGCGCCGCCTGATGCCCGTGTCCGCATGCTCACCGCTGAGGATGTCTGGACGGTGGCACGGGATCCGGTTCATGAGGCGCTGCCGCGCGACGGGCGCGTGGTGGGCATCGGGTTGGGATTGCCGTTTGCCAAGGAGATGGTGCGGCGCACGGGCGTGCCGGTGGGGTTGGTGCCGTGCGCGGTGGGTGGCACGTCGATAGCGCAGTGGAGTCCGGACCTGCGCGGGCAGCTCCGCCGCTCACTCTACGGAAATTTCCTGGCCCGGGCGCGCATGACTGGCCCGGCTAAGGCCGTGCTTTGGTATCAGGGCGAATCTGACGCGTCAGCGATGGACACCGCCAGTTCCTACGGGGAGCGATTCCAGGCCCTGGTTCGCACCATGCGCGCCGACCTTGGCCAACCACAACTGCCGTTCTACTACGCCCAAATTTCGCGCTACGTCATCAACAAAGGCTACGAGGGTTGGGACACGGTTCGCGAGGCGCAGAGGTTGGCCGAGGCCGCGATCCAACCCGGCGGCATGGTGGCTACCATCGATCTCACGTTCACCGATCCGATTCATCTTGACCGCGAGAGCCTGGAGAGAGTGGGTCGGCGGTTGGCGGCCCGCATTGTGGACGGCCCCGGCCCTGCGCTGGCTTCGATGAGTTGGGACGCGCCGGGCCGGTTGCGCCTGCACTTCACCAAGCGCGTGGCGTCCCCGGGCAAGGGCCGGATTCAAGGCTTTGACCTCGATACGCCGGCGGTCTTCCATGCCACCCAGGATGCGGCTACTGGCGACATCCTGCTGTCGATCGCTCCAGCCGAAGCTGGCCAATCACGGTCTCTCTACTACTGCCGCGGACTGAATCCGGTTTGCGATTTGGCTGACGCCAGCGGACAGGCTCTGGCTGCATTTGGTCCAATAGGAGTGAAATGACGATCCTCAAGCTCGCACTACTGACCGCCACCGTGGCCGCCTTGTTGTCTGCCCATGGACCCGCCAAAGGAAAAGCTGTGGACTTCACGGCTGCGGTGGTGGATACGGGCTGCTATGTGAGTCACGACTCGAAGGGACCCAGCCACGCCGCGTGCGCCGAGACCTGCGCCAAAGCCGGAGTGCCGCTGGCTCTGCTTGATGAGAAGACCGGGGCGGTCTATCTGCCGATCGCCTCAGATCACAAGAACCAGAACGAGCGGTTGATGCCGTTTATCGAGAAGCGGGTAAAGGTAACCGGCACCGTAGTCACCAAGGGCGGCATGACCGGCATC
>JAYTKJ010000129.1:0-3673 GCA_043730365.1 Acidobacteriota bacterium | reverse complement strand
TTCCCGATGAGCCTGGTGAGGCAGGTGCTCGGCGAAGAGCGCGCGGTTGCGCTTGAGCGCACCAAAGCGGCTTCAGGCGGAATCCTCAACATGACCTACCTGGCGCTCTTTGCCGCCCGCTACATCAATGGCGTGGCCATGCACCACGGGGAGGTTTCGCGCGGACTGTTCCCGGACTATCCGGTGCGCGCCATCGCCAACGGTGTGCATGCTGCCACCTGGGTTACTCCACCCATCGCCAGCGTGCTGGACAACCACATGCCGGAGTGGCGGCGAGACAATCTCTACCTCCGGTACGCGGTCGGCATTCCGGTGCGCGAGATTCGGGACGCCCATGTGACGGCCAAGACGACCCTGATTGCCGAAGTGCGCCGCCGGACGGGAGTCGAGTTAAGCGACACTGCGTTCACCATCGGCTTTGCTCGCCGGGCCACGGGCTACAAGCGAGCCGATCTGGTGTTCTCCAACTTGGAGCGGCTCTTGCAAATGGACCGCCAGATCGGGCCGATTCAACTCGTCTTCGGCGGCAAGGCCCATCCTCACGACGAGGGCGGGCGCACGGTGATTCGCCGGATCTTTGAAGCGGCGAAGAATCTCGGCGGCGCTGTCCCGGTCGCCTATCTCGAGGATTTTGACTGGCAATTGGCGCCGCTTCTTTATTCGGGCGTCGATCTCTGGCTCAACACGCCGAGGCGGCCGCACGAGGCCTCGGGCACCAGTGGCATGAAGGCGGCCTTGAACGGCGTACCGAGCCTGAGCGTTCTCGATGGCTGGTGGCTGGAGGGGTGCTTTGACGGAGTTACCGGCTGGGCGATCGGGCATGCCGAAATTGCCGAGACGGAGCAACAAGAGTCTGCGTCTCTCTACGACAAGCTGGAACAGACTATCCTGCCTATGTTCTATGGGCGTCCCACCGCTTATGCCGAGGTGATGCGTTCGGCCATTGCAGTCAATGGCTCATTTTTCAATTCGCAGCGCATGCTCTCCCAGTATCAAGCCAACGCGTATTTCCAGCGCCCAGACTGAAATGGCCACGGTTTTGGCAGCCCGGGTGCAGTAGCCGAGTTGCCAAGTAGTCCAAGGGCGCCTTCGGCAATTTTGAAGACGCAGGAGATAAGAATCATGAGCAAGCACATCGTACCAACCAAGAAAGCCGGCGACCCAACCGGCAAAGGACTTTTTCAATCGATTGAGACGGCCCTCGAAGCCATCCGGCGCCGGGCCTACGAGCTTTTTCGTTCACGCGGCGGCGCGGTGGAGAACGATCTCGACGACTGGTTCCGAGCCGAACGTGAGCTCTTCGAAGTGCCTCCCAGTGAGCTTTCCGAGACTGATGATGCGTTCGTGGTGACGGTGGCTGCTCCGGCTTTTGAAGCCGAACATCTGCAAGTTGCGGTGGATGCCGGAAGCGTCACTATTCGCGGCGAAGCGGAGACGAAGCGCGAAAAGACCCATGAGAAACAGATTTACTCCGAACTCACTCGGAAG
Source organism: Acidobacteriota bacterium (assembly GCA_043730365.1). Taxonomy (GTDB): domain Bacteria; phylum Acidobacteriota; class Terriglobia; order Bryobacterales; family Bryobacteraceae; genus VFZP01. The sequence continues at coordinate 2,185 of JAYTKJ010000129.1, read as the reverse complement.
GAACTCTTCCGCCGTTTCAGCTTGCCTGGCGAAGTTGACTCCGGAAAAGCGCGGGCGAATCTCACCGACGGGTATCTGAAGATTGTTCTGCCCAAGATCGCCAAAGCCGATTCATCCACCATGGAGACTCGAGTGGCTGCCTGAGTCGCTACGCCTTGAAGACCGCGCACGAACGGAGCGGCTCGCTTATTGCGCTGCTCCGTTTTGTCCGTTCTTACGCTTGAGGACGAGCAGCCGTCCGCCTTCCCGCTGTGTCCAAGCGCAGAATTCACGCTTGTTTGCATCGGACAACATCGCTTCGCTGTGGAGGAACACGTACTCGGGCTTGGGCATTCGCCCCACCGTGACGTCGGTGCAAGCCGCGCTCAGCATCCCGACCGCCAGTTGCAGCTTCTTGCCCATCTGTTCCGTCCAGGAGGTGAAATTCATGATGCCGCGCGCCCTATTCACGTCGCGGACAATCATCCACGACACCGGCGCGACGTGGCTGTACCATGGCCAGCGCGTGTCATTCGAGTGGCAATTCCAACAGGAACGCTGGAGGATAGCGTCCATCTCTGGTGGAATCTCCAGTTGGTTGCGGATCGCGCTTGCGGCTGGTGCTTGAGGATTGGTCCGGGGATACAGCGGAATAATCTGCAGCAACGCAAAACATCCAACACCCGCGATGACAGTCTTGCGGAGGAACTCTCTCATCTCTGCCGACAGCCTATACCATCCCCTGGGCGGACCGCAACGCTGGCTACCTTCTTCACCTTGACTCAGCCACGCGCGGGCGTTGCAACGGGACGCCGCCCCAGCTTTTCCTCCTTCACGATCCGCCCATCCTCCAGCGTGATGGCGCGATCTGCTTCGGCTCCGAACGCCGTGTTGTGGGTCGTCAGCAGAATGGCCAGACCTTCTTCGGCCGCGAGCCGCTTGAATAGGGCGACGATAGACTCGCCCGAAGCCTTGTCGAGATTCCCGGTGGGTTCATCTGCCACCAGAATCTTGGGACTCGCCATGAGTGCCCGAGCAATGGCGACACGCTGCATCTGTCCACCGGAGAGTTCGCGAGGCAGGTGGCTCGCTCGGTCACCAAGGCCGACCGAGGCCAGCACGTCGCGTGTTCGTTGCCGGTCGGTTCGTAGTCCCAGGAACAGCAAAGGGAGTTCGACGTTCTCGGTGACGGTGAGTGTCGGGAGCAGGGAAAACTGCTGGAACACGAATCCCAGCACACCGCGGCGGACCTCTACCAACTCGTCTTCGGAGAGCCCCTCGACGGCCTTTCCGGCCACGGTGAGGGTTCCCTCCGTGGGTGCGTCCAGACAGGAAAGGATGTTGATGAGTGTCGTTTTTCCTGAACCGGACGGACCCATAATGGATACGATCTCTCCCTGACGGATAGAGATGTCTACGCCGTCGAGCGCCTTTACCGTTTCGCTGCCCCGCTGATAGTAGCGCTTCAGTCCGTGTGCCTCGATGATGATGTCGTTCATATCAAGCCCCCTTGTTGATGGCTTCCACCGGCCGCATGGCAGAAGCTCGCCAAGCCGGGTATAAGCCGGCGAAAAAGCCCAGAGTCACAGCTCCAAGCACCGCGTATCCAATGACCTCTGGTGTAATTGCAACGATTGACCCTGCCACGCCGAAGTCAGCCATCGCTTTGATCATTCTTTCCACAAGCCCGGAGCCAACCACCGCCACCGCTGATCCAACCAGCGCGCCGGCGAGGCAGATCATCACGGTTTCGAGCCAAATGAGCTGAAAAATTGAACCTCGCCTGGCACCGAGAGCCTTCATGATGCCGATCTCCGCGGTGCGTTCATACACGCTCATGAGAATCGTGTTGATGACACCGATGAACGCAACTATGATGGCGATGACGGCCACTGCGGCGATCATGGTTTGCGCTGTCGCCACCAAACCGACCAGGGTATTCTTAACCTGCTGCAAGCCCACCACCTGGACCTCCGGCAGTTTCAACCAGCGCGTCTCGAACTGGCGCATCTTGACGGCGTTGAATTCCTTCAGCTTGATTCCAAGAATCGTCAGTTCCCTGGGCCGCCCGAAGAACTCCCGCGCTACTTCGATCGGCAAGAACACGGTGCCGTCGTCCTGTGTGCCTGTTCGATCCAGGACGCCCACCACCTTGAACTCATGTTGAACGGGATTAGGTTGGCCGGACGGCGTAATAGACGCATAG
>JAYTKJ010000128.1:0-41798 GCA_043730365.1 Acidobacteriota bacterium | reverse complement strand
CCGGTGCTGGAGGATGCTTGCCAGGCGCATCTGGGTGAGTGGCGCGGGAAGAAAGTGGGCACCATTGGAGCCGCGGGCTGCTTCAGCTTTCAGGCTTCGAAGAATCTCAACTCCGGCGAAGGCGGCGCCATCATCACTAATGACGACGGCGTCATGGAGCGCGCTTATGCATTTCATGGCAACGGCCGCCCGCTGAAGCCCGGCGATGGCGACGTATTTCCTTTCGGCGGCGCCAATCTGCGCCTGACTGAATTCCAGGGCGCGTTGCTCTCCGCGCAGATGACGCGGTTGCAGACGCAGGCCAAAACGCGCGACGAGAACGCGCGGTACCTGACATCGCTGCTGGAAAAGATTCCGGGCATTCACCCGGCGCGCCTCACGCCTGGCTGCACGCGCAGCGCTTGGCATCTCTATATGCTGCGTTATGACCGCGCCGCGTTTGCCAATCTGGATCGTGCCCGATTCCTCAAGGCGCTGGGGGCCGAGGGAGTGCCTGCCTCAAGCGGCTACACGCCGCTCAACAAGCAGCCTTTTATCAAAGCGACGCTCGGGAGCAAGGGCTACCGCAGATTGTTCCCGGAGAAAACGTTGCAGGAGTGGGCCGAGCGCAATGCGTGCCCGGTAAATGACCAACTCTGCACCGAAGCCGTCTGGTTTACGCAGAACATGATGCTGGGATCGCGCTCCGACATGGAGCAGATTGCCGGAGCGATCACCAAGATTCAACGCCACGCCGGCGAGTTGAAGAAAGTTTGAGTCACATCGCATGAACCGAAGAACCTTGCTCACGCTCGCGACCGCGCGACTGGCTGCAGCCGCCACCAGCCGCAGCCCCTTTGAACTCGCCCTGCGTACCCGAACCGAGGCGGGCGCGGCGGCGACGTTGCGCGAGAAATTCAACGCCGCCGAATCGGCGATGATCCTCTGCGATATGTGGGATAGCCATTGGTGCAAAGGCGCGGTGACGCGCGTCAATCAAATGGTGCCACGATTCGTCCCCGTGCTCACGTCGGCTCGCCGCGCCGGATTCATCGTCATCCACGCGCCCTCGGATACGATGAGCTTCTATGCGGACTCGCCGCAGCGCCGCAGGATGACCGAACTCGCCCGCGCCGCTACGCCTGAACCGCGAGCGCTCCCGAGTCCGGCCCTGCCGATCGACGATTCGGCCGGCGGCTGCGACACGTCCGACAAGTTCTTCAAGGCTTGGTCCCGCCAACACGCGGGCATCCCGATTGACCCCGCCGATTACGTCTCGGACAAGGGCGAGGAGGTGTACTCGCTGCTCAAGCTGCGCGGCATTCGCACGTTGTTTGTCGCCGGCGTGCACACCAACATGTGCATCTTGAACCGCAGCTTCGCGATCAAACAGATGACGCGGTGGGGCGTGCGCTGTATTCTCCTGCGCGATCTGACGGACTCGATGTACGATCCGCAAGCCGCTCCGTTTGTCTCGCACGAGCGGGGTACCGAACTGGTGATCGAGCATATCGAGCGGCACTGGTGCCCGTCAGCGTTGAGCACGGACTTACTGGCGGCGCTTAGCTCCGGAGAGCGAGATCGACGGCCTTCGGCTGGCGGTCCATCACGAGCAGGTAAACCTGGGCCGGGGCACCTGGAGCGGAGTGTCCCTGTTATGACAGAGCGGTCTTTCGGCGTACGGCGGTCACATTGACGCTGCCGGGGATCAGGATGGAGCGCGTGGAGAGAGTGATTTCCCCGCGGAAATGCGCAATACCCTCGGAAGGAGCGCGTGCTTCATCGTAGAAATCGATCTTCGGCGTGGGTTTGATTCGAGACCCTGAACGATTTCGCGAGCGATCGGCGAGAGTTTAGGGGCGGCTTGACCGGATGCTTGCTTTGAAGAGCTCGACCGTTTGGCGTACGGCTTTTTTGTCGGCATCGGAAAGCTTTTCCTTTCTGTGCTTGGATTAAGCGGTGACCCATCAACAAGATGACCTTGGCGCGCCAAGCGGGTAATAGTAGGCCACGCGAATTCCATCACGCTTTGCGAACGCCTCCCGTACCCGGAACAAATGGGGTGCGCATCGGGCCGGCAAGCGAGACTTCGACGGCGGCATACTTGGCGGTCGCGATCAAAGTGACCACAAATTAAATTGATTATCCGTGATTGCTAATAAGCAGTTCTCGAGCAACGGAGAATCGGGCTGGTGGATTTCCAGGGCACCCGGGCGTCACCTCGCCGCCATCAATCCCTCATACTTCGCGCGCGCCTTCGCCAGCATCTCCATCGCCTCGCGCTTGTTCTCCGGCGTAGGAAAATTCGCCTGCTCACGCGCCCATCGCTCCATGAAGCCCAACTGCTCAAGCAGCACTCCGGCAGACTCGCGCGCATCGGGACCTCGCCCAGCCATCTCCAAATAGATCGGCGATGTGTGCGCGAACACCGGCATCATCCACCACGTCGCCCCGTAAGGCAGCATCGTCTTGCCGTGGGCACGCGCCGCGATCCAGCCGCCTCGGCCCACCTCGATCGCCTCATCGATCACCGCTTCGCGCCGTTCGCCCGCGCCAGGCTTCACGCTCCGCACCACCTTGCCGTTCACCAGAATCTCCAGTACGTCGTACGGCTCCTGCGAGATCGCTCGCGCCCGCACGCGCAGCTTGCCGGGTGCAATTTTTACAACGCTCCCGGCCTCCACGCCATTCACCGAAAACTCGAGCAACGGCCCGGTGCTGATGAACGTGCGCCCGGCGCGAATCCCCTCCACCCAAGCGCCGTAACTCAGAGGCCCGTTGATTTTCACATACGTCCGCGCGCTGCCCATGGGCGGGTTCAGTCCCATCTTGTCGGACCCCGCTGACGCAGCCACGCGGAAACCGCAATTCAGGTAGTGGTAGTACATATCGATGGGCGCCCGCCGATAGGCCGACGGCCCCTGCATCTTGTAAATCTCAGTGAGTATCGGATGATGCTCGAACGGATTACCCGTCGTCAACAGATCGAGCGAATCGATCTTGCCGAGCGCGATATCGAGCGGCGCCTCCATAGAAGGATACGGCCAGTGCGCCCACGTCACCACGGCGCCCTGGGCATGCGCATCGTCGGCGGCGTGCGCCATCAACGGCCAGTCATATCCATTCGACCCGTTCTCGCGAAGCTGCCCGACACTCACCGGCCACACGACGCTACGCAAGTTTTGAAAAATCAGATGCGCCAAGAGTCCATGCCTGAACTCCTCGCCCACTTTCACAAAGTGTCGCGCATCACTCACCGGACTAAGCCGCCCGCTGAAATGTTCCACATTCTGGAAGTGTCCGTTGCCTGGCTTCTCGGCATCTTTGTAGCCGCTCTTGAGGAGCAGCAGACTGCAAACCCGCAGTCCCTCACACTCCATCTCATAACGCACGCCCGAGGGATCGGGGAAATGCATGTGCGTGTCACCGGGGTACCAGCCTTGGCGTTCAAAGTCTGAGAATCGCCGCAAAGGAATCGTCACGACTTGCGCGTTAGCGCGAACCTCCACGGCCTGATCCACGAACGTGTACTCCAGGCCCCTGCGCGCGTCCAGACGATAGTTGCCCGGAGGTAGATCCATTTCGGCGCCGTCATAGACATACGCGTACAAGCGGCGCGGACTGGTTTCGTCGTCGCCGAGAATGAGGTCGCCCGACATGCGTCGCAATTGGTCCACTTGCGACAAATGCCCCAGCGGAGCCCAGTAGTTGCCCTTGGCGTCCGTCACCCGAACCCGCACCCCGGTGGCGCGGCTCGCTTCATCGCGGATCGCAAAGCGCACACGCACTTGCCCGGGGAACGGTGATCGCGTGGGCAAGCCGGCAAATGTCAGCAGGCCGGCAAAGAGCGAAGCGATCAACAGGCGGCGCATGATACGGCAGATGGTATCAAGCCTCGATGCCCTCGTGACAAACGGTTGACTTGGCCTCCCAATTCTCTATATCCTTCGAAGGCGCAGCATGCCATTTCCCAAACCCCTCCGGGGCATCGTTCCGCCCCTACTTACGCCTCTTCTGACTCCAAATTCGTTGGACGCGGCCTCGCTCGAACGGCTGATTGAACACGTCATTGCCGGAGGCGTGCACGGCGTCTTCATCCTAGGCACCACCGGCGAGGGACCGGCCCTTGGACTCGATCTGATGAAGCTATGCATTGCTCACGCGGCAAAGGCGTTACGTGGACGCGTGCCGCTGCTGGTGGGCGTTACGCATGCCTCCACGGCCGATTCACTGGTGCTGGCGCGCACGGCCGCCGATGCCGGCGCCGATGCGGTTGTTACCGCCGGACCTTGCTACTTCCCCGTGGCGCAGCCGGAACTGGTGGAGTGGGCCAAGCGCTTTGCCGCTGCCTCACCGCTCCCCATGTTTCTCTACAACATGCCTAGCCACACGCATCTCCGCTTTTCCGAAGCCAGCGTCGTGAAACTCGCAGAGCTCCCCAATATCGTGGGGTTGAAGGACAGTTCGGCCGAGGTGCTCTATCTGCATGGTCTGCTGCGCGCGGTGCTGCCGCGCCGTCCGGATTTCACATTGATGATCGGGCCGGAAGAGCTTACGGCCGAAGCCGTGCTGCTCGGTGTCCATGGCGGCGTCAACGGCGGCGCGAATCTGTTTCCCAAACTTTATGTCGACCTCTATCGCGCGGCCACGGATGGCGACGTCGCCACGCTGCGCAAGCTGCATGACAGAGTGATGTCAATCAGCCGCCGGCTCTATTCGGTAGGCGCGTTTGGCTCCAGCTATCTATGCGGCATCAAGTGCGCCGCGGCCGAACTCGGCCTGATGCAGAACGTGCTGGCGGCACCGTACCGCGCGTTCGAAGGCGCCGAGCGTGAGCGCGTCCGGCAACAGTTGGCCGAACTGGCCGCCGAGTAACACACCCTTATGCAACGACGATCGTTCCTCACCACCGTGGCCGGCGCAACGGCCGCGGCCACCGTGTCCGAAGCAGCCGCGCTCCCCAAAATGAAGATCACCCGCGTTCGAGTCTACAAGCCGCAGCAATTCAACCCCACCTTTAACCAAAGCAACATGGTAGTGACGGTTGAGACGGACGCAGGCATCACCGGCATCGGCGAAGGCGGCACCAAAGATCTACTGGAGCAGTGCGCCGGCAGTCTCATCGGCCAGAACCCTTTTCACATTGAGCGCCTCTGGCACGAGATGTACAAGGCGTGGTTCTATCCGCCAGGCCGCGAGAAGATCCATGCGCAAGGCGCGCTTGATCTGGCGCTGTGGGATATCAAGGGCAAAGCGTTGGGTGTGCCCGTGCACCAGTTGCTGGGCGGCATGATTCGAGAGCACCTCGAATGCTATGGTACAGGGCCGCTGCGCGCGCCGGGTTCCACCGCGCCACCGCAACGCCTGTCATTGGGGGAACGGGCGAGGGCGACAATCGAGTCCGGCTTCCGCGCTTTCCGCACGGCGGCGGGAGGCGGAGACCCACGCGCCGGTGAGGTCTTTGAAACGCATACCCAGGTTCGCGCCACCGCCAAAGCGTGCAAGGAAATCCGCACAGGTATTGGCCCGGATGGAGACTGGCTCATTGACTTTCATCAGCGCTTCGATTTTTCAGACGCCTTGAGAGCGTGCAAGCTGATCGAGGAGTATGAGCCGTACTTTGTCGAGGACCCCGTGGCTGACGCCCAGGCGCTCTCGGAGATCCCCAAGCTACGCCAGATGACGACCGTGCCGCTCACCCACGGCGAGGAGTGGGGACAGCGCTGGGACTTCTTCCCCCTCGTCGAAAAGAAGGACATCGACTATATCCGCGCCACCCTGCCCAACGTCGGCGGCATCACCGAAATGCTCAAGGTCGCCGCGCTGTGCCAGACGCACGCCGTGGGCATCGCGCCTCACTTCACTGGACCAATTTCGACGGCCGCCATCGTGCATACGCTTGGACCGTTTTCCGGACCCGTGATAGTTGAGATTGGCTCGAATACGACGTTACCGAGTCACATCCAGGAAGGTGTCGATTTCAAAGCCGGCAAATGCTGGCCCAATGACCGGCCCGGCCTGGGTGTAACGTTAGAGATGAGTAAGTTGACGCAGATCAGTGAAGTAACAGCGCCGGGCAACAAACTATTCTACTTTCGCAAGGACGGCTCACTTACCCACTGGTAGAGTCTTGGGAGCGACTGCCAGGACTGCCTGATCATTCCACCCGCGCGCCTTCGGCGTTCATTCCGCCCTGGTGCAGCGTCAGTTTCGCCGCGCGCCCATCGGGTCCGGGGGTAAAGGTGATCTGCGCGTCCACAACGCGCAAGAAGAATTTGCGGTCCGTCTCGGCGAAAATCTCGTTCTTGCCCTGTCCGGTGGCTTGCGCGAATAGACGGCCTTCCTCGCGTGTGATCGTGAGGATGAATCCCGGCGCGAGCTGATACTTTCCCACGTAGTGCTCAAGCACCTTCGGATCCGTTGCGATCGCCTTACGTTCCGCCGGCGCCTCGGGCAGTGGACCCTCGACGCGCGGGCCATTGATCACCGCGCCGTTCTGGCGCAGAGTTACCTTGTTGGCGCGCCCGGAGGCGGCATCCACCGTAAACTCCAACTCGGCGTCAATGACTTTCGGGAAGAATACCCGTTCGCTCATCGCAAAGATCTCGATCTTGCCCTGTCCGGTGGCCTGTGTGAAGAATCGATCTCCCTCCCGCGTTACCGCCAGCACGAAGTTTGGCATCAACTGATAGTTGCCCACGTACTTCTCAAACGCTTCCGGTGCGAACGAAGTCTGCTGACGGTCCTTCTTAGCAGGTATGAGCGGGAGGGTCTGATCCAGCAGATGTTGTCCGATATCATCGATACCCGGCATGCCCTGGGTGTTCGATAGCACGACGACGCCGACGCGCGCTTTCGGATCGAAACCTATGAACGACTGGAATCCACCGGTGCCCCCGTTGTGCCAGACAATCTCAGCCGAACCGCGTTTGGCGATCATCCATCCCAGGCCAATCTCGGCTCCGCCCATCGCGACCCGGCGCGTAGCCAGCATGGAGGCGAGCACCGGGTCAGCTCCGGACTTCGCCAGTCCCGCGTGGGCGTCGACGAAGTTCAACATGTCGTTCGCCGAGGAGCGCAGTGCGCCCGCGCCGGCCAGGGTGGGCAGGTCCCAGTTGGGTACCGGTTCGAGCTTGGCGTTGTGTCCCTGCGACATCCGCGCCTTGAGTTCGGGAGTCAGGTTGATGGCGGTGCTCTTCATGCCGAGCGGACCGAGCACCTTCGCGCGCACCAGCGATTCGTAGTCCTTGGACGCCGCTTGCAGCGCGAGCGCGTGTCCCAGTAGACCGACGCCGAGGTTTGAATATTCGAACTCCGAGCCTGGATCCCGTCGCAGCGCGTGTCCTGCCAGGAACTCGTAGAGCTGGGCGACGGTATAGGCTGCGTACGGATTCGACATATCCGTGGTCGTCAGATTTTCAGGGAGGCGCGGCAGGCCGGACCGGTGCGTCGCCAGATCAAGCAGTGTGACGGCGCGTCCGCCGCGTTCCGGCATCTTCACGGACGGAGGCAGTAGCTTTGCCACCGGATCGTCAAGCTTGACAGCGCCGCGCGCAACCGCGTCTGCCAGGATCTGCGCGGTGAACACCTTGGTGACGGAGCCGATCTCGAAAAGCGTATCGCCGTCAACCGCCTTCGATCCACCCTTCGCCGTCGATCCATACGAGACGATCCGGCGTCCTTCTGGTTCCACAATTCCCACCACGATACCGACTGACCCCTTGCGCGTGTCGATACGCTCGACCAGGATCTTGCGAATGTCGTCATTCGAGGGCCCCGCCGCAACAAGCACCTTGATCGTCAGTAAGATCGAAAAGAATCTATGTGTCATGGCCAACCTCTTGTTATTAGTAGTATTTCCCTTTCTCCAAGGTAGTCGCTTCGAAGAGGATTTTCTTACAGAGTGGTTGGATTTTCGCTAAGAATTGCGGGGCCAGGTCGAGATGCGGACCGCGGCATAGAGCCCGACACCGACGTCGACCAGAAGGCATCCAAGCGCGTACCAGGAGGGAATGTAGGTTGAGTGAAAATGCCAGGAGTCCCACAACATTCCGTGAGCCACTATGCCGAAGGCAAGCAACCAGGGGAGCCGGCGGTAACCAATCCAGGCGAGCGCCCCAAATATCATGGCTCCAACGCACTCCACCCAAAACCAGCCTGCTGAAGCAGTGGTCCCGGCCAGCAGGCCGCGCAGAAGATAGACTATCGGCATCCCAGCCAAGAACACGGTGAGGGCCTGACGCTCTCTGTCGACATTGCGATCTGCATATCGACAGGCGGCCAATATCAGGATCAGCAGACCAGAGGCGATCGTTGCCAAGACACAGGGGTCGCTGAAAACCGCCGCCGGTTCCCAGGAGGGGACGAGATAGAAGCAGCCCGCCGTCATTGCGGTCGCGAAGGCCAGCGCTAACCGTTCCCAGGTGGCGCGGCCCATCAGGCCGTCAAATCCAGCCTGCCGGTGCTGTCGCCAAATCTCGCCGTCGGAACGCCCGTGCGCTCCATCATGTCGACAAACAGATTCGCCACCGGCGTTTTGGGATCCGCCGCCACGTGCCGCCCGCCGCGCAGCCCTCCGCCGTGACCCGCCACCAGCAGAGGCAAGTTGTCATTGGAGTGGCCGTTGCCATCGCTGAGCGCGCCGCCGTAGAGAATCGTCGAGTGGTCCAGCAGCGTGCCGTCGCCGTCCGGCGTGGACTTGAGCCGCTCCAGGAAGTGGCTGAACAACTCGGCGTGCAGGACGTTGATGCGCGTCACTTTCTCAATGAAGTCCGGATGATTGCGGTGATGCGTCAACGGATGATGCGGATCGGGCACGCCAATCTCGGGGTAAGTGCGCACACTGCCCTCGCGGCCGATCATCATGGTTGAAACGCGCGATATGTCAGACTGCCAGGCAATCACCTGCAGGTCAAACATCAACTTCACATACTCGCGAAACTCAAACGGAATGCCCGACGGCTTCTCGCCGGTGGGCACTTCGGGATCCTTCTCAGACTTGGCGATCCGGCTCTCTACTTCGCGAATCGACGTGAGATACTCGTCCATCTTTCGCTTGTCCGACGAGCCCAGCCTGCCGGTTAGCGATTGCGTGTTCTCCAGCGTCAAGTCCAAAATGCTTTTCTTGTATAGAGCGCGGCGCGCGCGCGTGGCGGCATCGAGACTGGGGTCCATCGTGCCGAACAGCCGCTCGAACACCGAGCGCGGATTTACTTCCACCGCCAGTGGCGTCTCGGGATTCCTCCACGAGAGGCTGTTGGTATAGGCGCAACTGGAGCCCGTATCGCAGTTGCCCACCATGCGCGAATCCTCGCAGCCTAGCTGCAGCGACGGCACGCGGGACTCAGTCGCGAAATGCCGCGCCACCACCTGATCGAACGTCGTGCCCGCCCGCACATCGGCTCCGGCGGTGTACTTAGGCTGGGTGGCCGACAGGAAGCTGCCTGACGCCCTGGCGTGGCCTCCGCCTTTGGACTTGGAAGCGGCGAGATTGGAAAGGCCCGAAACCACGACGATGTCTCCCCGGAATTTCTCGAGCGGCTTGAGCACGCGGGTGAGCTCGAAGTCCGCGCCCGTTTTCGCCGGCAGCCACTGATTCATGATGATGCCATTCGGCACGTAGACCACCGCCACGCGGCCCACAGTTTTCGTTGTCGCAGCGGCAGCCAGCGCTGGCCGCATCGCCTCCAGTAAAGGCAACGCCACTGCCGCGCCCCCGGCTCCGCGCAACAACGCGCGCCGCGAAAGATGTTTGCCCGTGATGATATTGGTCATTCCGATTCTGCTCCTGCGGCGGCTGGCGTAGTTGAGTTAGTGGCCGAACGGCGTTGCTGAAACGGCAGACTCTTCACGATATCCTGGACGAGCGCCGAGAACCGATAGTTACGTGCGGGCAGCCGTGCGGCGATGGAGTTGACCACCGGGCGGTCAAAACGTTCCAAGCCTCGGCCCAGCCCGTAGGTGAGAAGCTTGGAGGTGAGGCCGCGCACGAAGGCATCCTTATCTTTCGTCAACTGAGCCTTCAGTTCACCTGGGCCCTGGAACGCGCGGCCAGCCGGCAACAACCCCGACGCATCCACCGGAAACTTGCCGTCCATGGTGCGCCAGGATCCGATGGCGTTGAGATTCTCCAGACCAAAGCCCAGCGGGTCCATGCGCGAATGGCAGGACGCGCAAGCCGGGTTGGCGCGATGCGCTTCCATTTGTTGCCGCAAGGTGGCTGACTCGCCTACCTTGCTTTCGTCCAGCGTCGGCACAGCGGGAGGAGGAGGCGGGGGCGGCGCGTCGAGCAGATTTTCCAGGATCCATTTGCCACGCAGCACCGGCGACGTCCGCGTTGAGTAGGAAGAGATAGTGAGTATGCTCGCGTGCGCCAGAATGCCGCCGCCGCGCTCCGTCTTACTCATATCCACACGCCGGAATTCAGGGCCTGCCAAACCATCAATGCCGTAAAAACGCGCCAGGCGTTCATTGAGATAGGTGTGCTTGGCGTCGAGAATCTCCAGTACACTGGCGTCGCTGCGAATCAGATTTCCAAGAAACAACTCCGTCTCGCGGCGCATAGAGTAACGCAAGTTGTCTTCAAACTCAGGGAACTTTTCAACGTCCGGCTTCATGACGTCGATGTTTTTGAACTGCAGCCACTGGCCGGCGAAATTGTCCACTAGCGCTCGTGCTTTGGGGTCGGCCAACATCCGGCGTACCTGCGCTGCCAGCACCGCGGGCTGGCGCAGACGGCCCTGAGCGGCGGCGGCCATGAGCGCCCCGTCCGGCATCGTACTCCATAGGAAATAGGAGAGCCGCGAGGCGAGTTCGAATTCGCTCACCGGAGCAAAGGCTCCCGGCCGGTCCCGCTCTACTCGAAACAGGAAATGCGGCGAGACCAACACGCCCTGGAGCGCGGCGGCGATGCCTTCTTGAAAACTGTCGCCCTGCTGGCGGGCTAACACGTAGAGCTTGACGAATGGAGCGGCCTCAACAGCCGTCAACGGGCGCCGGAAAGCCCGTCGCGCAAAGCTGGCGACGATCGCCTGGGCGCAAGCCGGCGTCTGCTGCGGACAGACGAAAACTGCCTTCAGACTCGCCGGGGCCGGGCCTTCCGGCTGCGTGAACGGGCCGCCGATGTCCAGTGACTCAAACCGGTTATCTACGCGCGTCTCCAGCCGATCGGTCTTGATCTTGGTGCCGTACTTGCGCAGCGTCTCAATGTCTTTTTCCGTGAGTTTGCCGCGTGTGGAGATGAGCGGCTCCGGCGGACGCTTCGACGGTTCCGGTCCCTTATAACTAGGCGGCAGACCATGATAAGTCTTCAAATACGACGCCGAAAGAAGATGATCGCCGGCGGTGACCGTAGTGCGGACTTCTACAATCTGGCCTTCGAGGTCCGTCGCGTCCACCTCCCACTCCTTGATCATCTTTCCGTCTATGAAAAAGGCCGGGTGCACGGGCTCGGATTGATTCGGGCGATGCCCGTTAAGCACCACGCGGAAACTGTACTCGCCGTCGACAGGAAAGCGATGCGTGATGTGAGCAGCGTGGCGCGTGCTGAGCCCGCTGAAATCGTAGTTGAACAGATCCTTGGGCAGCGTCGGCTTCGTCACCAGATCATTGATGCGCACCGGCAGCGGGTAGTGAATCATCGCCGGCTTCAGCTTCTCCGGGCCGAAGATCGCGGTGCGGACCGCCCGCTCGGCGGCGTAAAGGTACTTTTCCAGCAGCACCGGTGACAGCGTCAGCGCGTCGCCGATGTTGTCAAAGCCGAAGGCGCTTTCGTCGTTCGGAAAGTTGTCGGCTGGGCGGATGTCGACGTTCAGCAGATCCCGAACCGTGTTGTTGTATTCGGCGCGATTGAGGCGGCGGGCGGTCACGCGACCGGGGTCCGGCTTGGCCGTGCGATCCTGCCGCAGGAATTCGGCCTCGAGGTATCGCGTGACGCCGGCGACCTCGGCGGCAGACGGCTTGGGCACTCCGGGCGGCGGCATCTCGCCGGTCTTCAACTTGACGACAGCACGTTCCCAGATCTCGCGGCTTTCATCAAAGGAACGGGCCGAATCAAGCGCGGCCAGATTGATGTCGCCTGAAGTGAGCTTGGCGTTGTGGCAACCCGTGCAGTTTTTCTTGACGAAGGAGAAGACCTGCGGCGGCTCCACGGCGGCGCCCATAGCGGCGACGTGGCAGAACCCGACAAAGGCGGCAACTCGAAATGCGGGGATCAAATTCCAACGTACCACGATGATGCGATTCGCTTTGGGCCTACGGCGCCAGTATTCTTACCTTTTGGCGAATAGACTGTCATCGTGGGCCTTGAGACGTTGTCTACCTCTCCCGGTTCCGGTGTCGTTTCGGTGTTGGCCGGCGGACCAAACTGCGCATCGGGTGGCGTGCCGGGCCAGATCGGTATTTGCCTATTTCCGGGCGATGGCTCCCAGGCGGACTTCTGGGCGAACAAGCCGCCTGACGCGGACAGAACCCAAAGAGCAGGGAGCACCAGCTTCATCTCAACCCACAGCTTATTACACGAACGCTGATCCGCTCAATGCCCGGCTACTTTTCACTCGCCTCGGTCTGCTGCTTCGTCACATCGCGCAGCGCAAACGCGCCCTGCGCCTGCTGCTCCTCGCGCCGGCTCTTGGTTGCGCGCAGCCGCTGGTAGTCGGCGAGCGCCCGCCGCTGGCCCTCGGCGTTGCCCAGAGCCGCTTGCACTCGAGACAACTGAAAGTAAGCGACCTCATCGGAAGGATTGAGAGCCACGGCTTTCTCGAGATGCGGCAGGGCCGGCGCATGTTTGCCCTGCGAGATCAACGCCCTCGCCAGCCCTACGCGCGCTTCCTGGAACTCGGGATCGCCCTTCACCGCCGCGGCAAACAACTCCTCGGCCTCGGCCAGACGCCCGGCGCGGCGATGCAACTCGGCCAACTCGTAAGCGGCGTTGCCGTTCGAGGGATCGATGCGCAGCTCTTCGGCGAAGGCCTTGGCCGCAGGCTCGGTATCGCCTTCACCCGCTCGCCCCAGCAACGCGCGTCCTAGCCGGAAGTGGATCCCGGGGCGTTGCGGGTCAATCGCGAGCACTGCGCGATATTCGCCAATCGCCAAGTCGTAGCTGCCCTGGCTCTGGTGCGCTTCGCCGGCGGCCTGGTGCCGCCACACCGAATCCGGCGCCACTTGCGCCAGGCGCCGCATGTTCACGTAAGCATAGTTCCCGAACAGCCGCCCGCCGTGATAGAGAACTTCGGGGTCGTCCGGATACGCGCGCGACAACGCCAGCGCCACCTCCACCGCATTCGCGTCACGCTGGAGCGCCGTGTAGGCACGCTCAAGTTGCAACCCGGTCATCCGCTTGAGATGAGCATCGCTCGATTGCCGAAAGCCTTTCTCCAGACCCGGCAGCGCCTCGACAAAGCGACCCAACTCTGCCAGCGACATTGCCAGCAAAACGTCGGTGTTTGGCAAGGCAGGCTTCATCGCCAATGCCTGCTTGAGAGCCGGCACGGCTTCGGCGAACTTGCCTAGTTGAAAGCGCACCAGTCCGAGCCGGGCAAACGCCTCGGCCATCGGCGGCTTGGCGTGAGTGAGCCGCTCATAGATCGCTTCGGCATCCGCGTACCGCTGCCCGGCCAGCGCCCTTTCCCCATCGGCAAACGAAGGCGCCGCGGCAGGCTGAGCCGCCAGCGACAACCCCAATAGACAATCAATCAGGAGAAGTTTTCGCACAAACAATCCACCACAGAGTACCAACTCAAAAGGCCCGCCACCCCGGTCAGGGATCGGCGGGCCATGTCACGCGTCGTCCTACCAGAGGAACTTGAGTCCTAACTGATTAATGCGCGCCGGGCGCGTGCCGAGCACTCTGCCAACCCGCGCATCCGACATGTTGCGCACCGGTACGCCCCACTGCGTGTGATTGCCGGCGTTGAACGACTCCAGCCGGAACTGCAGACTCACGCGCTCGGTGAAGTGGAAGTTTTTCGCCAGACCCGTGTCCCAGTTGTTGATGCCCGGGGCGTTCAGGATGCCGCGGCCGGAGTTGCCGAGGAAGCCGGCCGCCGGTTGACGAAAGGCGTCCGTGTTGAACCACTTGCTAATGGCGGGCTTGAAGCTCGAGTCGTGCGGGTTGCCCACGATATCGGCGCGATTCGTGCCGGACGTATCGTTGAGGCCGCCGAGGTCCGCGCCGGTGATCGACATCGGGAAGCCTCGCTGGAAAGTCACAATGCCGTTGACCTGCCAGCCGCCTAGCACTGCGTTTACCGCACCCGGCGCCGAGCCCAGGTACCTGCGGCCCTTGCCGACCGGAACATCATAGACGAAGCTGCCCACCAGGCGATGGTCGACGTTGAATTCCGACCGCCCGCGATCACGCCGTGCGTCGTGGTTGTTCAGAAAGCCCTGCCACCCGGCGACATCGTTGCCGATGCCGGCCGCCGCGGACTTGCTGTCGATGCTCTTGGCCCACGTGTAAGCCGCCGTGAAGATCATCGAGCCCGTGCGCCGTTCCAGCCGCGAATTAAACGAGTGGTAGTTGGAGTTGCCAGACCAGTCACTATCGATATAGGTGGCGAAGTTGACAAACGGCCGGCGCGCCAGCACCGGGCAATTGCCGACGCGCGGGTCCGCCGTACAAGCCGCCGGATTGGCCAGCGGAATCGCCTGGGCAATGTTGCGGCGCATCAGCAGGTTCGTGCCCTTGTTGCCGATGTAGTTCACCTCAAGAGTCGTGTTGGGACTCAACGAGCGCTGAATCGAGAAAGACCATTGGGCCACATACGGATTGCGCGGCTCCGGCGATTGATTTACGGCAAGGAACGTGTTAGCCGCCGGGGAGGCCGCGCCAACGCCCGCGAAATTGGGGAACATCTGGTCGGTGGTCAACAGGTTCGGTTGTCCGACGCTCTGGATGTAGTTGCCGCGGCTCACGTACGGAAAGATGTCGGAGGCACCGTCGATTTCGCGCCCTTCGGCCGAATCAAAGAACATGCCGATGCCGCCGCGGACCACTGTCTTGTCGTCGCTGAACGGCCGGAGCGCAAAGCCTAGCCGTGGCGCGAAGACGCGCTTGGAGGAATCAACCGGGTTCCGGCGATTGGCGAAGCGATAGTAGGTGCCGTCGCCGACGATGCCTTTTTCCACGAGCGTCTTGTCGGCCACCAGCAAGCCTCCGCGCGGATTGGAAAGATCGCGCCAACCCATGCGGTCGTTACTCTCATACGGCAGCGTGCGGAAATCCCAGCGGATACCCATGTTCAAAGTGAGGCGCGAGGTGACTTTGAAGTCGTCCTGGACATACGGGGCAAAGTATTGGAAGTTGAACTGCCGCGGATTGCCCGTCTTGCCCGCCACGCTGAAACCGGCCGGCTGGAATGAGCTGGCGCCTGAGAAGTAGCCCAGCAGCATGTCGGCAATCGCATGTTCACGCGTCGCGTTGCCGGTGAAGAAGCCGCTGAAGGTGAACTGGCCCAGGAAGTCGTTGGCCAGATCGCGCCTGAGTGACCAGCGCCGGTAGTTGAAGCCTACGTTAACAGTGTGGCGCCCCTTCACCCAGGTAGTTCCGTTGCTGATGTCCCACATCGGCTGGTTGCTGGCCTGGTAGTCGTTCACCGCGCTGCCGCCGCCGGAGACGCCAGTGCCTACGCCGCCAAAGCCCACGGCCGGATAGGTGCGCTGTTCGTCATTGAGGCCGGTGAATACGCCGGTCTGCTTCAGCGGATCGAGATCAGCCTGATCGGCCGTCGCGCCGTGTTGATTCGCGGTCGCCTCCACGTAGCCGAGGCGGAACTGATTCACCAGCGTTGGGCTCAGTGGCACCGAGTGCGACACCTGCCAGTTACGGGTCTTCTGCACGAAAAAGACGTCTCCCAGTGGCGTCGTGTTGCCCACGGCGATGTTGGTGTAGTCGGTGTTGGTCACACGACCGAAGAAGGAGCCCCACTTGCCAAGCTGCTGGTCGGCGCGGATCGTGTATTGGTCGGCGTCGGTCGGCAGGTTGCGAGCGCGGATGTAGTTGCCCTGAGCCAAGGAGGCATTCGGTGTGGGGAAATATTTGGTGCGCGCCAGGTTGGCCAGGCGTGAATTGCGCGACTGGGGAACCGTGCTGCTCGCGAAGGGCTGACCATTGAGCGGGTCGAGGATTGTGCCGGTGAATCGTCCCGCCAGTTGCTCCGGTGTCGGGATGATGAGGAAGTCCTGGAAGCCGCGGCGGATACGCGAACTCTCGTAATTCACCAGCCAGAAGGTGCGGTTGCGGCCGTTGTAGAGCTTGGGCACGTACACCGGCCCGCCAGCGACGAAGCCATACTGATTCTGCCGCAACTTGGGCTTGCGCTGACCGGCCAGGTTGCTGAAGAAGGTGTTGGCGTCCAACGCGTCGTTGCGGCCAAACCAGAACAGCGCGCCATGCGGGTCGTTGGTCCCCGTCTTACTGACGATGTTGATCTGGTTGGCGCTGAAGCCGTACTCGGCCGAGTAGGTCGCGGTCTGCTCCTTGAACTCCTGGATCGCGTCTACTGAGAGAATCGCGGCCGGCGTGCCCAGAGCCGTGTCGGTATTCGAGGTGCCATCGAGCAAATAGTTGTTCGACGTGGGCCGCGCGCCGTTGATGCTGATCGCGTTGCCCGCACCCTGACGCATCCCGCCCTGCTCCCCGCTGGTCTCCACCGCGCCGTTGCCGAGGAACAACAGTTGGAGGAAATTTCGGCCGTTGAGAGGCA
Source organism: Acidobacteriota bacterium (assembly GCA_043730365.1). Taxonomy (GTDB): domain Bacteria; phylum Acidobacteriota; class Terriglobia; order Bryobacterales; family Bryobacteraceae; genus VFZP01. The sequence goes on along the minus strand of JAYTKJ010000128.1, from coordinate 25,116 downwards.
ACTCGGTGACTTGCCGAGTGGTAACCAACTGGCCTACCGCCGATGTTTCGGTGTCGAGCGCAGCCGCGGTGGACTGTACTTCGACCGTCTCGGTCACCTCGCCCACGGCCATCGACAAGTCCACGCGCACAACCTGGTCGACATTCAACCGGATATCGGATCGCTTGGCCGTGCGAAACCCCGCTTGCTCGGCGGTCACTGAATAGGAGCCCACCGGCAATAGTGGGACAACATAGTTGCCCTCATCGCTCGATAGCGCCTGGCGTCTCAAGCCGGTTTGGCTATTGGCGACGGTGACTTTCACTCGCGCGATGACGGCGCCGCTGGGGTCTTTGACTGTGCCGGTAATCTGACCGGTGGCGGATTGTGCGTAGGCTCCACTGGCTGCCAGGCCGAGAGAGGCAAGCGCAATAAACAACTGGGTTCGAGGCATAACGGACTCCTTCTTGACAAACGTTGTCCCACTGGAATTGAAAGTATAGTACCATCTTCCAGCGCCGGAGGAAGCGGTATGGAAAAGCAAGGGTTGGTACTGGACTGCACGGACCTCCCAGATTGGGCGTAATGGTCCCTCCCCTAACACTGGAGCGGGAACGAAAATGGAAGCGCGGGAGTACAAAGAGCAATGAGCACCACCACTACTATCAGCTTCTATGGCCGGGTCTTGGCCTACTCGGGCAGCCCAAAATCGCCGAGAGTCGTCGAACAGACTTGGGCGAAATTGATACCCCACAGTGCGTCCAATGGTGCCCCCGCGATTTGTCTGGGTTCGGACGCGAACCGGGCGCTGCTGGTGGAGCGAGGGTGGGACGTGGTCTCGCTCCCGTCGGACAATCTCGATGCCCTGCGCGCCCTATCGCCCGGCCATTTCCAACTGATCTGCGCTGAGCTGGCGCTTGATGCCGAAGTGATCGCCGAACTGCGGCGCATTGCGGCTGACTGTGCGTTACTGGTGGTTGCCACTCCCGAACCGACTCCGTTCGGTACCATCCGGCTGCTCGAAAAGCTTGCCCCTGCCGGGTGGGGCCTGGCCTCCAGCGGCAAGGGTTGCCTGGCCTTCCGCGCCGTCGTTGCGCATGGCACGATGACCTGGCGCCCGACGGTCTCGTAAAGAACGCCGCGTCCACGCGATACACTGTGGGGCGATGGATCGCCGATCATTCCTCGCTCTGCCTCTCGCTGCCGTGCGCCAGCTAACAGCGCAGACCCGCTTTCAGTCCAACCCCTCCATGCGCGCCGGCTTTGCCGACGCCGACATCACGCCCGAGATCGGGATGGAGCAGCCGGGCGGCTACGGCAAGGTCTTCCACAAGTTTGTGCACGACCCGTGCAAAGCCCGCGTCGCCGTGTTTGACGACGGGCACAAGACTGTGGCCGTAGTGGGCCTCGATGCGCTGATCGTCCCGCGCGCGCTGGTCCTGGCCGCACGCAAGCGCATTGAGGCGCGCTGTGGCATCCCGGGCGACGCGGTACTGATCAACGCATCTCACTCGCATTCTTCCGGACCCACCGGCATGGTGCAACCTGGTGAGTTCGACTCGGCCCCGGAACTGGTGCGGCGCCTGGCATACGAGAAATCGTCCGCCGCCGATCCGCGCTATCTGAAGCTCGTCGAAGATCAGATCGTAGCCGCCGTTTGCCGCGCGCATGACCAACGCGCAGAGCGCCAGTGCGGCGTGGGACTGGGGCATGAAGACAAAGCTGGATTCAACCGCCGATTCCGCATGAAGAACGGCCGCACGTTCACCCACCCGGGGCAAGGCAATCTCGACATTGTCAAAGCGGCGGGCCCGATGGATCCGGACGTCGGCGTGATTGCGGCGTGGGATCGCGCCGGGTGGCTCGCAGGTTGCATCGTCAACTACGCTTGCCATGCGACGGCGAGTCCCGGCGGTATCTCGGCCAATTGGATCTACTTCATGGAGCGCGCCATTCGCGGCGTCTTCGGTGAACAGGTGGTGGTGGTGTTTGTGCAAGGCGCATGCGGCGACATCACGCAAGTGGACAACCTCAGCCCATACGTGCGGCCGTCCGGACTCGAAGATGCGCAGTTCGTCGGCGGGCGCGTCGGCGCCGAATCGGTGAAGACTATGCTCTCCATGGCGCGCGGATCGCTCGCGCCGGTCGACTTCCGTTCTCGCGTGCTCAAGCTGCCGCGCCGCGTGCCGGCGCCGGATCGCGTGGCGCAAGCGATGGAGTTGGTCAAGCAGGAGCCGCAAAAGGTGGGCGTCACCGAGTGGACCTTCGCCAAGGAGACGGTGATGCTGGATCACCTGATCAAGCGTGAGCCGATCGCCGACGTGGAAGTGCAGGCCATCCAGATTGGGCCCGCGGTCTTTGTCTCAAACCCCGCCGAGTATTTCGTCGAGTTCGGCCTCGAGATCAAGGCCAAGAGCCGCTTTGACTTCACCTTCCCCGCCGAGCTTTCCAACGGCTGCGTGGGCTACGTGCCCACCGAAGAAGCCCTCTCGGCCTCCGGCGGCGGCTACGAGACGCGCCTCACGTTCTACTCGAACTTGATCCCGGAAGCCGGCCGCCGCATCGCCGCCGCCGGGATCGAACTCACGCACCAACTCACACCGGGAGCACTGCCGGAGCCGCCGAAGGCGAAGCCGTTCTCGGCGCCCTGGAACTACGGCAACGTCCCCGCCGAAACTAAATAGAGTCAGTCCGTGACCGCGCCTAGTGACGCGCTGCCTACCGAAGCGATGTACTTGGCAAACACGCCCCGAGTGTACTTTGCCTTCGGCTTCTTGACCTTCTTGAGGCGCGCGGCAATTACTTTGGCCGGCAGATTGAGATCGATCCTGGCCTTCGAAATATCGATGGTAATCGAGTCGCCATTCTCCACCGCCGCGATCGGGCCGCCATCCACAGCTTCCGGCGCAACGTGCCCGACACTGAAGCCGCGCGTCGCGCCGCTAAAGCGACCGTCGGTGAGCAGCGCCACCGTCTCGCCTAACCCCGCACCGGCGATCGCGCCCGTCACGCCAAGCATCTCGCGCATGCCCGGGCCGCCCTTGGGCCCCTCATAGCGGATCACCACCACGTCCCCGGCCTTGATCTTGCCGGCCATCACCGCATCCATCGCATCCTCTTCACGGTTGTAGACACGGGCCGGACCCGTGTGGATCTTCTTCTCGATGCCCGTAACCTTGATGACGCATCCTTCGGGTGCCAGCGTTCCTTTCAGAATGACCAGCCCGCCGCTCTTCTTGATGGGCGCATTCAACGGCTTGATCACCTGCTGTCCCGGCGTCTCTTTGGCTTCGGCAGCTTCCTGACCGATGGTGCGGCCAGTGATGGTCATACACTCCGTATGTAGATACCCGCCGTCTAGCAGGCGTTTGGCGATCACCGGAATGCCGCCGGCCAGATCGAGGTCCACCGCGGTGTATTGGCCGGCCGGACGAAGGTCGCAGTAAAGCGGAGTCGAGTTGCTGATTTTCTGAAACTCGTCAATCGTGAGTTTGACGCCTGCGTCATGCGCCATCGCGAGCAGGTGGAGCACCGCGTTGGTGGAACCACCCGACGCCGCCACCGAAGCGATGGCGTTCTGGAACGCCTTCTTGGTGCAGATGTCGCGCGGCTTGATGTTCTTCTTAACCGCCTCGACAATCAGACGGCCGGCCTGGTAAGCGATCTCCTTCTTCCGGTCATCCGGCTGCGGCACCGAGGCCATCCCCATCGGACACAGGCCGATTATTTCCAAAATCGTAGCCATGGTGTTGGCCGTGAACTGCCCGCCGCACGCGCCGGCGCCGGGGCACGCGGCATTCTCAATCTCCAAGAGTTCCGCGCTCGAAATCTTTTTAGCTGCGTGCGCGCCCACGGCTTCAAAGACGTCCTGGATGGTGATATTGCGGCCCTTGTGATGGCCGGCCATGATCGACCCGCCGTAGAGCACCAGGCCCGGAATGTTCAGGCGCAGCAGCGCCATCGCCGCGCCGGGATTGGTTTTGTCGCAAGCGGTCATGGCGATCACGCCATCGAACATGTGGCCGCGGGCGACGAGTTCCATCGAGTCCGCAATCAAGTCCCGGCTGACCAGCGAGGCCTTCATGCCTTCGGTGCCCATGGTGACGCCGTCACTGATCGCAATGGTGTTGTATTCCATCGGCGTGCCGCCCGCGTCGCGAATCCCGCGCTTGACGTCGGCGGCAAGCTCGCGCAGCCGGTAGTTACAAGGCATCGTTTCGATCCAGGTGTTGGCGATGCCGATGGTGGGCTTTTTCAGATCTTCATCGGTGAACCCGATGGCCTTGAGCATGGCGCGGGCCGGGGCGCGGCGCGGGCCCTGGGTGATGGTGTGGCTGAGCAGCTTGAACATAATGTGAACTCCCTATTGTATGTAAAATGTTCCGGGAGGGAATGCACGGTGGCGCGAAAAAAAGCGGCCGCGCAGGTGGAGCCGGTCAGCTCCAGCACGCGACCGCAAAATGGGCGAGGATTCCCGCCTACCCTCACTTAGGACATTTCAAGGCCTTCACCTCGGTGGCGGGCGCGTCCTGCAAATTCACCCCGGTGGGCATGGCCGCGCCGCTGGGCACGATCCAGACTTCTACGCGGCGATAAGGCGCGCGCGCGTCGGCCTTGGCTCCGGCCCGCTTGGTGGCTCGCACTTCCGTGCTAGTGCCGCAGAAGGTGGGCCGTACCTCAGAGCCTTGCATTTTGCCGGCGTAGCCAACCTTGACGCGGCTCAGCTCGAGCGACGGACAAATGCCTTCGCCTCCGCTGATCACCGCCGCCGCATTCAGCACCCGGGCTTTGTCAAGATGACGAACGGGTGGCGCCGCTCGACGCTGGCCGTTCTTCCGCGCCGCGACCGCACGGCCATTTTCGGATTCGTCGATATGTCCAATCAGCACCACCTTCGCTTCGGGATCGTCGCGGAGCCGAGGCGTCAGTATCTCCAGCAGCACGCGTTTACCGCAGTTGTTTACCCGCGAGCTGCGCGAAGCAAACAAGACGTCGTCCAGCCGTTGCGCCGCCGGCGCCAGCTTGACGATAATGCTGGTCTGGACTGCGGCCGTGTTGCCTTTTTCGTCCGTTGCGGTGGCCGTCACCACCACATTTTTGCGTTGCAGCTTGGAGCGATTGGTACGGTCAAAAGCAACGTTGGTTGAGTCGAAAACTCCGGTGGCCGAGTTACCCGCGGCATCGCCAGCCACGGCTCCATCTCCGGCGCGATAGCTGATCCGCACCGGGCTCTTGCAACTGCCGGGCACCGCGGTAGTCGGAATGTTGACGCGTTCGCCGGCAAAGATTTCGGCGCCGCCAACCGAGCCAAGACTGATGGACGGGTTGGTGCAAGCTTCCACGGTCACCGTGCTGCAAACTTTCTGCGATTGCACACCGTGCGCCGTGGCCGCTACGCAGACTTCATACTTTCCGGGCTGACGTCCTTCGGAGTTGAACTGATATTCGGCGCCGGCAGCCGAAGGCACAGGCTGGCCGTTCAACGTCCATTCGTAAGTCACTGTTTCGCCAGCCGGGGCGTCCGAGCCGGCGTTCAGCTTGGTGGATTCGCCCGCATTGATTTTGACCGATTCGCTGATCGTGCCGATCACGCCGCGTTGCGCGGTCACGGTGACGGTGTAACATTCGGAGCCCGGCGCCCAGCCTTTAGCTGTCGAGGTGGCCGTAGCGCAGATCTTGTAGTCGCCCGGTTCACGCCCCTGGCTGTTGAAGGTAAACTCGGGGCCCGTCACGTCGGTGCCCATGCCATTTACGGTCCAGAGATACTTAACGCTGGCGGCATCCGGGGCATCGGTCGAAGCCGTCAGCTTCGTGGAGGCGCCTTTGACTATGGGGCTGGTGCCGCCGGCCAGATTGACTCGGAGCGCCTTGCCGTCGTCGGCACGGCTCACTCGGGTTGTCGCGCCGCCGGATGAAGGCGTACCTGTCGATGAGGAGGACCTGCCGACCAGGCCGCCCAGATTGAAGCCCAAACCCGCGGTGGCCTGCAGACCGCCGGCCGTGCCACCCGGCGCCGCAAAGACGCCGCCCGGAATTACGTTGTTGGGAGCCAAGCCAAGGTGGGGCTGGCGAGTGATGATGTTGCGCGCGTCAAAGCGAAGCTGCAATAGTTGCGTGAGGTTGTACTTGACGCCGCCGCCCCAGTTGAAAGCCGGCATGAGATCATTCTTCAGGCCCGCGGCTCCAAAGCTGGCGCCGTTGCTCCGCACGTTTCTGCCCGCCGAATCGGTGGGAGCGAAGGTGATTCCTCCCAGGCCCGCCGTCACGTAGGGTCGCAGCTTGCTGCCTGCGGCGCCAAAATTCCAGACCGGATTCAGTGAGAGACTATGGTTCCGCGCGCCCAGCCCAAGGTTTTGCAAGCGAAGAGGTCCGGATTGATCTGGGAACGCACGGAAATTGTTGACGCCATATGTATAGGCGCCTTCCAGGCCGAAGTGGCTGGTGATGTCGTAGCCGAGCCGCACGCCCCCCACGCCTCCCTTCACCAACTCTCCGCCTGGCCGGCTATTGAATTTGCTTCGCCACAAATCCCAACCTTGATATCCGCCAAACAGGCCGATATCCGGCCACTTGAGATCGGACGACTGAGCTAGCGAAGAACCAGCCAGAATCAGAGCAACTGTCAGAACACGAGTCATTTGCATAGTTTTCACTCCAGATCGATGTAATAAACTCCGCGGCCGGCCACCAAGGCGTACAGGCGGTCAGGCTGGTTTTTGACGATGGCAAGCGCGCGCACGGCCGCGCGTTCAAGTCCCTGCGACGCGAGGGGCGTCCAGACTCGGCCATCGTCTGATGAAAAGAAAATGCGGTCGTACTGAGCCGCAAAAGCATGTCCGGCTCGTTCGGGGTGAGCCAGGACGCTGGTAACGGTGGTGGCGCCCAAGTCTCCTGCCGCGCGTTCCCACGCGCGACCCGCGGCGGCTGACCGCAACAGTCCGTGAGACGTGGCTGCGAGCAAGGCGCCGTCGGCTCCCACCGCCAATTGGTTCCACTCGATGGACTGATCGGGCGGAGAAGGGAGCAACTGCCAGGTTCGTCCCGCGTCCGGGGAGGAGTAGGGCGAGCGGCTCGACACAGCCAGCAGAGCCTGGCCATGACAAGCAACGGACCGGAGCGAATCGCGGAGCGGCTCAGTGAGCGGCGTCCATTGCTCGGCGCTCTTCCACTGCCGCAGGAAGCCCGCGCCTCCGGCAAACAGCGCTCCTCCGTTGGCACAGGCTGACATCATCAGGACACGATCGTTCGCCGCCGTTTTTTTCCATTCCAGACCTCCGTCGGCGCTCGTTAGCATGCCGCCGCTTTCGCCGGAGAGCCAGAGCGACCCGCCCGCGGCGGCCAGCGCGAAAAAGCCGCGGTTGGCAAAGCCGTGATTGATGGGCACGAAGGTCTCGCCACTCGTGCTCTTCAAAAGGCCGGCATCGCGGGTAGCCAGAAAGAGTGTGCCGGCGCTGCGCGGGTCAAACGCGATCGACTTGACCGAATGGGGCGAGACCTTTCTCCAAACGAGGCCCCCGTCGTCCGATCGCATCAATCCATGCGTGGTGCCGGCCCACACGCGACCGGCCTTGTGCGGATCGTGAGCAATGATGTAGGTGCGGAACGAAGCATCGGCTGAGCCACGCATCTTGATCCACGTCGCGCCGCCCGTTAGGCTCCGGTAAATGCCGCTACAGGCGCTGGCAAACATGCGGCTGGGCTGCCGCGGATCCACATCGATTGAGAAAACATCGGAGTCATCCAGCATGCCGGCATGGATGGACTGCCAGGCCTGTCCGCCGTTGACGGTCTTCCATGGCAGGTGCGGCGTGCCGGCAAAAATGATTTCCCGGCGGGCCGGGTGGATCGCCACCGACACCACCGGCTGCAAGTTCGTATCGCGGGACAACGAGATCCGGCGCCAAGTGTCGCCGGCGTTTTCGCTCTGATAAACGCCGTCGGAGACGCCGGCCACGACAATCCGCGCATCCGCGGGGAAGTGCGTCAAGGCCCAAACCGCTTTGCCGCGAAACGCGTCGACTCCCTTCCAGCCTTGGCCGCCGTCGACCGACACAAACAGGCCGGCGCCGCCAGAATCGGGAGAAACTCCGGCCAGGATTCGCCCGGCATCGGACGGGTGCGGCAGGATCACATGCAGCGTGGAAGCCAGTTCGGCCGGAAACGGCAGGTGGGTCCAGGATGCGCCGCCATCGCCGGACCGGTACAACATCGCGTTGGGTGATCCCGCCAGCAGCAGGTTGGGAGTGGAGGGGGAGGTGACCACGTATTCAGCCGGTCCGCCGAACGGACCAAGCTGCTTCCAAACCAGGGCTTTGGCAGACAATACACCGCTACTCCAGCCAGCGAAGGGCCAGAGCGCGAGCGCGACGAAGATAAAGCGGAAACCGAGCACCCAGACCGGCACGAACCGAACTAGGCCAGAGGACTCCAGTATAAAACAATATGGACGCAAATTGTTTCGAGGCGCGGCCCAGTACCATCCCCAAGCAAGGCCCAGCCACCCGAAGGGGAGGTAGGGAACCTTCGTTACTTAGCGGAAACACAGACACTTGGAGTATCATGTCCAAATGTCGGGTACCACGGGCTCTAGGACGAGGCGCCATGAGGGGTGCTGAGGTTGCCAGGTTTTTCGGCCCCGCCTTCGCGGCATGAAATTTTAGAAATGATTCTTTTTGGGAGAAAGTCACCAATAATGGACTCCATCAACCCAGTCGTTGTGCGTCGTCCGCGGCGCTTGGCAACGGCTCTTCTTACGTTGGCAGCGCTCGCGTCGCTGCTTCTTTTGGGCGCCGCGCCCATTTTCGCCCAAGCCGCCGCGGCTGCTCCGCATGCCGGTGGCGAGGCCAACCTCGTCTTGCCGGATCTGAGCCGAGCCTCATTCTTTGGGATTGACGGCCGCAGTTTGCTGATGGTTGGAATTGTTGTGTCTATCCTGGGCATGGGCTTCGGCCTGATGATCTACCGGCACCTGCAGGCCTTGCCGGTACATTCTTCCATGCTCGAAATCTCTGAGCTCATCTACGAAACCTGCAAGACGTACCTGCTGACGCAGGGAAAGTTCCTGATGATTCTCGAGATGTTTATCGGCACGGTCATCGTTCTCTATTTCGGAGTGCTGCAAGGCCTCAGCGCCGGCCGGGTCATCATCATTCTCACCGCGAGCGTGGTGGGCATCCTGGGCAGTTTCGGCGTGGCGTGGTTCGGCATTCGCGTGAACACGTTCGCCAACTCCCGCACGGCCTTCGCCAGCCTGAGTGGCAAAGCGTTTCCGTGCTACGCGATTCCGCTGCAGGCCGGCATGAGCATCGGCATGTTGTTGATCTCGGTGGAACTACTGTTGATGTTGATCATCCTGCTGTTCATTCCGGGCGACTATGCCGGTCCCTGCTTTATCGGCTTTGCGATCGGTGAATCGCTGGGCGCGGCGGCGTTGCGCGTGGCCGGCGGCATCTTTACCAAGATCGCCGACATTGGCGCCGATCTGATGAAGATCGTTTTCAAGATCAAGGAAGACGACGCCCGCAACCCCGGCGTGATTGCCGATTGCACTGGCGACAACGCGGGTGACTCGGTGGGGCCTTCGGCCGACGGCTTTGAAACTTACGGCGTGACGGGCGTCGCGCTGATCTCGTTCATCCTGCTGGCGGTGAAGGATCCGATCGTGCAAGTGCAGTTGCTGGTGTGGATCTTCATCATGCGCGTGATGATGGTGATCGCCTCGGCAGCCAGCTACTTCATCAATGAAGCGTGGGCCAAATCCCAATACGCCAACGTGGAGAAGATGAACTTTGAGCATCCGCTCACCCGGCTGGTGATTCTCACCTCGGTCATCTCGATTGTCCTGACCTTCATCGTTTCCTACTACATGATTCCCAACCTGGGTAACGACCCCACGCTGTGGTGGAAACTTTCGGCGGTGATCACCTGCGGCACGGCGGCGGGCGCGATCATTCCGGAGCTCGTAAAAGTCTTTACATCCACTCATTCGCGGCACGTGCGCGAGGTCGTGACATCGTCGCGCGAGGGCGGCGCTTCGCTCAACATTCTCTCGGGCCTGGTGGCGGGCAACTTCAGCGCCTACTGGCTCGGCATGGCGATGCTGGGCCTGATGGGGCTGGCCTACTGGTTCAGCACGATGGGCCTGGCCAGTCTGATGCTCGCTCCGGCGGTGTTCGCCTTTGGCCTGGTGGCGTTCGGATTTCTGGGCATGGGCCCGGTGACGATCGCAGTGGACTCTTACGGCCCGGTCACCGACAACGCGCAGTCTGTATATGAGCTCAGCCAGATTGAATCGATCCCTGGCATTGCCACCGATCTGCAGAAGAATTTCGGCTTCAAGGTGAATTTCGAGAAAGCCAAGGAGAATCTGGAGGAGAACGACGGCGCGGGTAACACCTTCAAGGCGACGGCTAAGCCGGTGTTGATTGGCACCGCTGTCGTCGGCGCAACCACCATGATCTTTTCGATAGTCGTCGCCCTGACCCACGGCTTGCAGGCAGACCAACTCCAATATCTATCCATTCTGCATCCGCCGTTCCTGCTCGGCCTCATCGCCGGCGGCGCGATGATCTACTGGTTTACCGGCGCCTCCATGCAAGCGGTGACCACGGGCGCCTACCGCGCGGTGGAATTCATCAAAGCCAATATCAAGCTGGAAGGCTCGACGAAGGCTTCGGTGAGCGACTCCAAAAAAGTGGTGGAGATCTGTACCCAATACGCCCAGAAAGGCATGTTCAATATCTTTCTGACGGTCTTCTTCGCCACGCTCGGCTTTGCGTTCCTCGAACCGTTCCTCTTTATCGGTTACCTGTTCTCGATCGCGCTGTTCGGGCTCTACCAAGCCATCTTCATGGCCAACGCCGGCGGCGCCTGGGATAACGCCAAGAAGATCGTGGAGACGGAATTGAAAGCCAAGGGCACGCCGTTGCACGATGCCACGGTGGTGGGTGACACGGTGGGCGATCCCTTCAAGGACACCTCCTCGGTGGCCCTGAATCCGATCATCAAGTTCACCACCCTGTTCGGTTTGCTGGCCGTCGAACTCGGCGTATCGATCACCAGCAGCCAGGGCGTGGCCTTCAGCATGATGCTGTCGGCGGTGTGCCTGGTTGTCTCGGCCTACTTCGTCTATCGCAGCTTCTACGGCATGCGTATCGAGAAACAGTAGGCGCGGGGGAAGTGGCCGCGCTTGGTCTCATCGCCGGCCCGTGTGTCATTGAGAGCGAGGAACATGTGGAGTTCCTCGCTGCTCAAATCGGCGCGCTGGCCGGCGATTTCATTTTCAAGGCGTCTTTCGACAAAGCGAACCGGTCCAGCGCGAGTTCCTATCGCGGGCCAGGTCTCGCCGAAGGTCTGCGCATTCTGGGGGCCTTGAAGAAGCGGGGCTATCGGACCCTCACCGATGTCCATGAGCCCGCGCAGGCCGAGGCAGCGGCAGAGTCGTGTGACGTGCTGCAAATTCCGGCGTTCCTTTGCCGGCAGACCGATCTCCTGATTGCCGCGGGGCGCACCGGGCGAATCGTGAATATCAAGAAGGGGCAGTTTGTTTCCCCGCACGATATCCGCCACGCGGCCGACAAAGTCGCTTCTACCGGGAACAATAACATCATGCTGACCGAGCGCGGCTCTAGCTTCGGCTACAACAACCTGGTCGTAGACATGCGCGGCCTGCAGATCATGAAGAGCTTCGGCTGGCCGGTGGTGTTTGACGCAACGCACAGCGTGCAGCTCCCCGGGGCGGCGGGCGCATCGTCGGCGGGACAGCCCGAATTTGTCGAGACGCTGGCGCGTGCCGCCGTGGCGACGGGCATGGTGGATGTGCTATTCGTCGAGGTTCACGAAGAGCCGGCGCGAGCGCTCTCAGACGGGGCGAACGCGCTACGGCTCGACTTACTGGCAGGGTTGTGGGCGAGGCTACAGGCGATTAGCGACTTGGTGAACGCATTCCCGACCGAAGGAAAAAAGTAGATGATCGCCACTCGCCAGTTCGTGCTCCTCGTCCTGTCGTGCTCGGTAGCCGCCGCGGCGATCCCCGTCGACACCTCTACTTTCCGCCCCGGCGGGCCGATCCAAGTGGAGACGAACGCACAAGCGGTGACCATTCGTTGGAGCGATGAACAGGCGAGGCCCTGGAGCGCGATCTTCTCTTTGGAGCCCACCCAGCCGCCGATTACGCGCATCGCGCAGGGCGAACGTACCGTGCTCGAAGGCGCGCGACCAAATTATTGGGTGGAAACCGGCAAACGGCGCGGCGGCTTCGATCAATTCTTCGACTTCCCGCCCTCGCATCCGGACGGCACGCGGCGCTTCATGGCAGAGTTCACGCCTACCCGCGCCCGGGTGCGTAGCCGGGGCAATCGCGTCGAGATTTTTTTCGAGGGCCTCCGTATGGGCATCTTCCAGGGAGGCGTGGCGTATACTTTCTTTCCTGGCTCGCGGCTGATTCAGCAGGAGGCCGTCGCATCCACCAGTGAGCCCGACACAGCGTACTACTTCGATGCGGGGCTGCAATGGGACCCGCGGGCGGACCGCGGCGCGGGCAACGTGATGCGGACCCGGATCGCCTGGTACGATACCGAGCGCAAGCTGCAGGAGCGCGCGCTGCCCTTCTTTGCCTCCGAACGCCAGCCCCTGCAGACGCACTATCGTTCGGTGGCGGCGCAGGTGGCTGGCGGGTCGATCGCCGTTTTCCCTTGCCCGCACCAGTACTTCATGCCGCGCGACTTTACTTCGAACCTCGCCCAAGTGTGGGCGCGTTCGTTCCGCGGCGAGGCGGCGCTGGGTATTCGTCAACTGCCGGATGAGAACTGGCGATTCTATCCCTGGATGAACGCGCCGCCGGGTTCCGAGCAGCGCATGGCGATGTTTCTCCAAGTCTCAACCGATGCGCTCGCGCGCTCGCTCGATGAAGTGACTCGCTATACGAACCAGGACCGCTTTCCCGCACTGCCGGATCACATCCGCGTGGCCACGCATTTCCATTTCGCCTACTCGGTCCAGGCCGCCGTCAACGGCGCCAACTGGGAGCCGCCGTTCAAGACCACCCTCAAAGGCTTGGGCATCGACGCGGCGCTGATCGCGGACTTCCATGGTGACGGCCATCCTCAGGCCGTCGACGACACCCGGCTCAACGAACTCGAAGCTTACTATCGCTACTGCCGCGCCCAATCGGGCGGCGATTTCCTGATTGTGCCGGGCGAAGAGGCCAACGCGCATCTGGGTGGTCATTGGATGCTGGCGTTCCCCAAGCCGGTGCAATGGATCATGTCGCGCAAAGCGGACGAGCCCTTCGAAGCTCAACACCCGAAGTTTGGCAAAGTCTATCGCGTGGGCAACGCCGCCGAAATGCGTGACCTGATTCAACGCGAGAACGGCATTGCGTGGACTGCGCATCCCCGCACCAAAGGCTCGCTCGGATTCCCCGACAAATACAAGGACGCCGAGTTTTTCCGCGACCCGAATTTCCTCGGCGCCGGCTGGAAGCAGATGCCGGCCAATCTGGCCACGCCGCGTCTGGGTGTCCGCTCACTCAACGTACTCGACGACATGGCCAATTGGCTCCCGGACAAGAAACTCATCCCCGAAGTGGACGTGTTTCAGATGGACCCGTCCCACGAGGTCTACGCCCACATGAACGCAGCCTACGTGCGCCTCCCCGCGTTACCCAGATTTGATAACTATGGCCAGATCCTTACGAAACTCCGGGAGGGCGACTTCTTCATTTCCACGGGCGAAGTACTGCTGCCGTCTGTCAAGCGATCGGGCGGCGAGATTCGAGCCCGGGTGAAGTGGACGTTCCCGCTCGCGTCAGTGGTATTGACAGTGGGCGACGGGCAGAGGGTCGAGCGTGAGATTCACCCGCTTGATTCCACCGCCGCCTTTGGAGACCAGGAGTTCACTTGGCGCATTCCGCCGGCCGCCAAGTGGGCGCGCATCGAGGTGTGGGATGTTGCGGGCAACGGGGCGCTGACCAACCCTCTACGGTAATCGGCGACGGCGGCTACAGACCAGAAAGCTGCTCAAGTTGCTCAACCCACGCCCGAAAGTGTGCGCATTCACTACGCATACGATCAATGCCCACGGCCTTAGCGGCGAGGGTGCCCTCAATGACTTTCTTGTAAGCAGGGCAGAGGGCTTCGATTCTCTTGGAGGGGGCCGTGTGCGGGCTGTTGTTGATATCCTCGGGAGTCGGGAACGCATCTCGGATCTGATGGAAACTGGAAGTTTGGTTGGGCTGCCTTAATGCGTTGGCCAAGGCGTCGGGATCGCTAAACAGAAGTCCCTCGAATTCGTGTAGCGCGAGAAAAGGGATCAACCTCTCATCGGGACGAAACTCTGGAATCTGGCTGCAGATGTCTCTCTCGATCTCTTGCTCGAGGTATTCAACGTTTGGTCCTGCTTGAGTTGCCTAATCAATCAGGTCTTTCCGGAGCCGGGCGTAGTTCGGTCGGCCTCCTTTATGGCCGGGGACGCCCAATATGATCGGAGTCAAGTAAACCTGCCACGACCAAAGGGCTTCGGCCAGTGGGCCAGCGACAAACGATTCTTCCGTCACCCCTCTACGAGGGCAACAACACGACTCACAAGCGCCGGTCTCCGCCATTCACCATCTCGGGGACTCGCTCCTCATGCGGCCTCCCTCCGAGGACATTTTTCTGCCACAGTTCGCCAAGAGTATAGTCTGCGAGCCACTCTGAAAGATGCATGGAATCGAGGCGCCTGAAGGTTGACTCACCGTTCGCTCTCTCAACCACGATCACGTCTTCCGGGGCGAACTCATTGAGGAGAAGTGCTGACTGAGTCGACACGATGACTTGGCGTGGCGGATTGGACTCGGCGGCCTGTTTGAAGAGACTCGCCAGCAAGGTCAGGGCGTAGGGATGCAACCCAAGTTCCGGCTCGTCGAACAGCATCGTCGAAGGTCTGGTTGGCTGGAGCAGCGCTGTCGCGAGGCAAATGAAGCGCAGTGCCGTCAGAAAGTTGGCTCGCCCTAAACGGGTAGTCGGAATCCCGCTGTTGCCACTCGAGCTGAATCATGTCCGGACTCGTTGGTATGGGGCAAAGTTTGAAGTCGTCGAAGAATGGGGCCGCCAAACGTACAACATCTCGAATTCGGCCATAGCTTTGTGAATCCGTTTTTCGGAGGCGGAAGAGGAAAGGCACCAGATTCTCTGCACTGGGCCGCAAGGTCTCGTTGTCGTTGATCGCGCGGGGGCGGCGCACCGGCGCCGAATTGCTGGTGTCATGAAAATGGTGGACAATCCAACTTGAAATGGCTGAAAACACAAAAAACGGTACGGGCGAATTTTGCTTGTCTCTTAGCTTCGCTTCAGAGTGTCCCGAGCCCAGCCGAGTGGGGCGATCTTTGCCTAATTGGCTGTCAAAGAGAGCGGTCTCCTCCGAAAAAACAAAACGGTTGTCTCGGGTCGGAACCAGCGTGAATTGATAGCCATTCCTACCAAAGTTCAGTTTGGCCGAAAACTGGGGAGTGATCTTGGGGCCGAGATGGAGGCAGGCATCCGCCCCGCCCTCGACAGCGGCGAGCGTCACCTGCAAGCGCTGATCGATCATTTCGCGGAGGAGCCGGAAGAATCCGACGAAGTTACTCTTGCCCGCCCCATTGGCGCCAATCAGCACGTTCAACGATCTGAGCTCGAAGTCTTCCAGCTTGCGAATGGATTTAAAACCTTCTATGGTCAGCGTCTTGATCTGTGCCACCGTGGCGTCCTCACATTCAGCGTATCGAACTCTTCACAGTAGCATCAGCCTGAACCGGCAAGTCTGTTACGCTCGTTGATATGACGGCAGTGGAGGTATACGAATTGACCTCGCAGGGCGGAGCTACAGACTTCTCTGAAGTAGTCAAGGTTTGCCGCGCGCTGGGACCGTACTGCATGATCGGCGGCCTGGCCGTCAACTGCTACGTCGAGCCCATCTACACCATGGATGCCGATCTAGTGCTCGTCGCGGAGCACCTGCCCGAATTGCCGCACCGGCTCACCGAGGCCGGTTTCAAAGTCGAGCGCTTCCCGCTTTCAATAAGCGCGCAACGCGGCCAAAGCCAACTCCGGATCCAGTTCATAACGGACTCACGTTACCAGGGCTTCCCTGCCCGCGCCAGCCTCAGAGCCATCCTAGACGAGCCAGTTCTCGTTGCTTCCGTGGAAGACGTGTTTCAAGGCAAGCTGTGGGCTTGGTCCGACCCATCTCGCCGCCTGACCAAACGCGAGAAAGACAGGCTGGACCTGATCCGCCTCGCCGAAGCCTTTCCTGCGCTGCGCCCCGGGCTGCCCAACGGCATTCGTGAACTGTTGCCCTGACTTACAGATTCCCATGAGCTTTCCCCGCCGCATCGTCTGCCTCACCGAAGAAACCACCGAGACCCTCTACTTACTCGGTGAGCAGGACCGTATCGTCGGCGTCTCCGGCTACACTGCGCGGCCACCCGAAGCCCGGCGCAAGCCCAAAGTGTCCGCCTTCATCTCGGCGAAGTTCGATAAAATCCTCGCGCTTGAGCCGGACCTCGTCCTCGGATTCTCGAACCTCCAAGCCGACATCGCCCGTGAGCTTATCTCGCGCGGCGTAACCGTTATGGTCTTCAACCAACGGTCGGTCGAGGAAATCCTCGACATGATCCGCCTGCTCGGCCGCATCGTCGGTGCCAGCAGCCGTGCCGAAACTCTCGCCACCGAACTCCGCGCCGGCCTCGACGCCATCGCCGCCGAATCGCAAAGCCAACCCCGCCCGCGCGTCTTCTTCGAAGAGTGGCATGAACCGCTCATCAGCGGTATCCGTTGGGTTGAGGAGCTCATGGAAATCGCCGGGGGCGAGTGCATCTTCCCCGCGCTCCGTCACGAGCACGACGCGCGCAACCGCATCGTGGACCCAGCCGACGTCGCCAAGCGCGATCCCGAGTTGATCATCGCCTCCTGGTGCGGGCGGAAGGTGAACCCCGCTTGGATCCGTGCCCGCCCCGGTTGGGACCGCATCACCGCCGTCCGCACGGGCCAGATTCACGAGGTGAAGTCCACTATCATTCTCCAACCCGGACCCGCCGCCCTCACCGACGGGGTGCAGCGTTTGCGGCATATCCTGGCGGCAGCCCCAAATCGTGCTCCAAAGTCGATATAATCCAGGCAGACTGGAGTTGCAAATCGTGTCGTCCGTTCTCCGTTTATCTGCCTGGTTGGCCGTGGCCGTCAGCCTCGTCACAGCTCAATCCACCGTCTCGTTCGTCAAAGACATCAAGCCCATTCTTGAGACCCGTTGCCTGAAGTGCCATGGCGGCGCCATGCAGGCGGCCAAGCTCGATTTGCGCTCACGCGAGGCCGCGCTCAAAGGCAGCGAGAAGGGCCCGGTCATCGTCGTCCACAAGCCGGACGAAAGCACTCTATATAAGAAGATCTCCGGCGCCGAAAAGCCCTTGATGCCGATGGACGGCAAGCTGCCCGACGCGCAAATCGCGGCCATCCGCAAGTGGATTGAGCAAGGCGCGACGTGGGATGCGGCCCTCGAAAGCGGCGCGGGCAAACAGGACTTGGCGTCACTCGAAAATTGGAAGGTTCCGGAAGGCGCGCGCAGCTACTGGGCTTTTCAGAAGCCCGTCAAAGCAATGGTTCCCAAGACCGGCGATGCCGAATGGGACACTCATCCGATTGATGCATTCCTGCACAGCACTCATCAGAAGCGCCAACTCAAAGTAGCGCCCGTCGCCGACAAAGCTACCCTGCTCCGGCGGGCTTTTTTGGACCTCACCGGCTTGCCTCCCACAGCCGACGAGACCCGTCAATACATGGCGGACCGCGCGCCCAACGCCTGGGAAAAATTGCTTGACCGATTGCTCGAATCGCCCCAATACGGCGAACGTTGGGGCCGTCACTGGCTCGACGTCGCGCGCTATGCGGACTCCAACGGCTATGAGCATGATTTCGATCGCCCCAATGCATGGCGCTATCGCGACTACGTCATCAAGACCTTTAACAAGGATCTCCCGTACAACCAGTTCCTCGAAGAGCAACTCGCGGGCGACGAACTTCCCGGCGCCACCCATGACCGGCTGATCGCTACCGGTTTTCTGCGTAACTACGCCAAGGTGGGCTTCCGCGAAAAGGACAATCCGCAATTCCGTGTCGACTATCTCGACGACATGATCGCCACCGTCGGCCGCGGCATCATGGGCCTCACTGTGCAATGCGCCCGTTGCCACAACCATAAGTTCGACCCCATCGGCCAGCGGGACTACTACAAACTCCAGGCGTCGCTCTACAGCTACGTTGAGGTGGATCACCCGCTCACCCCCGCCGCCGAAGCCAAGGAGTACCAGTCGAAGCTCGCGGCCATTGTAGCCCGCATTAAGCCGCTCAACGACGAGGTCAAACAGATCGAGAAGCCTTACCGAGATAAGCTCCTCGAAGCCAAGTACAAAAAATGGCCCCAGCACATTCAAGACGCCGTCTTCACGCCGGAAGAAAAGCGCACCGCGGGCCAAATGCTACTGGCCAACCAGATCATTCGCACCACCGCGGTGACGCCGGCAGAAATAGAGAAGGTCCTCGCTGAGCCCGATCTCACGCATTGGCGCACCCTGCAGGCTCGCATCAAGGAAATCGAAAAAGAGAAACCCAAGCCGATCGCGATGGCCATGGGTATTACCGATGGCGACTACCGCTTCACGCCCGATGGAGCCGGTGACGAACCCGCGCCGGGCAAAGGCATCAAGCGCGAAGCCATCGAAGGCAGCTATCTGAGTGATGGCTCCAAACCCTACGTCGCGCCGCCCGCCCACTTCTTGCACCACGGCGATATGGGCAGCCCGGGCTCGGTCATGAAGCCGGGATTTGTCGCGGTGATCGACGACGGCTCCAGCCCCACCGAATTGCCGCCGGCCGATCATCGCACCTCCGGACGGCGTTTGGCGTTGGCGCGTTGGCTCGGCTCGCCCAATCATCCGCTCACCGCGCGCGTTGCGGTCAATCGCATATGGCGGCATCATTTTGGACGCGGCATCGTCACATCGCTCGATAACTTCGGCAAGAATGGCGACCTGCCGACGCATCCCGAATTACTGGACTGGCTGGCCGTGGAATTCATGGAGCAGGGCTGGAGCGTCAAGAAACTCCATAAGCTCCTGATGACCTCGCGCGCCTACCAGATGTCCAGCCAATTCGCCGCCGAGGAGAATTTGGCCTCCGATGCCGAGAATCTCTACTGGTGGCGCTTCAAGGCGCAGCGGCTTGAAGCCGAAGGCGTTCGTGATTCCATTCTTGCCGTGTCCGGTTCACTGGATCGCAAGATGTTCGGTCCCGCGATTTTCCCCGAACTACCCGCCGAAGTGCTCGCGTCCACCGACAAAGGCATCTGGCGAAAGCAGGAAGACGGCCCCGGCGTTTGGCGGCGTAGCATCTATGTTTACCGCAAGCGCGGCCTGCCGCTGCCCTTCTTCGAAGTCTTCGACCTGCCCGATCAGAACACCAGTTGCGGCAGCCGCGTAGTGTCTACCGTGCCAACCCAGGCGCTCACGATGCTCAACAACGAGTGGATCCTCAATCAGGCCCGCCGTTTTGCCGATCGCATCGCCACCGAAGCTCCTACCGGCGCCGAAGCTCAAGTGGAACGTGCGTATATGCTGGCGCTGAGTCGCGTGCCGTCGGCCGATGAGAAACGTGTGGGCGTGGAGTTCCTGGGCAAGAACACGCTGAATGACTTCGCCCATGTCCTCCTCAATCTGAACGAGTTCATTTACCTGAGGTAAGTTGCACCCTATGGCTTCCGAACAACGTCCGCGCTTTGCAGATCGGCGCCGCTTCCTGTTTGAGGCGGGCGGTGGATTGAGCGGCCTCGGCCTGGCGTCGCTGCTCGGGCAGGACAACCTGCTGGCGGCAACCTCGGGCGAAGGCTGCGTAGGCGGTCCGGTGGTGGCCTCGCCGTTCTCTCAAAAGAAGCCGCATTTTGCCCCGCGCGCCAAGCGCGTGATCTCGCTGTTCATGAGTGGCGGTGTGAGTCACATGGACACGTTTGACCCCAAGCCGGCGCTGACCAAGTACGCCGGACAGCCCATGGATGGGAAGGGTGACATCGTAGTGCGGCAAGGGCATCCCGGCCCGCTGATGCCATCGCCGTTCTCGTTCAAGCAGTATGGCGACGGCGGTTTGTGGATTAGCGAACTATTCCCGCACGTCGCCAAACACGCCAGCAAAATGGCGGTGATTCGCTCGGTGGTGGGCCGGTCCAACGATCACGTGATGGCCCACTATGAGCTCGCCTCCGGCACCATCCGCATGGGCTGGCCCAGCGTCGGCTCCTGGGTTTCCTATGGGCTCGGTTCGGAGAATCAGAACCTGCCTGCGTTCGTCGTCATCTATGACGCGCGAGGCGGCCCCTTCGGCGGTCCGGCCAACTGGAGCGCGGGTTACATGCCGGCCGCCTATCAGGGCACGATCTTCCGCTCCAAAGGCGATCCGATTGCCGATTTGAAAGCGCCGGAAGGTGTCAGTGACGGCCAGATGCGGGCGCGCCTCGGACTGCTGGATAAGCTTAACGCGATGGACCTGGAGAAGAACCCGGCCAACTCGGAACTCTCCGCGCGCATCAGCGCCTATGAGCTGGCGTTCCGCATGCAATCCTGCGCGCCGCAGACCGTGGATCTGGGCAACGAAACGGCGGCCACCAAGACTCTCTATGGGCTAGACGATCCGATCACCGCGCCGTTCGGTCGCCAGTGTCTCATCGCCCGCCGCCTGGCTGAGCGTGGCGTCCGTTTCATTCAGCTTTATCACGGCGGCATCGGCAATCAAAACACCGACACCTGGGACGCGCACGGCAACGTGAAAGAGAATCACACGATGCACGCGGCCGAGTCGGACTTGCCCATCGCGGGACTCCTCACCGATCTCAAGGAACGAGGACTCCTCGAAGACACGCTGGTAATTTGGCAAAGCGAGTTTGGGCGCATGCCGATTTCGCAGCGCGGCCTCGGGCGCGATCACAACCCCGGCGCCATGAGCATCTGGATGGCAGGCGCGGGCATTCACGGCGGCCAGGCCATCGGCGCAACTGACGAGTTCGGCTACAAGGCCGAGCAGCAGGTGCTGACCGTGCATGACCTCCACGCCACGATTCTGCACCTGCTGGGCATGGACCATACCAAGTTAACGTTCGCCTTCCAGGGCCGCAAGATGCGCCTCACCGATGTGTATGGCGAGTTGATTCCGCAGTTAGTGAAAGCGTAGACGCACCTAGAGGTCAGGCTCGAATCTTGCGGCGGAAGAAAGAGCGCTCCCTTTGCGGGTGCGCCTCGGTACGGAGCCGCGCGCGCAAGCAAGAGGTACTCGTCAACTCAGATGTTACCCGTGTAGTCAATCGCAAACCACTCAAACCGATCGGTAACGCCGGGAAAACCTTCGTCGAATCGCTGCGGCGAAATGTTAATTAGGTAATGTCGTATGGATCGTACCCACCGGTTTCATTCGCTCGAAGCGCGGCAGCTTCCTCGTGTCCTGGACTGCTCGGGCGGCGCGGCAAGAACGGATGAACTGAGCAGCAATGTACAGATACGCTGGGCCTTCATTTGTTGGCTTGGACGCCGGCTCCCCGAATCTGGTTTCAATGTAGAATGCTGTTCATGAATCGGCAAATCGCCCTGCTGGCCCTCGCCTGTCTCGCCGCCACAGCCGCCGAACCCACCATCCTCTTCGTCGACGCAGACGCCGGCCCCACCACGGGTGGCCCGGACGATCTTGGCATTCCCATCGCGATCTTCGGCACCGGCTTCGGCGCTCAACGCCGAGATTCCACCGTCACGATTGGCGGCGTCGAGGTCGCGGCCTATCGCGTCTGGGGTGAGCGCAACGCGGAGAACCCGCTACTCGACATGATTGTTGTACAACCTGGCATGGGTGTAACCGGCGGCGCCATCGTTGTCAAAACAGCAAATGGTGAGACCAACGGCGAGACCCCGTTCACGGTTGCTCCAGGCCGCTTCCGCTACGTCGCACCAACCGGATCACCCACCGGAGCCTGCACCGCGGATGATCCGTGTAACTCCATCTCTCGGGCCATCGAGCCCTCTATCACCCAACCCGGCGACGCAATCCTGGTGCGCGGCTGCGAACTCACCGAGAGCGAAATATGGATCCGCCGCGAGTACGGCCACGGGGACACGACGGCAGCGCGCAAGATCATCCGTAACTACCCTATCCTGGCGAGGACGTCTATCTCACCAACGGCGCTCACCCGTTTATCGTGGATGCCGACTATGTCACCATCTCCGGCTTCCGCTTCCGAACCGGCAAGACCATCGGCATTCCGGACACCGGAGACGCGGGCCGCCGCCGGGGTGTCCGGTTCATCAACAACTCTCTCACCGGCCCGATCAGTTGGGGCTTCATCGACACACATGGCGACGATCACATGCTGGCCGGCAACTCCTGCGAGGCCACCAGCAGCCCCGTCGGCACGCAAGGCCACTGCTACTACGTCCCCTACGGCAATAACCTGCGCATCATTTACAACGTGGGCGGCGGAGCGCCGGGTTAAGGGCTGCATGTGTTCGATCAGCAGCGTTCCGCCAATGACTTCCGTCGCGAGATCCGTCACGTGCTCATCGAAGGTAACTTACTCAAGAACTCACGCCTCCGCTCCGGCCTGATTATCGCGATGAGCGACGAGGGCGGCCGCGGTAACCTGATCGAAGATGTCGTGGTGCGCGACAATATTTTCACGGCCAATAGCCACATCGGCATCGTGGTGACCGGAGAGGTACGCAACGTGCGGGTCTATCACAACACGTTCTTCGAGAACGGCCGTCAAGGCATCAACGTCGGCGAGACCGCGCGCGAGGTCGACATCCGCGCCAACCTTTTCGTACAGTCTGAAAACACCAACTGTCTCAATGATTGTTCGTGGTACCGCACGGCGCACGTCGAGGCCCGTCCATCCGCCAATCTGCGCGCCAACGGCTACTTCCCTGGTGAGCCAGCCGCGCTCGGCGGCGTCTCGGACAGCGCCTCAGTCTCAGGCGGCAGCGTCCGATTCGTCGACTCCAGCGCTTTCAGTTTCGATCTCGAAGCGGGGAGCGAAGCCATTGACCGCGCCGAATCGATCGAAGAGGTGAAGCGCGATTGGCGGGGCCGCCGCCGCCCTCAGGGTGCCGCGCCCGATCTCGGTGCATTCGAAGCGAGTAAGGAGCCATAACCGTATGCCTGCCATCAGCCTCTCGGCCAGCGTAGGAAAGGGTGGCGCTAACAAAGCCGCCGACGTCCGCCTGCTGAAGGACCGCCTCGCCGAGTTGGGCTTCGACTGGGTCACGGCCGAGGCCAGCGTCGGGCCACTCACCATCAAGGTGATCCAGCTCTTTCAGGCCATCAAGAACGGCTTCCAGACGTTGGACCGTCCGCAGAACGACGGACTGGTGGACCCGGGCGGCCTGACGCTGGCTTGGCTCAACGCCGTCAACGCTCCCCGTTGGATCGAGATGCCGGCTGGCTCGCCCGCCGAAGGCTATGTGAATTTCGAACGTGCGGACTTGGCAGATGACCACGACTTTGGCGCCAGTTGGTTGGCCGATACGCTGGCCGGCGCCGGACGCGCCTATCTGGCTACCCATCTCTCCACTCACTCCGCTGCGGCGCTGATGCGAGTGAATGATGCCAGCCGGCCCCGCGGCGGCAAGACGAAAGATCATGCCACTCATCAAACCGGTCTGTGTTGTGATCTCCTGCTGCCGCGCACCGATGGCAAAGCGCTCCCCACCGAGTTCACCTCACCGAAATATGATCGCGCCGCTGCGCGCGCCATGATCCTCGCCCTACTCGCCCAGCCACTGGCGCTGCGGGTTCTGTTCAATGACCCAGTGTTAGTAGGTGAGCGCCTATGCACGGAAGTGGACGGCCATCATAACCACATGCATTACGACATCCAGCCCCCGCCCCGCCAGGCAGCCGTGGTGGTCAGTCCCGCTCTAAGCCTCACGCGCGCCCCTGCTAGACGAAAACGTCGTTGAATTCTCCCGTCACCGGATTCTTCAGAATCATCTTCATCCGCCCGTCAGGCATCTTCTCCTGCTTGATGACCACGTGCCCCTCGTATGACTGCACGGCCTTGCCAATCCGTTCCGTACCTGCCGGTCCGCCGCGCCATTCCCGCAAAGCCACCGGCTCCCATCGCTTGGATTTCACCGACGCATAGCAGGCATCCATCACCGCATTGACGACGTAGCCGTCATAGAAAGTCTCAACCGGCGCGCGCCCCTCGTCCATCGCATTGAACATATCCGTAAACATGTCCACGTAACCCAGCTCAACCAGCTCGTCCCCGACTGGAAAAAGCCACCCGCTCGCCGTCTCCGCTTTCTCGGCCACGTACTGGCCACCGCCCGCACCGGCCGAAAAAAGCTCAAAGCCCGTGCGCAGGAAATGATTCAGCCAGATGGTGCCTTCGGTGCCCGCCACCTCATGGCGTAAGTCCATGCCGCCGCGAAACGTCCAACTCACTTCAAACTGTCCGATAGCGCCGCTTTCGTAGCGCACCAGCCCGATCGCGTTGTCTTCAGCCTCAATCGGATGCACCAGCGTATCGGCCCAACACATCACTTCCACGGGTCGATTTTGTTTGCCGGCATAGCTGCGCGCGATCTCGATGCAATGACAGCCGAGATCGATGATGGCCCCGCCGCCCGCCTGCTTGGCGTCCCAGAACCAGGCGCTATGCGGTCCCGGATGTGCTTCGCGCGCGCGAACCCACGTGACCTTTCCCACCTGTCCGGCCTGCACGGCCCGAATGGCCTTGCGCGCCTTGGGCGTGTAGACCAGATCTTCCAGGTAGCCCGCAAACACGCCCGCTTTCTCCACCAACTGCAGAATGCGCCACGCCTCCTCGGAGGTGCGCGCTAGCGGCTTGGTAAGCAGCACAGCCTTGCCCGCGCCTGCCGCCAGTTGCACCGACTCCTCATGGAGATGATTCGGCAGGCCGATCACGACGGTGTCGGTATCGGGATGCTCGATGGCCGCGCGCAGTTCCGCGGTCGCGTGGGGAATCCCAAACTGGCTCGTCCGGGGAATCAGTGGGTAACTCGGGGGCTCAGTGTTGGGGTTGAGTGAGGAAACGGTGAAACTTGCGGCAGGTGGAGTCGAAGGAGCGCTG
>JAYTKJ010000127.1:0-3695 GCA_043730365.1 Acidobacteriota bacterium | reverse complement strand
CATCCTGATACTTCTGCATCTGTGTGGCGGCCAGCTTGTTCAACTCGTCGATCTGCCGGTCAATTAGTTCAATGCGGTCCAACTGCTGGGTAAGCAGTTTGCAGTGAGTGTCTCCCATCGAGCCGGTCAGAGCGTCCACCAGCACCTCGTGGCCGCACTTCAGGTAGATGGTTCTGCCTTTTCTTGAAGTGCGAGACCGGGGGCTGCTCCATCGGGGACGCCTGATCTCCTGGCTCGATATCGAGCGTACGAGTGGGAGAGCTATCCCGAGCCAGGCGGCCTCGTCGTGCTTTCAATACGTCCGCCGAGGGCACTACTGCGATTGCCTCAGCCGCATGTTCTCTATCCTGCCGTCGCCGAGGGTTCACGTTCGCATGGAACACCAGGACGAGCTTGAAGCCATTCTCAAACGCCAGCTAAGCGACTGGCCGCAATCGTAAGAGGTCCTGGCTACCCGGACTTACTCAGCACCCGGAAAATCGCCGCCCCGTATTTCTCCACACCCCGCAAGCCCATCCCGTGAATCGCCAGCAATGCGTTGGTGGTTCGCGGGCGCTCGGCGACGATGGCGCGCAACGTTTGGTCCGTCATGACGCGGAAGGCCGGCACATTCTGCTTCTTGGCTTCCGACAATCGCCACGCTTTGAGCGCCTTCTCCACTTCACCCGATCCCGCCGCCGCAGCCACGGCCGATACCGCGGGTGCCTTGGCCGTCCCTTTGCGCCTCGCTTCTTTCTTCTTCTTGCCTGGGGGAGCCTTTCGCGTCTTGCGCCCGGGCCGGCCCTCGGCCTCCATGATCTCGGTGATCGTGAATTCCGGAGCGTCGCCAGACTTCGCCTCGGCCCGGCCATCCAGCGTGATATGCACTTTGCGGAAGCCGATGGTCTTGCCGTCCTTCTCGAAGCTGGCGTCTTCGAGGCGCACTAGAGCCACCCGCGCCAAGCCGCCGAGGAGCCGCTCAAAATCGCGCCGCGCCATCGCCGATTCGCCGCCCACTTCGGTGTGAAGCCGTCCGGCCGCCAGCGTACCGGCCTTGTTCAGCAACTCGAGTATCCTGCCGGCCACTTGGCGTTCGCTCGCCGTCGGCGCGCGGAATAGCTGCGCAATGCAATCATCCGGCGCGCAGAAATCGCAGATGCCGCATTGCGTGCGCCCGTCCTGGATATCGCCGAAGTGCCGCACCAGCGTGGCCATGCGGCACTGGTTGCAATCGGCAAACTTGAGCATCTCCTCAAGCTGCGCCGCTTTGTCGGCCCGCTGCTCTTCGTAGCCATCGCGCCACGTGGGCTCGCCGCGCGCTACGTTCTCTTCAAAGTCGATCAACGCGCCGCCGTGGGTCCATAACTTCTCCAGCGCCGCGTCGAACTCTTCGCCCAGCCGGCATTGCGCCCGCACGATCTCCTTGGGCAGCGCCACGTCGCCGAGCTTTGAGTAGATCCTGGCCAGCGCGTTCGGCTCGGGATAGTCCCGCTCAAAGAAGAAGTCATGCGTGCGCCGGTCGGCATAAGACTGCATGAGGATCGCGCGCGAAGGCTGACCGTCGCGTCCGGCGCGGCCGATCTCCTGATAGAACGATTCCATCGAGCCGGGCGTCGAGGTGTGAATCACCGTGCGAATGTTCGACTTGTCGATACCCATGCCAAAGGCAATGGTGGCCACGATGACGTCCAGCTCTCCGCTCATGAAGCGTGCCTGGATGCTGGAGCGCCGTTGAGCATCGAGCCCGGCGTGATAGGCTTCGGCGTGAAAGCGGGCGCTGAGCCCGGTGGCGACGGTCTCAGCCTCGCGGCGAGACGGCGTGTAGATGATCGCCGGCAACCGGTCATCCCCGCCCAGCAACTCTTCCACCAGATCGGCCCGGCGCGACGGCGCCACTTCCACTACTTCCACTGCCAGGTTGTCGCGACGGAAGCCTTGGATAAACCGCGGCCCGTTCAAACCTAGCTGGCTGAAAATGTCGTTCTGCACGCGCGGTGTGGCGGTAGCGGTTAGCGCTACCACGGGCGCGGGGCGGAAGGTTTCCAGGTATGGCCCGATGCGCCGGTAGTCCGGCCGGAAATCGTGCCCCCATTGCGAAATGCAATGAGCCTCGTCAATCGCCACCAGCGCCGGACGCCGCTTGGCCAGCATCTCCGGGAACCCTTGCACGCGGAAGCGCTCGGGCGCGATGAAGAGGAAATCCAGATTACCCTGCAGATAGTCGATACAAACCTGGCGCGACGAAGCGCGGTCGAGTCCCGAGTGAATCCGTTCGGCTCGCAGGCCGCGTTCGCGAAGCTTGGACACTTGATCTTCCATCAACGCAATCAACGGACTTACCACGAGCGTGGCTCCGCCGCGCGCGAGGCCTGGAATCTGGTAGCAGAGCGATTTGCCCGCGCCCGTCGGCATTACCACCAGCGCGTCGTGGCCGTCGACAATCGCTCGGCACACCGCTTCCTGCCCCGGGCGGAATTGTTCAAAGCCGAAGCGCTCACTGAGGATCTCGTCGATCGGGCGGCCGGAGCTGTCGATCTTGGGACGCAGCGGCGCCGGGTTCTGGACTTTCGGCGACGAGCCCGAGGTTGCGGCCGCCGCCATGGCCTTATTCACCGGCACACCGCTGAAGACCTTGCCCACTACATCGGCGACGTACTCCTCAATGCCTTCAATGAACGGCCCCAACTCCGCCGCGCCGCGATGGATACGCTGCAACCCCGCTTCCCATTGCCCCGTCATGGCCGGGCTCTTCACTTCCGGATGCACTACTTCAATGAGATGAATGCCCTTGTTAGTGGCGGCCAGCGCCTTACCTTGCCGCTCGATATAAGTCCGAGTGAGCAGCACTTCAATAATGGAGGCGCGCGTTGCCGGCGTACCCAGGCCGCACTCCTTCATCGCGTCAGACAGCTCTTTGTCGTCCAGCGCCTTGCCCGCGCTTTCCATGGCGGTGAGCAGCGTTCCCTCCGTGAATCGCTTGGGCGGCCGCGTCTTTTTGCTCACGGCCTCCACGTCCATCACCTGCTGCGGCTGGCCGTCGATCAGCCCCGGTGGCAGCGTCTTGCTACTGCTGTCGTCGTCGACCGCCCCCTCGCCCTTCTTCTTCGCGGTCTTCTTCTCGACCACGATGTCGAGCACCTTCCAGCCAATCTGCTCCACCGCCGTGCCGCTGGAGAGATACTTGTCCACCACGCCCGGATTCGAGATAGCCGTGATCACCGTGGTAACGCGCCAGATATGCTCGTCATGCCAGGCTTGCAGCAAACGCCGGCACACCAGGTCATAGATGCGCCGCTCGTCCGGACTCAGTTGATCCAGCTGCGGCTTGGTGGCAGTGGGAATGATGGCGTGGTGATCGCTGACCTTGGTGTCATCCACATAGCGCCGCCCCAGCGCGCGCTCGCCCGTGCCCGGCGCGAGCTTGCCGATGTACGGCTCGATGATCGCCGCCACTACGCCTGGCAGCGTGCGCGCCACATCGGCGGAAAGATGCCGGCTGTCGGTGCGAGGGTAGCTCAGCAATTTGTGCCGCTCATAGAGCGCCTGCGCCACATCGAGCGTCTTCTGAGCGCTGAAGCTGTAGAGGCGGTTGGCGTGGCGCTGCAACTCCGTCAAGTCATAGAGCAGGGGCGGCGCCATCCGCTGCGTCTCGCCCTTGACGGACTCAATCGCCGCCTGGCCCGCGCGCGCCCGCTCCACGATCTGCGCGGCCTCGA